>CAZJDU010000094.1:0-14083 GCA_964544855.1 uncultured Nocardioides sp.
CACCGACCGACTCCCCAACGGCGACCTCAGATTCCACCGACGCACCTCGGGCATGCCCTAGGCCGTGTGTCCCGACGTGGCAGACATGCCCTCGTGACTCCGGGGGCGGTGACGTCGGCTGCGCGCCCTCCTGCTGGAACCGAGCGGCGTCGCCCCCTCGACCGATCGGAGGAACCGGCAGGGCCGGGCGGCACGCCGGGGGAGGCCGGCTGGACCGCGTCAGGTAGAAACGACAGCGTGCCGATCGACGTGCCTCTCGGATTTCCGGCCGATGGCGCCCGGATCGGGCGGTTCCGCATCATCGGACGGCTCGGTCAGGGCGGCATGGGCGTGGTCTTCCGAGCCGAGGAGGAGAACCTCGGCCGTGAGGTGGCGCTCAAGATCATCGCTCCCCAGGTCGCGCACGACCCCGAGTTCCGCGACCGCTTCATCCGCGAAGCCCGGGCGCAGGCCTCGCTGGAGTCATCGCACGTGGTCGCGGTCTATGCCCACGGCGAGGAGGACGGCTACCTCTACATCGCGAGCCAGCTGGTCGCCGACGGTGACCTCGGGCGGATGGTCGCGACCGCCGGGCCGCCGCCCGTGGTGGACGCGCTCGACATCATCGAGCAGGTCGCCAGCGGGCTCACCGACGCCCACGACGCCGGCCTCGTGCATCGCGACATCAAGCCCGGCAACGTGCTGATCCGGATCCGCAACGGGGCGCTGCATGCCTACCTCGCGGACTTCGGGATCGCCCGCCGGTTCGATGCCGACCAGACCCGCGCGGGTCAGGTGGCCGGGACGCCGTCGTACATGGCCCCGGAGCTGCATCGGGGTGCCGCCGCCGGCATCGCCACCGACGTCTACGCGCTCGGCTGCCTGCTCTGGGTGACGCTGACCGGGCGTCCGCCGTACACCGGCAGCACGGAGTACGAGGTCATCCAGGGCCATCTGACCGCACCCGTGCCGCAGCTCGAGGGCGACGCCGCGATGGTGCAGGCCACCAACCGGGTGCTGCGACTGGCGATGGCCAAGGATCCCGCTCAGCGCTACCGGTCGGCCGCAGCCCTGCGGGCCGACCTGCAGGCGGCGCTGCGGCTGCCGCCGACCGGTCGCGCGGTCGCCAGCACCGCGACGCCGCTCCCGGGCACCGCCGTCCGTCCGCCGGCGCCCGTGCCGCCCCCGCCCGGGCCGCCTCCGCCCTCGCCGCCTTCGCCCTCGCCACCCCCGCCCGGGCCGCCTGCACGGGCCGCGGCCGGACTCCCGCCGCCTCCGCCCTCGCCACCCCCGCCCCCGCCCCGACGTCGGCGTCGTGCGCTCATCGTCGTGGGCATCGTGGCCGCAGCATCGGCGCTCGTCGCCGGGGGCGGGGCGGCGCTCGTCCTCAGCGAGAGCCCACCTCCGTCGCCCGACCCGGAGGCGGAGCGGCAGCAGCAGATCGAGGAGTTCGCCGCGCTGGACGCTCGCGACATCGTCGCTGCCGGCCACGACGCCACCGGCGAGGTCGATGCGATGTACGTCGAGGCGCGGTTCCGCAGCGACGACGACGAGCGGCTCTCGGTCGACGTCGCGCTGAGCCGGTCCGGTGACTGCGAGGGCACCCTCGACTACGGCCAGGGCAACGGCACCGTGGAGTTCCTGCGCACGGAGGGGCGGTCGCTGGTCCGCCCCGACAACGAGTTCTGGGGCACGACCTCCGGTGATCCGTCGACGATCATCGACCAGGTCGACGGCCGATGGGTGGAGAACGACGGGCTGGCCGAGACCTTCCAGGCCTTCTGCGACGTCGACGAGTTCGTGGCCTACCTCGCCCCGGGCGAGCAGACCGAGTACACCAACCGCGGCCTCAGCACGGTCGACGGCTACGACATCGTCACCGTGCGCGAGGGAGACGACCAGAGCTCGGAGATCTACGTCAGGGCCGACGAGCCGCATCACGTGATCCGGCTGCAGGACGACGAGGAGGGCTACTTCGAGTTCCGCGACTTCGACGTCGAGCCCGAGGTCGAGCTGCCGCCCGAGTCCGACATCTACCAGCTGGACGGCTGAGGGTCGCCCGGACCGTCAGCCGATGGCTGCGCCCGCCGTGCCCGGATGACTCTCACCACCAGCCCGCCGAGGCCGACCAGGGCGCTGAGTGCCAGAGCAACGATGCCCATGACCGTCCGTCCGGCGACGTCGTAGTCACGGTCGTAGGCCCGTGGATGCTCCTCGGAGCCGCCGAGCGCGGCGTCCACGACCGGCGGCTCGTCGTCGTGGCCGACCCACCCGGTCTGCGTGAGCGCGACGTCCGGCTCGGTGACGGTGCCGTCGTCGCTGACGAACGTGCCGACCCAGTGCCGTTTCGCACGCCCGTGCCGCTCCGTGTGGTCGGCGCTGAAGGTGCCGGGCTCGCCGTGCTCCAGCGCCTCCCGTGCCTCGGCGGCCGTGGCCACGAACATGATCCCGAAGAAGCCGAACAGCGACACCGCGCAGATCCACGCCACCATGGCCAGGACCCACGACGGTATCGAGCGCCCGGCCGCTGGTCGATTCATCGGGGTGAGTGTAGGGCCCGGCGGGCCGGCCGAGTGCGCCGGTACGACGCACGCGCGCCCTGCTCGCTCATCCGGCCCGCCGCGTGCCGTGCGGGCTGCCTGGTTCAGCAGCGTCCTAGGGTTCGGTGCATGGATGGATTCGTCCCGCCGTACCTGCTCGAGCGACTGGCCGCTCGCGGTGGTCCGGAGGTCGCCGAGCGTGGGCGACGTACGGTCGAGATCGACGCGGCGCTGCGGGGAGTCCGGGCGCGGTCGTCCCCGGCGGTGGTGCCGGTGCCGAGCGGGCTCGCGTGGCAGGTCCACACCGCCCACCGGACCGCTGAGCTGCCCGGGGAGCTGGTCCGGACCACCGGTCAGCCGGCGTCCGGCGACGCGGCGGTCGACGAGGCGGCTGCCGGCATCGAGGCGACGCTGGCGCTGCTGCGTGACTGGGAACGGGCGTCCTACGACGACCGCGGGGCCACCGTGGTGGCGACGGTGCACTACGAGCGGGACTACGACAACGCCTTCTGGGACGGTGCTCAGCTGGTCTTCGGTGACGGCGACGGGGAGGTCTTCGAGCGCTTCACCCAGCCGATCGACGTCGTCGCGCACGAGCTGGGGCACGCGGTCGTGCAGCACACCGCCGGACTCGTGTACGCCGGCCAGCCGGGCGCGCTCAACGAGTCGATCTGCGACGCGCTCGGCGCGTGCGTGAAGCAGCGGGTGCTCGGCCAGCAGGCGGTCGACGCCGACTGGCTGGTCGGCGAGGGGATCTTCCGGCCGGGCATCGACGGCCGGGCGCTGCGATCCATGGCCGAGCCCGGCACGGCCTACGACGACCCGCTCCTCGGACGGGACCCGCAGGTGGGGGCGATGGACGACTACATCGTCACCGCCGAGGACAACGGTGGTGTCCACCTCAACTCCGGGATCCCCAACCGCGCTTTCCATCGCGCTGCCACGGCGATCGGCGGCGACACGTGGTCCGGTGCCGGGCGGATCTGGTATGCCGCGCTCACCTCCGGGATCCCGGCGACGACCGGGTTCGCCGCCTTCGCCGACGCCTGCGTCGCCATGGCCGGCGCGCACGCCGAGGTGGTGCGCACGGCCTGGCAGGACGTCGGCGTGGTCGCGGAGGCCCCGAGCCCGAGGGCGGCCCCTGCCCCGGCACGACCGTCCGGAGTGCTGCGCGTGCGGCGGACCGGTGGCGTCGCGGGGATGACCCGTGAGGCCGAGGTCGACCTGGACGCGGACGACGACGTCGCCGAGCGGTGCCGGGCGATCCTGGCGCACGTCGACCTGCGGCCGCTGAGTGGTGTCGCCCCACGGCCCGATCGGTTCGTCTACGCCATCGAGCGTCCACCCGACGTCGCCGTCGTGCTGGGGGAGCCGGACCTGCCACCCGAGCTGGCCGAGCTGGTCCGCCTCGTCCTCAGCCCCTGACCGCTCGCGCCGTCACGCGTTCTCCTTCGTGAACACCGAGGTGCCCCACCAGACCGCGAGACCGAAGAGCACGGCGGTCCAGCCGACACCCCAGAGCATCGAGCTGTCGACGTCGCCGAAGAAGGCCGCGCGCACCGCGTCGACGATGTGCTTGGTGGGCATCAGGTCGCTGAGCGTCTCCAGCCAGGCCGCACCGAACGACATCGGCAGCAGGATGCCGCTGAGCAGCAGCACCGGCATCATCACCATGTTGATCACGGGCGCCATGACGTCCTCGCTCTTGGTCGTCAGCGCGAACGCATTCGACCCCGCCGCGCAGGCGCCGCCGAGGAACAGCGTCAGCAACACGCCGATCACGATGCCACCGAGCGTGGTCTCCATCCCGAGGAGCAACCCGAGCGTGACCAGGATGATCGCCTGCACGAGGAGCTGCAGCAGGTCGCGGTAGAGCCGTCCGAAGAGCAGCGCCGACCGGTGCGCGGGAGTGACCCGCTCCGCCTCGATGACGCCCTCGCGCCACTCTCCGATGAGGGAGAACCCGGCGAAGAACGCGCCGAAGATGCCGAGCTGGACCAGCATGCCGGGCACGAACCAGGTGTAGGTGTTGCCACCGAGCTGCTCGATCATCGGCTTCAGCAGCGGGCCGAAGAGCAGCAGGTAGAGCACCGGCTGCAGCATGCCGATGATCACCCACGCCGGGTTGCGCAGGTTCATGCGCAGCTGACGGCGGAAGACGATGCCGGACTCACGGACGAACGTACTCACTGGCTGACTCCTTCGTGGGCGAGCTCGGTGGCGGCCGGGTCCTCGGTCGCGGCCTCCGCGTCACGCAGCGATCGGCCGGTGAGCGTCAGGAAGACGTCGTCGAGCGTGGGCCGCGCGATCTCGATCGACTCCAGCGACACCCCGGACGAGTCCAGCGAGCGCAGCAGTCCGGGCACCTCCGTGCCGGCGCGGCTGACCCGACCGCGGACATGCCGCTCCTCGACGGTGATGTCGTCGCTGAGCCGGCCGAGCTGCTCCCGGGTCGTCTCGACCTGCTCGGCGGTGGCGACCTCGAGGTCCACCAGGTCGCCGGCGACGGCTGCCTTCAGGTTGTCCGCGGTGTCGCTGGCGACGATCTCGCCGCGGTCGATGACGACGATCCGGTCGGTGAGGGCGTCCGCCTCGTCGAGGTAGTGGGTGGTGAGGAAGACGGTGACACCCTGCCGGGCCCGGAGGTCCCGGATGTGCTCCCACAGGTTGGCCCGCGCCTGCGGGTCGAGCCCGGTGGTCGGCTCGTCGAGGAAGACCAGGCCGGGGGAGTGGATCAGCGCCATCACGATGTCGAGCCGGCGCTTCTGGCCGCCCGACATGTTCTTCGGCATCCGCCGCCACAGTCCGTCGAGGTCGAGACGCTCGAACAGCTCCTGTCCCTTGGCGACCGCCTCCTTGCGGCTGACGCCGTAGAGCATGCCGTGGTCGACGACCTCGTCGCCGGCGTAGGCGCCGGAGAAGGTGGAGCCGACCTGCGAGCAGTAGCCGATGCTGCGGCGTACGGCGACGGGGTCGGTCGCGACGTCGTGGCCGGCGACCGTCGCGGTGCCGGCGGTGGGTCGGAGCAGCGTGGTCAGCATCCGCAGCGTGGTGGTCTTGCCGGCCCCGTTGGGACCGAGGAAGCCGACGACCTCGCCCTCGGCCACGTCGAGATCGACGCCGTTGACGGCGCGGACCTCCTTCGCTGCCTTCCCCCGGCCGGTGTGGAAGGTCTGCACGAGTCCTCGTGCACGGATCATGAGGATGTCCCTTCGGTGATCAAGTTTGAACAGTGACTATTCAAGATTGAACACCACGGCGCAAGTCGCGTGGCCGTTGCCGCCTGAGTCGAGCGAGGACCACCGACATCGGGCCACGGGATATCCCGGGCTCCGGAGGTCCTAGCGGCCCAGCAGCGCGCGGTAGCGCTCCCGGTCGGCTTCCATCTGCCAGCCCGGATCATCAGCCGGGGGCGCCCAGCTCCCGATGGTGGCGGGCAGATCGCCGGACCGGATGAGCTCGATGGTCTCGCGGAGCCATCCCAGCTCGGCGACCGCGAGGTCGAGCCACAGCACCTGGCCCCGGGTCGCCTGCGGCGGGGCGCCGTCGTCCGGAGGTGTCGCCAGCTCGCCGACGGCCGCCTCCAGCGCCACCCGACGGCGGACCAGGCTCCCCCACGCCACCTTGTCGGGCAGCAGTGGCAGCATCGAGAACGCCGCGGTGAACGGAGCCCGGTCGAAGGGATCGACCGTCTCGATCGCGGTCACCATGAGCCGGTGGAGCTCGTCCCTGCCCGGGTCGGTCATCTCGTAGACCGCGACCTCGCGTCCGCCGTCGGTGAGGTCGTGCCGCTCGAGGTGTCCCTGCTTCGCCAGGGCCGCGAGGCCGTGGTAGATCGACCCCGGGTTGGTGTGGGCCCAGCGGTCCACCTGCCACGACAGCAGCTCGCGGCGGATCTGGTAGCCGTTGACCGGCTCGAAGAGCGCGACCGCCCCCAGGAGCAGCATCCTGGTCTCGTGGCGCGCCATGGCGCCAGTCTAGGAGCCGGAGCGGCGGCTCCCTGGTGCGTCAGGCCCGGGAATGCGTGGCTGGCCGGCGCGGTTGGCGTCGTACGTGACCTCCGCAGCCCCCTCCCGCGTGACCCGGGCCAGCGTCGGGCTCCGGAGCGAGCGGGGGCCGATCCTCGGTGCGGTGATGCTGAGCATCGCACTGGTCGCGATCGACACCACGATCCTCGCCACGGCGGTGCCGGCGATCGTCGAGGACCTCGGCGGGTTCACGCAGTTCCCGTGGCTGTTCTCGGCGTACCTCCTCACGCAGGCCCTGTCGACGCCGATCTACGGCAAGCTCGCCGACGTCTTCGGCCGCAAGCCGCTCATGCTCTTCGGCATCGCGATGTTCGTGCTCGGATCGGTGCTGTGCGCCGTCGCCTGGAGCATGCCGGTGCTGATCGCCTTCCGGGCCCTCCAGGGGCTCGGCGCCGGAGCGATCCAGCCCGCGGGCGTGACGATCATGGGTGACATCTACAGCGTCGCCGAGCGCGCCGTCGCGCAGGGGTACGTCGCCAGCGTCTGGGCGATGGCGGCCGTCGTCGGGCCCGCGCTGGGCGGGGTCCTCTCCGACCATGCGTCGTGGCGGTGGATCTTCTGGATCAACCTGCCACTGGGGCTGGTCGCCGCGGTCGTGCTGTGGCGGAGCTTCCAGGAGGGCGGCGTACGTCGCCACCGCGAGCCGATCGACGGCTGGGGGGCTGCGCTGCTCGCCGGCGCGGCCGGCCTGCTGCTGCTCGGGCTCCTCGAGGGTGGCATCCGGTGGCCGTGGTGGTCGGTGAGCGGCGTCGGCGTCTTCGTCGTCGCGGCGGTGCTCGCGATCGGGTTCGTCGTGGTGGAGCGCCGGGCGGCGGATCCGGTGCTGCCGCTGTGGGTCTTCCGGCGGCGGGTGCTCAACGCCGCCACCATCAGCGCGTTCGTGGTCGGTGTGGTGATGCTGGGCGTGACGTCGTACGTCCCGGTCTATGCGCAGCGGGTGCTCGGCTCCGGTGCGATCGTGGCGGGGTTCGCGGTCGCCTCGCTCGCGATCGGCTGGCCGATCGCGGCCGCGACCAGCGGCCGGATCTACCTGCGCTGGGGCTTCCGGCCGTGCCTGCTGCTCGGCTCGGTGCTCGGTGTCACCGCGAGCGCGATGCTGCTGCAGGTGGGTCCGGAGAGCAGTGTGTGGCTGTTGACCGGCACCTGCCTGGTGCTGGGGCTGGGCCTGGGGTACGTCGCGAGCCCGAGCATCATCGCGATGCAGTCGGCGGTCCCCTGGTCCCAGCGCGGCGTGGTCACCGGCACCAACATGTTCTCGCGATCGGTGGGCAGTGCGGTCGGCGTCGCGATGTTCGGTGCGATCGCCAACACGCTCGTGGTCGCTCGGGTCGGCGGTTCGGCCGCCGACATCGAGCTCGAGGCACTGCCCGCGGACATCCTGGATCCGGCGCTGCACGGCGTCTTCGTCGCTGTTGCCGTGTGCTCGTTCGCGCTGGTGATCGGCGGGCTGATCATGCCCCGGCGGGTGGAGCCGGCGGACTGACCGAGCGGTGGTTTCGAGGCTCGCAAGCTCGCACCTCGACCACCGTCGGCCGTGCGGGCTCGCAGCTCGACCACCGTTGGCCGTGCGGGGTCGCACCCGACCACCGTGGGGCTCCTACCGTCGCGCGTTCTCGGACGCACTTCTGTGCTGCCCTCGACGGCTTTTGAGAATTGAGAGCCCAACTTTTGCTTGACGCTCGGCAAAAGTATCCCTAGGTTCACCTGTGACCACGATCACTCCCCCAGGAGCGTCATGAACGTCGTACGTCATCTCCGCCGGCTCCTCCCGGCGCTCGCACTCCTCCTTCTCGCCTCCGTCATGGCCGCCATCCCCTGGCCGGCGCAGGCCCACGACGGGCACGGACACGTGCTCATCTACACCGAGGCGCCCGCCGGCCCATGGCACGACGCGGCCATCGCCGAGGGCACCCCCAAGATCCAGGCTGCCCTCGAGGCCGAGGGCATGGCCGTGACGGTCGTCGACGACTCGACCGGCGTGTTCACTCCGGAGGGCCTCGCTCCCTACGACGCGATCGTCGCCTTCCAGATCAACGGCGATCCGTGGACCGCCGAGGAGAAGACCGCGCTGGAGCAGTGGATGGCCGCCGGCAACGGCATCGCGGCCGTGCACAACGCGCTCGACATGCGCGGCGACTACGCCTGGTGGGACGAGATGGTCGGGTCGCTGATGCCCGGCCACGCCAACACCGGCACCGATCCCGGTCAGGAGGGCGTGGTCCGGGTGGAGGACGACACCCACCCCTCGACCGAGCACCTCACCGACGACCGATGGACCCGCAGCGACGAGTGGTACAACTTCTCCAACAACGTCCGCGGCACCGCCCACGTCCTCGCCACGATGGACGAGACGACGTACGACCCGGGCGGCAACGCGATGGGCTACGACCACCCGATCAGCTGGTGCAAGCCCTACGACGGCGGGCGCTTCTGGGGCACCGCCCAGGGCCACTTCCCGTCGCACTACGACGAGCCCGACTTCATGGCGCACCTCGTCGGTGGCGTGAAGTACGTCGCCGGACTCGAGGAGGGTGACTGCGGCGGCACCGTGTGGGAGAGCTACGAGAAGGTCGCCCTGGACGAGAACACCTCGGCACCCTTCGCGATGGACATCGCCGACGACGGCAAGGTCTTCTACACCGAGCTGGTCCGCGGTGAGATCCGCGTCTACGACCCCGAGACCCAGACCACCGCCACGGCCGGCACCATCCCGGTCTACTCCGGCGGAGAGGACGGCCTGCTCGGCATCGCGCTCGCACCCGACTTCAGCGAGACCGGCCACCTGTACGTCTACCACTCGCCAGCGAGCGAGGACGACACGGATCCGGCGAGCTTCTTCAACCGGCTGTCCCGGTTCACCTACGAGAACGGCTCGATCGACAACGCCAGCGAGGAGATCCTGCTCGAGGTGCCGGCACGCCGACTGCCCGACGAGCCCGGCCACACCGGTGGCGGCCTCGACTTCGACGCCGACGGCAACCTCTACCTCGGCGTCGGCGACGACGTGAACCCGCACTCGGAGCCGTCCGGCGGCTATGCGCCGCTGTCGCACCGCGACGGCACCTTCCACGACGCGCGGGAGACCTCGGCCAACACCAACGACCTGCGCGGCAAGCTGCTGCGCATCCACCCGGAGCCGGACGGCAGCTACACGATCCCCGAGGGCAACCTGTTCCCCGAGTCCGAGGACACCGGCGACCAGACGCTGCCTGAGATCTACGCGATGGGCTTCCGCAACCCGTTCCGGTTCTCCATCGACCAGGAGACCGGATGGGTCAGCATGGCCGACTACTCCCCGGACAACAACAACGACGCCCCGGACACCCGCGGACCCGCGGGCATCGCGGAGTGGAACCTGATCAAGTCGCCCGGCAACTACGGCTGGCCGCTCTGCATGGGTGACAACGAGCCGTTCCGCGACGTCGACTACGGGACCTCGTCGAGCGACAGCCCGGTGGTCGGTGACTACTTCGACTGCGCCAACCCGATCAACGACTCGCCGCGCAACACCGGCCTGACCGAGCTGCCGCCCGCACGTGGGGCCGACATGTACTACGGCTACCAGCGCAGCTCGGTGCCCGAGGTGATCAACCAGGGCGGTGGGCTCGCGCCGATGGGCGGCCCGTTCTACTCCTACGACCCCGACCTCGACTCGGACACGAAGTTCCCCGCCTCCCTCGACGGCAAGCCGTTCTTCTACGAGTGGGCGCGCAACAAGATGTACTCCATCCAGGTGAGCGACGAAGCCGGCTCCCGTGAGCCCGGCGACGCCGTCGAGAAGGTCAACCCCTTCCTGCCCCAGGAGCAGTTCCTCGCGCCGATCGACTCCAAGTTCGGGCCCGACGGCTCGCTCTACGTGCTCGACTGGGGCGGGGGCTTCGGCCGGGACAACCCCAACTCCGGGCTCCACCGCATCGACTACATCCAGGGTTCCCGGTCGCCGGTCGCCGCGATCGACGTCGACCAGTCGTCCGGCCAGGCGCCGCTGACCGTCGCCTTCGACGGCAGTGGGTCGACCGACCCCGAGGGTGCGGAGCTCACCTACGCGTGGGACTTCACCGACGACGGCACGGTCGACGCGGCCGAGGCCGCGGCGAGCCACACCTACGAGACCGAGGGTGTGCACACCGCGCGGCTCACCGTGACCGACCCCGACGGCAAGGAGGGCACCACCACCGTGCCGATCACGGTCGGCAACACCGAGCCGTCGGTGTCGTTCAACCTGCCGCCCCGCGGCTCGTTCTTCGACTTCGGTGACGAGATCTCGTGGGACGTCGAGGTCACCGACCCCGAGGACACCGAGATCAGCGGCGAGGACGTGGTGATCCAGCCGGCGCTCGGCCACGACGAGCACGCCCACCCGACCCAGCCGTTCTCCGGCTTCACCGGGTCGACGGAGACCAGTCTCGGTGGGCACGCACCGGACGAGGACATCTTCTTCGCCATCGACGCCCGCTACACCGACCAGGGCGACGCGAACGGTGAGAACCCGCTGACCGGGTCGGCGACGACGCTGGTCTTCCCGAAGCTCAAGGAGGCGGAGTTCTTCGACCGGAAGTCTCCTGAGATGTCGGTGGGCGCGGCCCGTGACATCGCGGGCGGCAAGGACGCGCTCGTCGGCGAGAACGGCGCGTGGGCGTCGTACGCGCCGGTCAACCTGCACCGGATCGACCAGATCGCGCTCCGCGTCGCCGCGGCGAGCGACACCACGGTCGAGCTGCGGCGGGGGGCGCCCGACGGCCCGCTGCTCGGGACCGCCGACGTGCCGGGCCTCGGTGCTCGCACCTACCGCGACGTGGTCGTCGACGTCACCGACCCGGGGGAGACGTTCCAGCTGTACGTCGTTCTCCCCGACGCCGGGGTACGACGCCTCAACTTCCTCGAGGCGATCGGTCAGGGCTCCTCGCCTGAGACCAAGCCGCGGGTCACCATCACCGCACCCGAGGAGGGCACCCAGCTCGACCCGGACACGACCGTGCCGGTGACCGCCGAGGCGACCGACGCGGAGAACACCGTCACCCAGGTGGAGTTCTTCGTCGACGGCGAGTCGATCGGCGTCGACGACACAGCCCCCTTCGCGGTCGACTGGGCCACCCCGACCGAGGAGAACATCTACGAGCTGTCCGCGGTCGCCACCAACGACCTCGGGCTGACCTCCACGTCGCGCATCGTCGGTGCGCAGGTGGGCGAGCTCTTCGGTGACCTGGTGCAGTTCACCAACGCCGGTGGCGAGTTCGAGAAGGTCTCCGACGGGGTCTTCCGGATCACCGGCGCGGGCAACAACACCTGGCAGGGCACCGACCAGTACAGCTCGCTGTTCCTGCCGGGCGGGGCCGACGACGACAGCTGGGAGGCCGTCGTCAAGGTGAACAGCCAGGACAACACCGCGGGCGCGGCCAAGGCCGGCATCATGGTGCGCAACGACATGGCCGCCCCGGGCAGCTCCGGCGGCTACGCCTTCGTCGGCATCCGTCCGTCCGGTGGCGTGGAGTTCCTCCGCGACACCGACGGTGACGGCGGGCTCGACGCCTCCGACCAGGGCGGCAGCAGCACCTACCCGATGTGGGTCAAGCTCGCCCGTGACGGCGACAACTACACCGCCTACTACTCGAGCAACGGCACGAGCTGGAACCAGGTCGGAGGAGTGGCCAACCTCGGCGGGCCGGCCGACCAGCAGGATCTCGGCATCGCGATGACCGCGCACGCCACCACGGCAGGCACGGTCGAGTTCGAGGGCTTCGCGGTCGACTCCGACCCGGATCCGGTGGATCCGGAGCGGACCTACGCGCCGCTGACCTGCACCGGGCCGCTCTCCGACGAGTTCGACACCGGGCTCAACGGCAAGTGGAGCGTGCGGCACGCGACCGGCTCGCCGGTGGCGACCGCCGACGGCCAGCTGCAGCTGCCGGTCACGACGGGTGACATCAACGAGGGCTCGACCGGACCGGTCAGCTTCGTCGGTCAGCCGGTCCCGTCCGGAGACTGGACCGCGACCACCAAGCTCACGCTGGAGCACACCTCGCACTGGCAGTGGGCCGGGATCGTGGTCCACCAGAGCGACGACGAGTACAACAAGCTCGGCTTCGTGCGGAACAACGCCGGTGGCCGGTTCGTCGAGTTCCAGTCCGAGACCGCCGGCTCGCGCACCACCCCCGGTGCGCCGTCGGTGCCGGGCGACTTCCCGTCGACCATCCACCTGCGGCTCGTCAACACCGGCGGCACGCTGACGGCGGCCTACTCCGCCGACGGCGAGTCCTGGACCGACGTCTCCGGCTCGCTGGAGCTCAAGTCCGACGCCGAGCTCGGCCTGATGGCCGCGGGCGACGTCAGCGACGGTTCCGCGGTCGCGACCGCCGACTGGTTCCGGGTGACCCCGGACCAGGAGGCGCCGGAGTTCACCCCGGCCGACGAGTTCGACGGTGAGCTCGACGGCTGCCGGTGGGCGGAGACGGTGCGCTACGACGCCGACCACGTGTCGGTCGCCGACGGGCACCTGAAGGTGGACACCCAGCGGGGTGACATCAACGGCAGCAACCCGGTCGAGCCGCGCAACTTCGTGCTCCAGTCCGCACCGGAGGGCGACTGGGTGGCGACCACCCGGTTCAGGGCGCCGCTGCTGCACCGCTACCAGCTGGCCGGCCTGCTGATGTATGTCGACGACGACAACTACGTCAAGTCCGACGTCGTCGCCTACAACCAGCCCGGGGCGGGCCTCGACCTCCAGGCGGAGCTGGCCGCCGAGGCCGACGGCAGCGGCGCGGGCAGCGACCGGGTCGACATCCCGAACAGCTCCGAGAGCGGCTACTGGTACCTCCGCGTCACCAAGGAGGGCACCACCTACACCGCGGAGGTCAGCGACGGCGGGGCGTACTCGTGGACACCGATCGGCGAGGGGCTGACCTTCGACCAGCCGCTCACCTCGCTCGGGCTGATGGCGATCGGTCCGCAGCAGGAGCAGCCGGTGACCGTCGAGTTCGACTACTTCCACCTGGAGGACGCCGAGGTCGACGAGACCGGACCGGAGCTGGAGGTGACCGGGGTCGAGGAGGATGCGACGTACGGTCACGCGGCGGAGCCGGAGCTCGGCTGGACCACGACGCCGACCGGCTCGCCGGTCACCGAGGTCGTGGCCACCGTCGACGGTGAGGAGGTCAGCGAGGGTCCGCTGGAGCTGTGGCGGTTCCCGCTCGGTGCGCACACCCTCGAGGTGACCGCCACCGACGAGGACGGCAACAGCACCACGGTCACGGTGCCGTTCACGACCGAGACGTCCTACGACGACGTCCGGGCGCTGGTCCGTGGATTCAGCGAGGACGGGTCGATCACGCCGAAGCTCCGCAAGGATCTGCTCAAGGGGATCGACAAGGCCGAGTCCCAGGCGACCTCCGGGTCGTCCAAGGCGGCGAAGACCCTTGCGAAGGTGATCGAGGACGCCGAGGCCGTCGCGGACGCCGAGCACCGCGAGGTGGTCGTCGACGACCTGCTGGTCCTCATCGACGACCTCGGCTGAGTGACCGGCTGATCAGACCGGGTGGC
>CAZJDU010000095.1:0-14004 GCA_964544855.1 uncultured Nocardioides sp.
ACCCGCGGCCTCCGCCGTGACAGGGCGGCGCGCTAACCAACTGCGCTACGGGGCCTTGTGGAGCGCTGGAACTCTAACCCAACGCTACGCCGGAATCCCAATCGGGACTCCCACCGCGACCTCGCGGCCGCGGCCTCGCACCCCCGACCGGATTCGAACCGGCGCTACCGCCGTGAAAGGGCGGGGTCCTGGGCCACTAGACGACGGGGGCCGGACAGCCGCCCATCATAGTGGCCGACCCCCGCGAGCCACGATTCAGCGACCGGGCCGTTGGTCACATCGCTCCGGGGTCAACGACCCTGCTCCGCACCGGCCGCCGCGACGAGACTGGAGACATCCCGACAGAAAGGCAGTCCGATGCGCAAGAAGGTCGTGGTCCTCGGGACCAACTTCGGAGGCATGACGGCGGCACTCGCCGTCCGGCACGAGCTCGAGGGTGACGTCGACGTGACCGTGGTCTCACCCACCGACGAGTTCCTCTTCAACCCGAGCCTGATCTGGCTGCCGTTCGGCAAGCGGGACCGCGACGACATCACGTTCCCGGTCGCACCGACCTTCGAGGAGCACGGCATCGACTTCGTGCACACGGCGGCGACCCACATCGACCCGGCCGCCAAGACGGTCGACCTCGCGGACGGCGGGCAGATCGGGTTCGACTACCTGGTCATCGCGACCGGCTACCGCAACAAGGACGACGTGGTGCCGGGGTTCCGGGAGAACGCCACCACCATCACCACGCTCGAGGAGGCCGAGCGCACCGAGCGCGCATGGCGGCGGTTCCTCGAGGAGCCCGGCGACGTGGTCGTCGCGGCCACCCAGAGCGCGGGCTGCTTCGGGGCGGCGTACGAGTTCCTCTTCAACACCGCCTACCAGCTCCGCAAGGCCCACCTGCACGACCGGGTCAAGCTCACCTACGTGACCTCGGAGCCGTTCCTGGGCCACTTCGGGATCGGCGGCCTCCCGCACGGCGAGCAGCTGCTCGGGATGTTCTTGAAGAAGGAGGGCATCGACAGCCGGATCTCGGTCGGTGTGGACCACATCGACGAGGGTGCGCTGGTGCTCGCCGACGGCGAGACGCTCCCGTTCTCCTTCGGCATGGTGGTGCCGCCGTTCCTCGGCCAGGACTTCCTGCGGACCTCCGACGACCTCACGGACGACAAGGGCTACGTCAGGGTGCGCGAGACCTACCAGAGCGAGAAGTACGACGACATCTACGCGGTCGGTGTGGCCGCTGCGGTCGACGTACCGTGGCAGACCCCCACCCCGGTGGGGATCCCGAAGACCGGCTTCCCGACCGAGCAGATGGCCCACGTCGCCGCCCGCAACATCGCCGCCCAGATCCGCGGCGAGGCTCCGCAGGACGAGAAGGCGTTCGGGGACATCAAGGCGGTCTGCGTGATGGACGCCGGCAACAACGGCGTGATCATCCTCGCCGACAAGATGCTGCCGCCGCGCAAGCACGGGGTGCTGGTCCCCGGACCCCAGGCCCACCTGATGAAGCTGGGCTTCGAGAAGTACTTCCTGTGGAAGATGAAGCACGGCTACGTGCAGCTCCCGTGACCCGGATCCTGGGCGGCGCGCCTGCACCCGCCGCCCAGGATGCGGCCTCGCTTTCGTGATCGGCGCCGGGCTCGGGTAGGGTTGCGGATCGCTCGGGCAGGTAGCTCAGTTGGTACGAGCGTCCGCCTGAAAAGTGGAAGGTCGGCGGTTCGACCCCGCCCCTGCCCACGAGCACGAAGCAGGCCCGACCTGCGGCAGCGCCCCCGACGGATCCCCGTCGGGGGCGTTTCGCTTCCCGGACCGGCGGGCGAGGACGACCGTCCTCAGCGCGGCGTGGCCGCCATCCGCTGCCGTGTGCGGGCGGGGGCAGCGGCCGGCAGCGAGGCGACGATCGACGCCAGGGTGGTCGCAGCAAGGCTCTCCCGCCACGCGTCGTGAGCGGCGTACATCTTCTCGGCCAGGATGCAGGTACGACGGCAGTCCGCGGCGTCGAGCGCGCCCGTGCCCTGCTGCCGGATCTCGCGGCACTCGTAGGGCGAGGCCGCGCCGTCCACCGCCTCGACCACGTCGAGCAGCGTGATCTCCGCGGCCGGCCTCCCGAGCCGGAAGCCACCGTGGGGACCTGTGGTCGCGGTCAGGATGCCGGCGCGGACCAGCGTCTTCAGCTGCTTGGCCAGATAGGGGGCGGGAACGTCGTAGTAGCGCGCGAGCTGGACGGTCGAGGCCGTCGACCCGGGCTCGAGCTGCGCCAGCGTGGTGGCGCAGTGCAGGAGCCACTCGGTGGTGGATGGCAACTTCACGCCGCCATCCTAACTCAGATATCATGGACCTATAGAGTCCATGATACGGTGCGAGACGAGTCGGGACCAACGAGGAGGACGCGATGCGCATCGCAGTAGCAGGAGCCACGGGGAACATCGGACGGCTGACGGTGACGGGGCTGGAACGCCAGGGCCACCAGGTGCGGCGGCTCAGCCGATCGCTCGGCGTCGACCTGACCGCGGGCGACGGGCTGGACGAGGCGCTGGCCGGCGTCGATGCCGTCATCGACGTCACGAACAGCACGGCCACCGACCCGGCCGAGACGGTCACGTTCTTCGGCACCGCGACCCGCCACCTGCTCGCCGCCGAGGCGCGCGCCGGGGTCGCCCACCACGTGCTGCTCTCGATCGTCGGCATCCACGCGGTCGAGGGCAACGCCCACTACGCCGGCAAGCGCGAGCAGGAGCGCCTGGTGAGCGAGGGCCCGATCCCCTGGACCATCGTTCCGGCCACCCAGTTCCACGACTTCGCCGCGATGGTGGCCGGATGGCACGAACACGACGGCACGACGACCATCCCACCGCTGCTGATCCAGCCGATCGCACCGGCCGACGTCGCCGACGTCCTCGCCGAGGTGGCGGTCGGTGCACCACTCGGCCGCCACGTCGACCTCGCCGGCCCGGCACCGCAGGACCTGGTCGACATGACCCGCCGCACCCATCAGGCGACCGGGCGTGAGGTCGAGATCGTGCCGTCGTGGTCCGGAGCCTTCGGCGCGGAGATGGCCGGCGACGTCCTCCTGCCCGCTGCCGACCGGCGCGTCGCGCCCACCCGCTTCGAGGACTGGCTCGCCGCGCAGAGTTGACGCACACTTCGGAGGGCCACCGACGAAAGGGGCCTCACTCGCCGTGCGCCACCTCCTCCTGATCACCGGCTGCCTGGTGCTCGGCACCGGGGTGGCCCTGCTGCTGACCGCCGATCTCGGCTCCGACGGCTACTCCACGCTCGTCAACGGCGTCGCTCTCGCGACCGGATGGGCGTTCTGGGTCGCCAACCTGGTCATCGGCGCGCTGTTCGTGGGCGTGGCCGCCCTCCGCAGGGTCGTCCCGGGCACCGGGACCGTCGGCCAGGTCGTGATCGTCGGCGTGACCATCTCGCTGCTGCTGGACCTGATGAGCACGCCGGACGACGGGGCGGCGCGCGGCGGCGTCCTGCTGCTGGCCTTCCCCGTCCTCGCCGCCGGCATCGCGATGTATCTCGGCAGTCACACCGGGGCCGGCCCGACCGAAGCGGCCGGCCTGGCCTGGGACCCACCCATCCCGTTCCGGTGGAGCTACAGCCTGGTCCAGGGCGGCGGTGCGCTCACCGGCTGGCTGCTCGGCGCGACCGTCGGGGTCGGCACGCTGCTGGTGATCCTGCTGCTCGGCCCGCTCGTCGACCTCGCCGCCCGGCTGCTGCGGCTCGACGTGCACCAGACCCCGGTGCCCGGCCCCGCCGAGCCACGCCCGGCCGCCGACTGACGAACGCGCCTCGTGCGGCTGCTCGCGGGTAGCCATGGACGACGTTGCGGCCCGTACGGCGAACTCGCCGAGCACCCGGTCCCGACGTGCCCGCTGGGACGTCCACGAGTGTGCTCATCGTTCCTCGGCGCGGGCGCGGTCGAGCCCGAAGAGCTCGGCGAGGTCGGCCGAGCGATGTCCCGGCGCCACGCCCTCGACGAGGATGCCGGTGGGGGTGGAGCTGTCCTGACGGAGGTGCCGGATGGCCCGGTACGCCGGGGAGTCGTACCACCGCTCGGCCGCCTCACGGTCCGCGAACCGGAGCAGCGTCACGAAGCCGGTCCACTCCCCCTCCAGGACCCGCGCGGGGAGGTTCTGCACGAGGATCTCCCCGCCGTACGCCTCCAGCGTCGCGTCGACCGAGCGGACATACTCGAGGATCTTCTCGCCGATCTCCAGGTCATCGGTGCGCACCAGGACGTAGGCGGGAACCGAGGGATCGCTCCGGTCGCGGTCGGTGTCGTGGGTCGCCATGGTGGTGTCCTTCCTGCGGGAGTGGTGCAGCGGAGCGGGCTCACGCCGCGAGGGCGCCGCGGATCACGGGCTCCAGTCGAGCACGGGGGCGAGGCTGCGGGTGAACGACGCGGCTGGTGCGAGCCGGAGCAGTCCGTTGCGCACGGCGGCCACCGGTGCGGACTGCCACTGGGCGACGGCGCCGATGCGGCGAGCTCTGGTGGCGACCATCCGGGTGCGGGGCCGGCGTTCGCGGTCGTAGCCGGCCAGCCCTGCTCCGTCGGAGAGCTGTCGAGCGAGGACGACGGCATCCTCGAGCGAGACGCACGCGCCTTGGCCGAGGTCGGGGGTCATGGCGTGGGCGGCGTCCCCGACGAGGGCGACGCGCCCGGCGACGTACGAGCGGAGCGGTGGCAGGTCGTAGATGTCGTGGTGGAGCACGGCCTCCTCGGTGGTCGACGCCAGCAGCGCCGGGATCGGCGCGTGCCAGTGGGCGTAGCGCCGCCGCAGCGCTGCCAGCCCGCCACCGGGCGCACCCTCCGGTGCGTTCGCGACCGCGAAGCAGTAGACCCGCCCGTCCGGGAGGGGCGCGTAGCCGAAGCGCTCACCCCGCCCCCAGGACTCGCTGCCGCCCTCGACGTCGACGGGCCCGGTGACCATCCGCCAAGCGGTGTAGCCGGCATAGCGCGGCGTGGCGCTCTCACCGACGATGGCCGATCGGACGGTGCTGCGGATGCCGTCGGCACCGACGACCAGGTCACCCCGGCTGGTGCCCGCGGTGTGGTGGACGGCGCCGCCCGAGGCGTCGACACCGGTCACGGTGGTGCCGGTGTGGACGGCCGCGTCCGGGAGGGCTGACCGGAGCACGTCGATCAGGTCGGCGCGGTGGAGCATGGCGGTCGGTCCGAAGCGCTGCTCGAGGGCGGCGGTGTCCACCCGCGACAGCCATCGACCGCGGTGGTCCCGGATCCCGGCCTGCCCGTGGAGGGACGCCCGCTCGCGGATGCCGTCCCCGAGGCCGAGCGCCTCCAGCGCCGTCAGCGCGTTCGGCCAGAGCGAGATCCCGGCGCCCACCTCGCCGAGTCGTGGCGCCTGCTCCAGGATCTCGACCTCCCAGCCCCGTTGGAGCAGCGCGATCCCGGTCGCCATCCCGGCGATGCCGCCACCGACCACGACAGCCCTGCTCATGCGCTCATTCTGCCGAGTGAGCCGGTCGCCGCCACCGGGTAGCGGGCACCGGTCGTGTTGAGCCGGATCGAGAGCAGCAGGGTGGTCGCGGTCACGAACAGCACGTTGCGCCGGGCGCCGCCGAAGGTCAGGTTGGAGCAGACCTCGGGGAGCAGCAGCTTGCCGAGCAACGTGCCGTCGGGGTCGAAGCAGTGCAGCCCGTCGTGGGCAGCCACCCAGAGCCGACCGGCGTCGTCGACCCGTACGCCGTCGAAGCTCCCCGCGTCACAGGTCGCGAGCTCCTCGCCTCCCTGGAGTGTCCGCGCGGCGGTGATGTCGAAGCGTCGCAGGTGGCGGCGGCGGGTGTCCACGACGTAGAGGGTCTGCTCGTCGGCGGAGAACGCCAGGCCGTTGGGCCTGATCATGTCGTCCACCACTCGCGTCACCGAGCCGTCCGGGTCGCAGCGGTAGACGTGGCAGCCGTCGATCTCGGGCGGCGCCGCGTGGCCCTCGTAGTCGCTGTCGATGCCGTAGCTGGGGTCGGTGAACCACACGCTGCCGTCGCTGTGCTCGACCAGGTCGTTGGGACTGTTCAGCCGTGCGCCCTGCCAGCGGTCGGCCAGCACCGTCATGGTGCCGTCGGGCTCGGTGCGAGTGACCGTGCGGGTGCCCTGCTCGCACTGCAGCATCCGACCGGCACGGTCGATCGTCCGCCCGTTGGCGTGGCCGCCCGGGCTGCGCCAGACCCCGACGGTCTCGCCCGCCTCGCTCCACGCCAGCACCCGGTCGTTCGGGATGTCGCTGAACAGCAGGGTGCGCCACGCCGCGGAGTACGCGGGCCCCTCCAGCCAGTCGCCGTCGTCATGGAGAACCTTGACGTGCTCGTCCCCGTCCACCCGGGCGAACCGCTCGTCGTACCGCTCCCACCGGGCCCGGATCCTCGCCTTCACATCTGACTCCCTCGTCGATCGAACGGTCGCGCACGGACACCGGACTCCGTCCGTGCACCGATCAGCAACAGCACCCCCGCCACCGGGACCAGCACGGCAGGCGAGACCGGCAGCGCCACCCAGAGGAGGAGTCCCCAGGCGAGGACCGGCCACCCCAACCAGTGCGGCAGCGCGAGATGACGGCGACGCGCCCACAGCACGTGCGCTCCCACGAGGAGCAGCGGCAGAGCGAAGCTCCCGGCCGAGAACCAGAACGCCTCCTCGACCGCCAGCTCGGCAGGGCCGGGTTCGAGCGTGATGCTGCGCCACAGGCCCGCAGCCCAGATCTCCTCCCATTCGCCGGCGCGGAGCGCGAACGAGCCGGCGAAGTGGCCGGCGCCGACGAACGCCATGAACCAGCCCGCGACGCGGTTCGCTGTGTCAGCCACGGCGGTTCAGCCCCGCCAGGTCGTGCGCGAGCCGGCGCCGGACGGCCGGCACGCGGCCGGCGACTCCGAGCAGCAGGTTGCGCGCCCGGCGCTTGCCGGCCGCCGCGGTTGCCAGCCGGGTGAGCCGGTCAGCGAGCGCCACCACCGCCAGCGCCTCCCGCCGGTGGGTGTCGGCATAGCTGTCGAGCACCTCGGTCGACGCCCCGGCCAGCACCTCGTCGAGCGCGCCGCCGAGCGCGACCGCGTCACCGATCCCCAGGTTCATGCCCTGGCCTCCGGCCGGCGAGTGCACGTGCGCGGCGTCGCCGGCCAGCAGCACGCGGCCGTCGCGGAACCGCTCGGCGACCCGGTGGTGGACCCGGAACCGCGAGCTCCAGATCATCTCCTCGACCGATGCGCGGTGGGTCTCGGGTCCGCGGGCGTCCAGGAGCTCCTGGACGAACGCCCCGTCCGGCTGCGGAGGAGCCTCCGGCACCGTGGCCACGATCCGGTGCGCTCCGTCCGGCAGCGGAGCCACGACGACCATGCCGGCCGGTGAGAAGTAGAGGATCACCTCATGCAGCGGCACTCCGCCGGACAGCCGCACGTCGGCGAGCACGAAGGACTCGTCGTACGTGCTGCCCGTGAAGGGGATGCCCGCTCCCTCGCGCACCGTGCTGTGCACTCCGTCGGCGCCGATGAGGTACGACGCTCGCAGTGCGCGGCCGTCGGCCAGCACGGCCTCCACGCCGCCGTCGTCCTGGGAGATCGACGCCACCCGGGCCGGCCGGATCACCTCACCGCCCAGGTCGTGCAGTCGGTCGAGCAGATATCCCTCGGTGTCGGCCTGCGAGATCATCAGGGTGTAGGGATGCGCCGTCGGCAGCGCGTCGAACGGCACCGGGACGAGCACCCGGTCCCGATCGCGAATCGTGAACCGGGACGTGTGGACACCCCGGTCCACCAGGCGCTTCGTCACACCGTAGGGCTCCAGCAGCTCGAGCGTGCGGGCGTGGACCACGGCGGCCCGCGAGGTGTGGCCGGCCGCCTCCTGCTGATCCACGATCGCCACGCTGCGCCCGCGGTGGGTCATCACGATCGCAGCGGCCAGGCCCACCGGCCCGGCACCGACCACGATCACATCGGTCTCTCCTGCTGCCGCACCGGGCACGGCACCCTCCTCCACCTCGTGATCGATGTCGCCGGCACGTTATCACGGATGCCACGGATCCTTGATATCTACGTTAGGCCGAAGCGACGAAGCCGCCCCTCGCGTCGCGGCATCCTGGTCTCGCAATCCCCCCGGGGGGTTGTGGTACGCTCCCGCACGCTATCCCCCCAGGGGGTTCACGAGCAGGAGGTGGAGAGTGTCGCAGTCGACACGAGAGACGATGACCGCATCGGATGCGTCGACGGTGCGCCCCGGCCCGCTGGGCCGCCTCGGGGTGTGGGTGACCGGGCACCGGCGGCTGGTGATGGCCGTGTGGGCCCTCCTGGTCGTCGGCCTCGGGGTCTTCGCCCCCGCCGTGGAGAAGAACCTCTCGGGTGCCGGCTGGCAGGCCGACGGGTCGGAGTCGGTGGCGGTGCGGGCGCTGGCGGAGGAGCACTTCGGCGGCAACGCCAGTCACGCCATCCAGGTGGTCGTGCACAGCACGGACGCTCCGCTCGACGAGGGCGAGGGGGCGACCGTCCTCGCCGAGGTCACCGATGTCCTCGAGGCCGAGCCCCGCCTCGCGGAGGTGATCGCGCCGATGCCGGGCGCCAGCCTGTCCGAGGACGGCCGGACCGCCGTCGTGCTGGCCGGCGCGGGCGCGGACACCAACGAGATGGTGCGGGTGGCGACCGATCTCAAGGAGGAGCTGCAGGACCTCGGCACCGAGACGGTGCAGGTGAACCCGACCGGTTCCTCGCTGCTCTGGTCGGACTTCAACGAGGCGAACCTCGAGGCGATGCTGACCTCGGAGATGCTCTCCTGGCCGGTGACGCTGGCCATCCTGGTGCTCGCCTTCGGCGCCCTGGTCGCTGCCGGCCTGCCCCTGCTCCTGACGCTGGCGGGCCTCGTCGCCTCGGCCGGGTCGCTGGTGCTCATCAACGAGGTGGTCCCGGTCTCGATCTGGGCGATGAACTTCGCGATGATGTTCTCCCTCGCGCTCGGCATCGACTATGCGCTCTTCCTCGTCGTCCGCTACCGCGCGGCCCGGATGGGCCAGCACGAGTCACCCCGGGAGGCGATCGCCGAGACCATGGACACCGCCGGCAAGGCCGTGCTGCTCTCCGGTGCGACCGTGCTGATCTCGCTCTCGGCGGTGATGCTGGTCCCGTCGCCTGCCTTCCGGTCGATGGCCGGCGGCATCATGCTCTCGGTCGTCTTCGTGCTGGCCGCGACCCTCACCCTGCTGCCTCTGGTGCTGTTCAGCCTCGACGACAAGATCAACCGGCTCTCGCTGCCGTGGGTGCACACGGGCGAGCACCGGTCGCCGATCTTCGCGCGGTGGGGTGAGCTGCTGTGGCGCCGCCCGGTCATCTGGGGCGTCGGCTCGACCGTCGTGCTCGTCGCGCTCGCCGCCCCGATCCTGGGGCTGACGACCGCGATGCCGTCGATCAAGGTGCTGCCCGAGGACGCCAGCGCGCGGGTCGGCTACGAGCAGGTCAAGGACGCCTTCGGTGACGGTGCGCCCGGCATGCTGCAGGTCGTCACCGACGCCGAGGACGTCCCGGCGGCGCAGCAGGCCCTGACCCAGGACGCGGGGATCGGCGCGGTGCTGCCGGCGCAGCCCGCCGCCGACGACAGCGGCTACCAGCTGATCCAGGCGGTCCCGACCGTCGACCCGTCCGACCCCGCACTGTCCGACACGGTCGAACGGATCCGTGCCGACCTGCCCGAGTCCGCACTCGTCGGCGGTGCGGCGGTGGAGAACCTGGACCTGAAGGAGCAGCTGGACCGCTCCACACCGCTGGTGATCGGCGTCGTGCTGGTCCTCGGGTTCCTGCTGCTCCTCGTGGCGCTGCAGGCACCGCTGATCTCACTCCTGGGCACGCTGGCGAGCCTGCTGTCCACGGCCGCAGCCTTCGGCGTGGCCCGCCTGGTCTTCCAGGAGGGGTACGGCGCGGGGTTGCTCGGGTTCGAGTCCCAAGGGTTCCTCGACGCGTGGGCACCGGTGTTCTTCTTCGCGATGATCTTCGCGATCGCGATGGACTACACGGTCTTCCTGCTCGCCTCGGCCAAGGAGCACTGGGAGAAGTCGGGCGACCCGCGCGAGGCGATGGTCGGCGCGGTCGCACACTCCGGGAGGGTGATCTTCGCCGCCGGCGCCGTGATGGTCGCGGTGTTCTTCACCTTCGCGCTCTCCGGACCGCTGCCTCCGAAGGAGATGGGCGTCATCCTCGGCATCGCCGTCCTGCTCGACGCCTTCCTGGTCCGGCTGGTGCTGCTGCCGGTGATGCTGCGGGTGTCCGGGCGGGCGGCATGGGCGTGCCCCGCGTGGCTGCGTCGGATCCTGCCGAGGATCACCTTCAGCCACGGCTGACCGGTGATCCGTGCGGGCGGAGTGGGCCGTTCGGAGGACACGGGTGCTGGTCCCGACGGACCAGGGCCGCCCGGCTCTCCGGCCGGGATCCGCCCGAACCACCCGCAGGTCGCGACCGGAGCGCCGAGACTCGAGGCGCAAGAGAGCGCAGGAGAATGTCGGGGCTCCGCGCTCGTGCTCTTCCTTCTCCGGCGTTCTCAGAAGGAGCACGACATATGAAGAGGGTGACCAAGCAGGGGGCGTGGAGCCTGTGGTGGACGTGCCTGCTCACGGTGGGCGTCTACTACTTCGTCTGGTACCAGCGCACCAACCGCGAGATCGGCGAGGTTCTCGGGCAGGAGGTGCCGAGCACGGGGAAGTGGTGGTCGCAGCTCGTGCCGTTCTACGCCGCGCACTCCCGCCGGGCCACCGCGACGCGCCTCAACTGGGCGCACCGCCGACTCGGCTCCCGGACCACCGTCGCACCCCGGACCTTCTCCACGTGGTCGATGTGGTGGTTCGGCTCGCACACCCGCTACCTGCAGCGGCGGTTCAACACCCTGCACGACGTCCACACCGCCCGGCAGCTCGAGATGATCCTCGCGGCCTGACGTCGCGGCATCCGGCAACCGGACGAACCAGCGCAGACGCCCCGTCGGTCCACACCGGCGGGGCGCCTCGTCGTGTCGACCCGGCGGCGTTGCCGGCGATCACGCACCACTCGGTGCAAGGATGCCACCGGAGACGCGACGCCAGGAGGTAGCCCGTCATGGACAGCAGCGGTCAGCATCCGACCGGCTTCGTCGGCCGGGTGGCCGGAAGGGTGACCGGCAAGGTGGTCGACGTGGTCGACCCCAACATCGTGCTCGACGAGATCGACGTCGAGCGCCTGCTGGCGCGGATCGACCCCGACGACCTGCTCGCTCGCGTCGACGTCAACGCGCTGCTCGACCGGATCGACGTCGACCGGCTGATGCAGCGCGTGGACATCGACGCGCTGCTGGCCAAGGCCGATGTGGAGGACCTGGTCCGACGCTCCGGCGTACCGGACATCGTGGCGTCCAGCACCACCCACCTCGCCGGCTCACTGATCGACGTCGTACGACGACAGGTGGTCGGGCTCGACACCATCCTGCACCGCGCCATCGACCGGATGATGCGGCGTGACGACGACCCGGCACGCTTCAGCCCACCAGCGCTGCGGGCGGCCGCGGAGGGGACGAGCGACACCGGACGCCTCGGCGTCACGGGGCGGTACGCCGGCGCGTTCAGTCGGATGCTCGCGGCGATCGCCGACCTGGTGATCGCCTCCGCGATCTTCACCCTGCTCGTCGCCGGGCTCAGCATCCTCACCGAGACCTTCCTGAGCACCTCGGTGTCTCGTGACCATGCTGGACTCTGGGGCATCCTCGCGTGGACCTGCTGGGGCTTCCTCTACCTGTGGGTGAGCCTGACCATCTCCGGGCGCACCGCCGGCATGGCGCTGGTGGGCGTCCGTGTCGTGACGGTGCACGGCTTCCCGATCGGGCCGTGGCAGGCGTTCGTGCGCACCATCGCGTTGCCCGTCAGCGTCGCCGTCGGCGGCCTGGGCCTGCTGATGGCGCTCCCCCATCCGCAGCACCGCACCTTCCACGACCTGGTCGCCCGCACCGCCGTGGTCTACGACTGGGGCGACCGACCGGCCGAGCTGCCGGGACCGCTCTCGGCGTACGTCGCCCGCCACGCCGGCACCTGACGGGCGAGCTCGGCCGCGAGCTCAGGTGGGTGGCTTGAGGTGGCTCTGCGTGGCCGCCCAGGCGTTGATCTCGGCGGCGAGCGCCCGGCCGAAGGCGTCGTGACCCGCGGGTGTCAGGTGGAACCCGTCGGGCACGAGCTGGTCGTAGTCACCGTCGTACAGGTCGTCCGCGAGGTCTCGGACGGCGCCCGCGGTGTCGAAGGCGCGGACGTCGTCGGAGCCGAGCGCGCGGGTCATCTCGGCGAGCATCCCGTTGAAGCTGCGGATCCGCTCGGCCATCCCCGGGAAGAGCAGCTCGGCCCGGCTGCCCGGCGGCAGTCCGCCCATCACGATGACCAACGGGCTGCCGACCTGCCGGACCTTGGTGACGAGGTGCTCGGTGACCTCGACGGCACGCCGCATCCGGCGCCGCCCGAGCGCGGCCGGCAGGGCAGCGTCCAGCCGGGTCTGCGCCCGGACCAGGGTCCGCCAGAAGGGACGCAGCAGGCGCTTGCGGTAGAACCGCTGCCACGGGCCGGGCACCCACGTGAAGCTGTTGGCATACCGCTCCAGCCAGCGCGGCAGCAGCAGATGCAGCGACTCGTACTGGCCCGTCCAGTAGATGATCACGTCCGGGGACCACCCGAGCACCTCCGCCTCCCAGGCCCGCAGCATCGCCGCCGTGCTGTCACCGCCGACGGTGACCGAGCGCACCTCGGCGGTCTGCCCCGCGGCGAGCAGCTCCCGCTCGATCACGCGCGGGAAGCCGAGGTCGGAGCGCGGCCCGCCCATGCCGGACATCCAGCCCACGGTGGAGGGTCCACGGACCGCCACGCGCAGGGGCAGCGGAAGGGCATCGGGCATGGAGGCTCCTGATGTCGGCGGTGAGGGCTCGGTGCCGGATCAAACGATGACACGGGTGGGATGGTTACTCCCGCAGCGTGTCATCGCCTGCGACCGGCGACCGGTTCCGCGATCACGACGGTGCTGCCCTCGTAGGACTCGCCGTCCCAGCCGTCGCAGGTGACCAGCACCAGCCGCTCGGGACCAGTGGCACGCAGCAGCTCGGGCGCACGCCGGGCGAAGTCCTCGATGGTGAGGTACTGGATGAGCGTGACCGCGTAGTGACGGGTCCCCGTGGCGGTGCGGACGTCGACCACGTCGCCGATCCGCAGTCGTGCCAGGTCGTCGAAGGCCCCGCCGCCCGCCTGCACGGTGTGGCCCGTGATCAGGACCCTGCCCCGGCCGGATCCCGGCTCGGCCCCGCCGTTCCACCAGCCGAGCTGCTGCGGGTCCCCGGGCGGGAGCAGCACGCCGGCCGACGCCGCGATCGGCGTGACCGGCACGTCGACCCTGAGCCGACGCGAGTGGAACCGCAGCGGCGGGGCCGGCTCCGCATCGGGCGCGGCCTCACGACGTCTCGGCGAGCTCGGCTCGACCGTCGGGCCCTGGGTCGGCAGGTCGTCGTCCACGTCCGCCGCCCGGCCGGTCGCCCCGGCCGTCGTGTCGCCCGAGGCGGCGGAGGTGGAGCTGATGGTGTCGATGCTGCCGGGGGCCAGCACCGGCGCCAGGAGCAGCCCCACCGCCACCCCCACGAGCAGGGTCACGCCGCCGACCACCAGGCTGGTGGTCGGCGGCATGAACCGCTTCATGCGATGGCGCAGCCCCGCTCGGCGGTCAGACGTGCGAACCGCCACGGGTCCGCTGCATCCGCTGCAGACCGACGACGCCACCCGCACCGATCAGGGCCAGGCCCAGACCGATCAGGATCCGGCCGAGGATCGTCGTGGCCGTCGAGCCACCCTCGTACGTCATCGGGTTCGCGACGGCCGCGCTGCCGTCACCACCGGAGAGACCCGCCGGGATCCGGGTCGGCACGCCGGGCGTGTCCGGCGGCGGAGGGTTGGTGTCCGGCGGCGGCGGAGGCGGCGTCGTCGTCGTGGTGGTCGGCGGCGTCGTCGGAGTGGTCGGCGGCGTCGTCGGAGT
>CAZJDU010000096.1:0-13993 GCA_964544855.1 uncultured Nocardioides sp.
GCCGACGGTGGGGTCACCGAGGCGCAGGCGACGTGCACCGCCCGGGCCTTCGTCGGCCGGACCGGCGCCGACCCGCTCATCGAGGCCGGGATGCTCGACGCCGGGCTTCACTACGTGGCGGACAGCCGGATCGGGGATCCCGACCTGCTGGACGCGCTGACCGGCGCTGCCCTCGCCTGTCTGCCCGATGCGTGACGGTTGCTTAAACGCTTATTCACCCTTAAGGTATGTGACAGTCCTCACGATTAAACGATTAAGCAAGGTGGCCCGTGACCGAGATCTTCCACCGCCCGCCCGACGGTTGGGTGGGCGACGTGATCCCCTTCGAGCGTGACGGGCAGGCCCACCTGTTCTTCCTTCACGACCGACGCGATCCGAACCGTCCCGGTACGCCGTGGCACCGCTACACGACCGCTGACTTCGCCACCTTTGAGTATCGCGGGCCCTCCCTCCCGAACGGGGGTCCCGAGGATCAGGACCTCAACGCCTACACCGGCAGCCTCGTCGAGGACCAGGACGGGGTCGTCCACCTCTTCTACACCGGTCAGAACCCGGCGCTGCCGGTGCCTGGCGGCGACCTTCCGGCGCAGGTGGTGATGCACGCGACGAGCGAGGACGGCATGCGGACCTGGGTCAAGCACCCGGACCACAGTGTCGGCGCACCCGACGGGTACGACGCCGCCGACTGGCGCGATCCGTTCGTCTTCCGGCCCGAGGCCGACGGGCCTTGGCACATGCTGGTGGCGGGGCGAGTCGATCATGGCCCGGATCGGAGGCGCGGCGTGATCGCGGGCCTGGTCTCCGACGATCTGATCGACTGGAAGCCGGTCGAGCCGTACTGGGCACCGCACCGCTTCTTCATGCACGAGTGCCCGGAGGTCTTCCGGCTGGGCGAGTGGTGGTACCTCGTCTTCTCGGAGTTCTCCGACGACTTCGTCACGCGCTACCGGGTGTCGCGATCGCCGTTCGGCCCGTGGTCCGCACCGATCGCGGACACAGTGGACGGTCGCGGCATGTACGCCGCGAAGTCGGTCGAGCATGGCGGCCGGCGGTACTTCGCGGGCTGGATCCCGACGCGTGAGGGCGAGTGTGACGATGGGGCCTGGGAGTGGGGCGGACATCTGGTGGTCCATGCTGCGACCCAGGCAGACGACGGCGCGCTCGGTTTCGGCATGCCCCCGGCGCTGCGCGCCTCGTTCGACGTGCTCGACGAGCCGTTGTTCAGGCCGGTGCTCGGTGACTGGCGGTTCGAGGGTGGAACGGTTGCCCGCCACTCGCAGGACGGCTACGGCGTGGTGGTCGGCGACGAGGCTCCCGAGCGCTTCCTGCTGGAGCTCACCGTCGACGTCGCTGACGACACGACAGACTGCGGGGTCATCCTCCGCGCCTCCGACGACGCCGACGAGGGATACGTCGTACGCCTGGAGCCGCGCGCCGGTCGCATGGTGTTCGACCGGTGGCCCCGACGACGGACCGGCCCCGCCCAGTGGCAGATGTCCGGCGACGTCTCCCACCTGGTGGAGCTGGAGCGTCCCGCGTCGATCTCGCCAGGCCAGCACCGGCTGAGCGTGCTCGTCGAGGGAACCGCTTGTGTCGTCTACCTCGACGACAGGGTCGCGATGAGCGGCCGGATGTACGACCGACGCACCGGACGCATCGGTCTGTTCGTCGGCGAGGGCGCGGCCGCCTTCACCGATGTCTCGGTGGCAACACGCAACTGATGATGGAGAGCTCGAGGAGAGGTTCGATGAAGAGAACGGTCACGGCCATCGGCGCCGTGCTTGCGGCCACCCTGGCACTCGCGGCCTGCAGCGGCGGGACGACGACATCGACCAACGGCGAGATCGAGCCACGGGAGATCTCGTGGCTCCTGTCCCGACCTGCGGACGGCTCGGTGATCTCCGTGGTGCAGGAGATCGCCGATGACTATGCCGAGGAGCACGCGGGCTTCTCGCTCAACCTGATCACGACGCCGGACCGGCCGTCGTACCTGCAGAAGTACGAGACGCTCGCCGCGGCGAATCAGCTCCCCGAGCTGTTCGACACCGATGCGACTCCCTTCACCAAGAAGCTCATCGATCAGGGGCGGTTGGTCGATGTCGAGGCGCTGCTCACCGATCTCGGGGCCTACGACGACTACCGACCGCTCGCCCTGGACTACCAGCGGTTCGACGACGGCTCGCTCTACATGCTCCCGTTCGAGTTCGAGATGGAGTTCTTCTTCTACAACACCACGATCTTCGACAAGGCAGGCGTGAGCGTCCCGGAGACACTCGATGACGTGGTCGACCTCTGCGGCCCGCTCCGCGATGCCGGCGCGATCCCGATCGCGATGGACGGCCAGGACGGCTGGCCTCTCGAGCGCTACCTGGCCTATCGGCCGTTCCGCGAAGCCGGCCCGGAGTATCTGACCGACCTCAAACAGGGGGACGTCGAGCTGAGCGACGAGGTGGGCACCGCGGCGGCGCAGTGGATGTCCGACCTCGGAGCGCAGGACTGCTTCGCCGAGGGGTTCTCCTCGCAGGGATACACCGATGCACGCGACCTGTTCACCAGTGGCAAGGCCGCCATCTACCAGGTCGGTACCTGGGAGCTCCCCACCCTGGCCGGGCCCGACGCCGCCGCCGGGACGCGGGACCACATCGACTACTTCACCCTCCCCATGCAGCCGGGGGCGGTCACCGACCCGAACGAGTACACCGTGGTCTCAGGCATCGGCACCGGCATCAACGCGCAGAAGTTCGACCCGCTGGTGCAGGACTTCCTCACCTACCTGCTCGAGGAGTACCCGGCACGGATCGTGAAGACCGGTCGCTTGGCGCCGGTGGCTGGGGAGGACCCGACGATCCCGGATGGCGCGACAGACCTCTATGCTCGCGCGCTCTCCGAGGTCGACAACCTCGGAGGCGAGATCGCGTTCCCGTGGGACACCCAGCTCGACCCGAGCACCAACACCAGGCTGCAGCAGGAGCTGACGCTGCTGGTCCAGGGCGAGATCAGCCCCGAGGAGTTCACCAGCACCATCGACGACGCGATCAGTCAGAACGCACCCAAGTTCTTCGGCTAGTCAGCAGGCCCGGGCGCCGGTGTGGCCGGCGGTCGGGCCGGAAAGCGAGAGATGTCATGCTTCCCGGACGCTCGAGGACCTCGGTCCTCGTCTTCCTGGCACCACCCCTGGTCCTCTACGCCGTGGCGGTGCTGGCGCCGATCCTGCAGTCGCTCTATCTCAGCTTCTACGCCTGGGACGGGATCACCGACCGTGAGTTCATCGGAGTGGACAACTACGCCCGGATGCTCACCGCTGACCCGGTCTTCTGGGAGACGGTCGGGAACGCGCTGGTCTATCTGGCCGTCTGCCTGTTCTTCCAGCTCGGAGTGGCGCTGCTCGTGGCCAACCTGCTGAGCTATGCCGGGCGTGGCAAGGAGGTCGCCAAGACCCTCTATCTGCTGCCCGCGATCATCTCCACGGTTGCGATCGCCTTCCTGTTCCAGCGGTTCTACTCATCCGAGCCACCAGGCCTCTTCAACCAGCTGCTCGCGGCCGTCGGCCTCGACCGCCTCCAGCAGCCATGGCTGTCGAACGCCGACACCGTCCTGTTGGCTGTCTCGGCTCCCGAGGGTTGGCGCTTCATGGGGCTCTACATGCTCATCCTGTACGCCGCCATCCTGGCCGTCCCCCAGGAGATCGAGGAGGCGGCGAAGCTGGACGGCGCTTCGGCGTGGCAGATCTTCACCCGGATCCGCTTCCCGTACATCCGGCCGGTGTGGGTCACCACGATGATCATGGCCGCGACCTACAGCCTCCGTGGTTTCGACATCCCCTATCTACTCACCAACGGCGGGCCGGGACAGTCGTCGGAGCTGACGACCACCTACATGTTCAAGACCGCCTTCCGCAGTACGGAGTTCGGATACGCGAGCACGATCTCGGTCTTCATCGTGGCCGAGTGCGTCGTGGCCGTGGGGCTGATCGTGCTCTTGCTGCGACGCCGATCGGAGGCGACAGGATGAGCGTGGCGAGCCCGACCCGCCGTCGCCCCACCGCGCCTGCCCCGGCGTCCCCGGAACGGCCACCGCGACGCTTGTCGACCGACCTGCATCGGTTGGGGCTGGCGCGCCGCTTCGCCACCCTCCTCGTCTGGCTGATCGTTGCGGTGCAGGTCTACCCCCTGGCCTGGATGCTGGTCACCAGTCTGCGCCCCGCCGACGAGTTCGCCTCCGGCAACGCCTTCGGGCTCCCCAGCGCGGTCACGCTGGACAACTTCGGCCGGGCGTTCCAGACGGCCGACCTGCCGACCTACATCGTCAACAGTCTGATCGTGACGGGTGTCTCGAGCATCCTCATCGTGGTGCTCGGGATGATGGGCGCCTACGCAATCCAAGTGCTGGGCTTCCGCGGGAGCCGGATCGTCCTCGCCGTGTTCCTGCTGGGGATCATCGTGCCGGTGCAGGTCGCCTTGGTACCGCTGTTCATCAACTACTCCAGGGTGGGGCTGCTCAACACCTACCAGTCGATGATCATCCCACTGGTCGGCTTCGCGCTGCCGATGTCGACGTACCTCTTCGCGTCCTTCTTCCACTACATCCCGCGCGAGACCTACGAGGCGGCCTCGCTGGACGGAGCCGGGCCGTACCGGGTGTTCTTCTCGATCACGATGCCACTGTCGACGAACACCGTGGTGACGGTCGTGTTCGTCAATGGCATCTTCATCTGGAACGACTTCATCTTTGCCAACACCTTCGTCTTCGAGGAGGGGATGAAGACCATTCCGCTCGGGCTCCAGAACTACCTCGGCGCGATGGGGTCGGTCGACTGGACTGCGACGTTTGCGGCGGTCTGCGTCACCGTCACACCTCTGCTCCTGATACTGCTGGTGCTCAACCGGGCGATCATCTACGGGCTCGAGAGCGGCGCGACGAAGGGGTAGGGCTGTGACCGAAGACAACGGAGCGCCGGACGGCGCGGAGCCCGAGGGCCGCAAGCGCCCGGTGACGCTGCACGACGTTGCGCAGGCCGCAGGGGTCTCGGTGGCGACGGCCTCATTCGTGGCGAACGGCAAGCGGAACGTACGAATAGGCGACGCGACACGCGAGCGGGTGCAGCGCGTGATCGACGAGCTCGGTTATCGCCCGAACGCGCTCGCTAAGAATCTCGTGGCGGGCCGCTCGAAGTTCATCGGCCTCGTGGCGGACGCCATCGCGACCACGCCGTTCGCGGGTCAGATCATCCACGGCGCTCAGGACGAGGCGTGGAAGCAGGGCTTCGTGCTCCTGGTCGCCAACACCGAGGGCAACGAGGAAGCCGAGCGGGAAGCCATCCGGATGATGTTCGAGCATCGGGTCCGCGGCGTCCTCTACTCGACATGGTTCCACAGGGCGGCCGAGGTCCCGCCTGCGCTGCGGGAGGCCGACTTCGTCATGGTGAACTGCTTCTCGCCACTGCTCGATGCCCCGGCAGTTGTGCCCGACGAGGTCCAGGGCGGACGAGCTGCGACGGAGATCCTCCTGCGGGCTGGTCACCGACGGATCGCGTTCATCAACGCCACCACTCCCGCACCGGCACAGGAAGGCCGGCTGCGCGGATACCGGGATGCGCTCGAAGCTGCGGACATCACGTTCGACCCTGACCTGGTCCACTACGCGTTCCCGGATCAGGAAGGTGGGTACGCCGCCGCCGAGGAGGTACTGCGACACGATGCCACGGCCGTGTTCTGCTACAACGACCGGATGGCCATGGGCCTCTACGACCACCTGTGGCGGCGAGGGGTCTCGATACCCGAGGACATGGCAGTGGTCGGCTTCGACAACCAAGAGGTGATCGCTGCTCACCTGCGTCCGCCGCTGTCGACGGTCGGCCTCCCGCACTACGAGCTCGGTGCGGCCGGCGTACGGATGCTCCTCGGGGTCGATCCTGCCGAGTCGGGTGAGACGGTCCGCCTGGCCTGCCCGGTCGTCGAACGTGACTCGGTGCTTCATCCGAGCGAGGTCCGAGAGGTCCGAGATGTCGACTGAACACTACCGTCCCGGCTACCACTTCACCCCGGCACGAAACTGGATGAACGACCCCAACGGCCTGGTGCACGTCGACGGGACCTATCACCTCTTCTTCCAGCACAACCCGCACGGAAACCACTGGGCTGACATGAGCTGGGGCCACGCCACCAGTCCTGATCTCGTCGACTGGACCGAGCAGCCCGTCGCGTTACCCCACGGGCCGGCCGAGGACGTCTACTCCGGCTGTGTCGTCGCCGACGCCCGCAACACCTCGGGGTTCGGCACGCCGGACGGTCCGCCTCCGCTGGTGGCGGTCTACACCAGCGTGCTGCTCGACGGGCGTCAAGCGCAGTCGCTCGCTAGTAGCACGGACGGCGGTGCGTCGTGGACCAAGGCCGACGGCAACCCGGTGCTCGACCGAGGATCGACGGCGTTCCGGGACCCGAAGGTCTTCTGGTACGAGGCAGACGACGACACCGGCCACTGGGTGATGGTCGTGGTGGAAGCACGCCGGCGCCAGGTGCTCATCTATCGCTCCGACGACCTGCGTTCCTGGGACTTGCTGAGCGTGGTGGGCCCACCGCGGACCGACGAGGAGCACTGGGAATGCCCCGACCTGTTCGCACTTCCGGTCGACAACGATCCGTCCCGCATCCGGTGGGTCCTCGTCGTCAGTGTGAACCCCGGCGGCGTCGCCGGCGGATCGGGGACCCGGTACTTCATCGGGGACTTCGACGGCACCTCGTTCGTGGTCGACGCAGGCGACGACGTGGATCCCGAGAGCTGTCGATGGGTTGATCGCGGCCGCGACCTGTATGCCGCCGTCACCTTCTCCAACGCACCCGAGGGCCGCAGGATCCTCCTCGGCTGGATGAGCAACTGGGACTACGCACACGAGGTGCCGACCCACCCCTGGCGAGGCGCGATGACGCTGCCACGTGAGCTCGGGCTCCGGACCGTGGGTGACCAGGTACTGCTCGTGCAGCGACCTGTACGCGAGCTGGCAGGTCTGGTCGAACACGACGGATCGTTCGTCTGCGGAACCTTCGATCTGCCTGGCGAGCACACCTTCGACGGCTCCGTGCGGTACCGGCTCGGGCTCGCCGTCACCGATCTCGAGGAGACCCTCGAGCTCGACGTTCTTCGCGGTGCTGAACAGCGCACGCGGATCACCTACGTGCCGGAGACCCGGCGGTTGTCGGTGGATCGCACTGCGTCGGGAGAGACCGACTTCCACCCGGCTTTCGCGTCGGTCGTGAGCTGTGTGCTGCCTGATCGAACCGGCCGTCTGGATCTCGATGTCTGGGTCGACAGGACCTCGGTCGAGGTGTTCGCTCAGGACGGTGCGGCGAGCATCACGACGCTGGTCTTCGGCGCGGCCGATGCCACCGGGATCCGGCTGGCCAGCGGCGGCCGGGGCCGAGTCGCCGAACTGCACTACGACCCGCTGACGCCGGCCGCCGGGCCGGGCGACGGTGCTCCGCGATGACCGCTCCCGGAACCGCCGTCGTCATCGGAGAAGCGCTGGTCGACGTGGTCGTCCATGGCGGTGAGCGGTTCGACAAGCCCGGCGGCTCCCCACTGAACGTCGCGGTCACTCTCGCCCGGCTCGGTGTTCCTACGCAGTTGGTGAGCGCGCTCGGCGACGACCCATGCGCGGATCTCGTGGAAGACCACCTTGCCGGTTCCGGGGTGGACCTCGTGGCCGGAGCACGTCGGCTGACCGCAACCTCGTCGGCCGTCGCCCGACTGGGTGAGGATGGCGCTGCGACGTACGCGTTCGATGTGCGGTGGGACCCGCCGGTCCCGACCGTCCGTCACGCAGCGGCAGTCCACGCCGGGTCGGTCGCGCTGTTCCTGCGACCCGGTAGGGATGTGGTGGCGACCGCACTTCGTTCCGCTGCTGGGCGCGCCCTGGTGACGCTGGACCCCAACATCCGGCCGTCGCTTCTTCCGGACGCCCGGATGGTGCGCGTGGCGTTCGAGGATCTGGTGCCGTGCGCCGACCTGGTGAAACTCAGCGACGAGGATGCGCAGTGGCTCTATCCCGGGCGCGCGCCCGAGGAGGTGCTCGCACGAATGGTCGACCTCGGGGCGGCGACCGCGGCCGTGAGCCTGGGAGCCGACGGCGCGCTCCTCGCGGGGCGACACGGAGGGGTGGCGGTCGCCGCGCCGGTCGTGCCGGTCGCCGACACCATCGGTGCCGGCGATGCCTTCATGGGAGGCCTGGTCGCTCGACTCCTCGACACGGGGCTCGCGGCCGGCCTGGTCGCGGGCGGCAGCCTGGCTCCGGACGAGCTGACCGACATCGGCCGACATGCTGCGCAGGTGGCAGCCATGACGGTCGCCCGTCGGGGGGCGGATCCGCCGTACCGCGAAGATGTCGATGCTGCACTCGGCTGCGGGTAGCGGGTGGTTTCGAGGCTCGCAAGCTCGCACCTCAACCACCGTGCGGCAGCTCGCACCTCGAACCAGCTTCAGGTGGCGGGCGTCCGCTTCCCGAGCAGCCAGGCGTCGAAGAAGTCGCTGAGCTCCTCGCCGGTGTGCTGCTCGATCCAGTCGAGGTAGGTCTCGCGGTCGGCGGCGGCGTTCTCGTGCTCGGTGGGCCAGGCGCGCACCATGTCCCAGAAGGCCTCGTCACCGAGCTCGAGCCGGAGCTGGTGCCACATGGTGCCGGGGATCGTGTAGATGTTGTTCTGCGCGAAGTGCGCGGGGTCGTACGCCGCCGGCGGGCCGTACTCGTCGCGCAGGGTCTGGTCGAAGGAGAGCGCCTCGTCGACCAGGTCCTGCACCGGCTGCCCGTTCTCCTCGGCCTCCCACAGCCACTGCAGGTACATCGCCATGCCCTCGTTCATCCACACGTCGCTCCAGTCGGCCGGGCTGACGGTGTCGCCGTACCAGTGGTGGGCCAGCTCGTGGATCATCACCGGCTTCGACGTGGCGTAGGGGTTGTTGCCGAGGGTGATCATGGTCTGGGTCTCCATGCCGGTGCCGCCGTCGTTGATCACCACGCCGAAGGTGTCGAACGGGTAGGGCCCGAGCCGCTCCTCCAGCCAGGTCATGGCCTCGGCGGCGTACTCGGTCTCGCCGATGGAGCCCGGGTGGTCGGTGAGCGACCAGATCTGGATCGGCACGCCGGAGTCGGAGGTCAGCTCGGTGAGGGTGTGGTCGGCGAAGGCCACGGTGACGAGGTACGACGACGCGGGCTCGGCCAGGTGCCACGTCGTGGTGCGCAGCCCGTCGGCCTCGTCGGTGGCGGTCAGCTCGCCGTTGGCGACGCCGGTCCACGGCTCGGGGACGGTGAGGGTGAAGTCGTAGAGCGCCTTGTCGGCCGGCTGGTCGTTGACGGCGTACCAGGTGTGCGCGCCGTAGGGCTCCTGGGTGGTCCACACCTCGCTGTCCGCGGTGATGTTCCACCCGACGCCGCCGTCGAAGTCGTCGCGGCTGGTCGGCGCCTCGGCCGGCTCGGGGGTGCCGGCGTACTCCAGCACGACCTGGTACTGCTCGTCCGCCTCGACGGCCCGGTCGACGACGAGGTCGTCGGCGGACTGCTCGTACTCGACCTCGTCGCCGTCGACGGTCAGGCTGTCGATCTCGAGGACGTCGTTGAAGTCCAGCTGGAACCGTGCCGCGTCGTCGGTCGCCCGGAACGTGAACGTCTGGACGGCCTCCAGTCGCTCGTCCTCGGGAGCCCACGCCAGGTCGAGATGATGGTGCAGCGAGTCGACCAGGGGGTCACCGGCGTCGGGGTAGACGGAGTCCTCGCGGGTCCGGCTCTCCGCGATCGCGAGGTCGTCGGGCACGGCGGAGTCGCCGCCCGGTGATGCGTCCCCCGACGGGGTCGGGCCGGCCTCCGGCTCCTCGGCGCCGCCGCACGCGGAGAGCCCGAGGGCGAGGACGGCGGCGACGGCGATGGTCCGCGTGGGTGAGGGGCGCACGTCCCACATCATGCCGGGGGCCCGGTCGCCGTACGCCGGGGTGTGGTGACCTCTCGCACGCCCCGTCGTTGACCAGAACATGTTCTCGTCGCGGTGGCAGAGTCCGATCCGGGTCGGCGTCGCGCTGGGCGCGGCAGGAGCAGTGGTGGGTGTCGCGGTGGCGCTGCCGGGCGACTCCGGGCGCACGATCTCGCTCGCCGAGGCGACCGAGCGCGACCGCGCCGCCGCACTGGGCTACCACCACGACCCACCCGGCACGCCGGCCCACGACCACAGCGACCCGGCCACGAAGAACGAGATCTCCCGCGCCGTCGTCGGTGACGACGTGACCGATCCGACGAGCGAGGCCCAGCGGGACGAGGCGGCGGCGTACGTCGAGCGGGAGCGGGCGCTCCCGGACCCCGAGCTGACCACGGTTCCGGTGCGTGAGTCGCGCGGGGAGGTGCCGGCCGACCGCTACGAGATGGCGAGCGGCTGCTACACCCTGCAGGCGCCGTCGGGTCGGTACGTCGTCACGCAGCGCCGCAAGGTCATGCTCGCCGACGTCGGTCGGGAGGAGGCCGCGCCGCTCTTCTTCAAGGCGACCCGGCTCGGGTCCTACCTGCTCCACACCGAGCGCGGCGAGGTGGGCTGGGACGTGCTGGGTCACGGGACCACGCTGCTGCGCCAGCCCGGTGAGCGGGCCGACTGGACGGTCCGGGCGAGCGGGGACGGGTTCACCTTCCGTGCCCGAGGTCGTGATCTCACCGTCGCCTCCGGCCGGCTGACGACCAAGCCGAGCGGTGCCGTCCCGTTCCGGCTGCGGCGCAGCGACGGGTGCGCGGCCTACCCGGAGGCCGAGGTCAACGTCACCGGCGACCCGCACGCGGGCGTGACGTCGTACCAGGAGGTGCGCGGGTACGTCGACGCCCACACCCATGGCATGGCGTTCGAGTTCCTCGGCGGGCGGGTGCACTGCGGCCGGCCGTGGCACGAGTACGGCGCGCCGTACGCGCTGCAGGACTGCCCCGACCACACCCTGACCGGGGGCAAGGGCGCGGTGCTCGAGGCAGCCCTGTCCGGCGAGCTCTCCCACGACCCGGTCGGCTGGCCGAGCTTCGTGGACTGGCCGGCGCCGCACTCGCTCACCCACGAGGGCACCTACTGGCGGTGGCTGGAGCGGGCCTGGCGGGGCGGTCAGCGACTCTTCGTCAACCTCTTCGTGGAGAACAACAAGCTGTGCCAGATCTACCCGCTGCGCAAGAACTCCTGTGACGACATGGACTCCGTTCGGTTGCAGGCGCAGCGGATCCACGAGCTCCAGGACTACATCGACGCGCAGTACGGCGGGCCCGGCGAGGGCTTCTTCCGGATCGTGCGCGACCCGTTCGAGGCGCGGCAGGTCATCAACGCCGGCCAGCTGGCCGTGGTGCTGGGCATCGAGACGTCGGTGCCGTTCGGCTGCACCTTCACCAAGCTCGCGGGGCCCGACCTGCCCGCGTGCGACCCCGCCGAGATCGATGCGCAGCTCGACGAGATGCATGCCCTCGGGGTGCGGCAGATGGAGCTGGTCAACAAGTTCGACAACGCACTCGCCGGGGTCGCCGGTGACGCCGGCGCGACCGGCGTGGTCGTCAACGCCGCCAACTTCCTCGAGACCGGCACGTTCTGGGCGATGGAGCACTGCGAGCCGGCCGACGGGGAGAGCCACGACAACCCGCAGCTCGCCGTGCCCGACATCAGCGCCGGGCAGCAGGATGCGCTCTTCGGCGCGATCGGTCAGGTCTTCGGCGACCTGCTGCCGGCGGTGCCGCTCTATCCCACGCCGGCGCACTGCAACAAGCGCGGTCTCACCGACCTCGGTGTCCACACCATCCGGGGGCTGGCCGAGCGCCGGATGATCTTCGACCCCGACCACCTCAGCGTGAAGGCCCGGTCGCGGTCGATGGACGTCATCGAGCAGCTCGACTACTCCGGCGTGATCTCGTCCCACTCCTGGTCGACGCCGGACACCTACCCGCGGATCTACGAGTCGGGCGGCTTCATCACGCCGTACGCCGGGGACTCCGGCGGCTTCGTCTCCAAGTGGCGGCGACACATCGGGTGGGCGGACCCGCGCTACTACTTCGGCTTCGGCTTCGGCGCGGACATCAACGGCCTCGGCGCGCAGGGCGACCCGCGCGGGGCCGACGTGCCCAACCCGGTGCAGTACCCCTTCGAGGGGTTCGGTGGCGTGACGGTCGAGCAGCAGCGGGCCGGTGAGCGGGTCTGGGACATCAACGTCGACGGGGTCGCGCAGTACGGCCTCTACCCGGACTGGGTGGAGGACCTCCGGATGATCGCCGACGCCGAGGCGGGTGACGGTGATGCGATCCTCGACGACATGGCGCGCGGGCCCGAGGCCTACCTGCAGATGTGGGAGCGCGCCGAGGGGATCGCTCCCGACTCCTGTCGCAACCCGCAGCTGCAGCGGCCCGTCGCCGAGGTCCGCGGCGCGGTCAGCCCCGGGATGAGGACCGAGCAGGTGATGCGCGCCGTCGGCCAGCCCTACGAGCGGCTCGGGACGTCGTACGGCGTGTGCGCGACGACCGCAGCGGGGCGACGGACGATGGTCACCATCACGTTCGACGACGCGGGCCGCGTGAGCGGTGTCCGGTGAGGCCTGGGTCACGGCGCGGGGAAGTTACCTCCCGGTAGGATCGCCGGTCACGCGCGACGGGAAGCGTGGTAAGGCTTCCCTGGGCGGGCGCCGGGGGCCGGGGTGGCCCTAGGCTCGGCAGTAGATGTCGCGCGCCTGCTGACCCGAGGAGCCGTTGAAGATGTTGCAGACCGTAGCGATCGTGGTCTCGTTCGCACTCACCGCCGTTGCGGCGGTGCTGCTCGTGAGGGCCGTGCTCTCGATGCTCGGCGTGCTGAGGATCGGCCAGGCCACCCGTCGCACCGACCAGCCGGGTCGCCGTACCGTCACGATGCTCAAGGAGACGGTGCTCCACACCCGGATGCTCCAGTGGACGTGGGTCGGCGTCATGCACTGGTTCGTGTTCGCGGCGTTCCTCTTCCTCTCGACCGCGGTCGCGGGCGCCTACTTCCAGCTCTTCGACGCCACGTGGGTGTGGCCGGTGTTCGGCCACTGGTACCCCTTCGAGTGGTTCAGCGAGTTCATCGGCCTGCTGAGCACGATCGGCATCATCTACCTGATCGTCTACCGACAGACCCACCACCCGCGCAACCTCGGCCGGCAGAGCCGGTTCTTCGGCTCCACCCAGTGGCAGGCCTACTTCGTGGAGTACCTCGCGCTGCTCGAGGGCGCGGCGATCCTCTTCATCCGCGGCGCGGAGTACAACCTCGGGGTCGCCGAGGGCCACACCGATACGGCGACGCGCGCCCACTTCCCGCTGGCGTCGTGGGTCGGCGCGATCTACCCGTCGAGCATCGAGGCGTCCGAGAACATCATCTACTTCATCGCGATGTTCAAGATCGCGCTCGCGATGGTGTGGCTGATCGTGATCGCCCGCAACCTCACGATGGGCATCGCCTGGCACCGCTTCACCGCCTGGTTCAACATCTGGTTCAAGCGCGAGGGCTCCGGTCGTACGGCGCTCGGCGCGGTGAAGCCGCTGGAGTCCGGCGGCAAGCCGATCACCCTCGACGACATCGACGACCTCGACGAGGACTCCGTGCTCGGCGCCGGCTCGATCGAGGACTTCTCCTGGAAGGGCATCCTCGACTTCACCACCTGCACCGAGTGCGGTCGGTGCCAGTCGCAGTGCCCGGCGTGGAACACCGAGAAGCCGCTCTCGCCCAAGCTGCTGGTGATGGGGTTGCGCGAGCACGCCTACGCCAAGGCCGCTGGCGAGGAGTCGGCAGCGGAGCGGTCGCTGGTCGGCAAGGGCGACGAGAACGACTGGTTCTACAACCCCGACGGCGGCGACTTCGTGATCGACGAGGACGTGCTGTGGTCGTGCACCAACTGCGGTGCGTGCGTGCAGCAGTGCCCGGTCGACATCGAGCACGTCGACCACATCACCGACATGCGCCGCTACCAGACGCTGGTCGAGGCCAACTTCCCCTCCGAGCTCAAC
>CAZJDU010000097.1:0-13948 GCA_964544855.1 uncultured Nocardioides sp.
AAGAGCGTCGTACAGGCCGCTCGCTCCGCTTCGGTGAGCTCGGACCAGCGGATCAGGTCGATGCCCTCCTCGCTCAGGGCCGGGGCGACCTGCTCGCGGAACACCCGCGCCTGGCGCTCGCAGAGCGCCGCGCTGTGGGTCCAGATCGCCTCGAGCACCTCCCGCGGCATCATCCCGGACGCGGCGCGGACGGCGAGCCCGGTCGCGATCCGCCGCTTGAGGCCGGCCACGCGCACCATGAAGAACTCGTCGAGGTTGCTGGTGAAGATCGCGAGGAAGCGGGCCCGCTCGAGCAGCGGCAGGTCCGGGTCCTCGGCGAGCTCGAGGACCCGCTCGTTGAAGCGCAGCCACGACAGCTCCCGGTCGAGGAACCGGTCGCGCGTCTCGGCGATCCGGGTGGTCGGCGACGCCTCGACCGCGGAGGTGCGCTCGGGCGCCTCGACGGCGGTGGCCGTCGAGCTGGGATCGGGCAGCATCTCCAGCGACATGCTCGTCATTGTCCCAGGTCGCGGTGAACAGCGGGTGGCTCCGCCTCGGTCAGAGCTCGGGACGGTGCTCCCGGAGCCGGGCGAGGAGATCCTCCGGGTCGACCATCGTGGCGTCGATGACCAGCGGGTCCAGCGAGCGACGCAGGAACCGGATCTGCCAGTCGGCGTCGCCGACGCGACCGCGCTGCTCCACGCGGGTCTCCACGTTGCGCAGGTCGAAGCGGTAGGTCGTGCCGCGCTGCTCGGCGACGACCACCCCGCGGGTCGTCACGTGCACGGTGACCGGCTGCACCCGGGCGCGGTAGGCGGCGTACCCGAGCCCGATGGTGAGCAGCACCATGCCCGCGCCGAACCAGGTGAGGAGGTTGCCGTTGAGGAAGGCGAGCGCCGTGACCATGCCGGCCACGATCGCGGTGGCCCACAGGACGACCGAGACGATGCGAGGGTCGGTGCCGTCACCGGGGGTGGTGCTCCCGGCGCGGTCGTCGAAGAGTGAGAGGTGCTCGCCCTCGGACGCCTCGAGCGGCTGCTCGTCGAGGCGAGCGCGGACCGCGGCGAGCTCGGTGGTCAGGTCGACGATACGGCGCTCCGCCGCGGCGCAGCGGCGCGCGAGAGCGTCGTGCTCGGCCTGCAGCGCCGCCATCCGATCCGGCTCCGCGACGTGTCCGGTCTCGTCGCGTCCCGAGCGCGGCGAGGAGGTGTCTCCCCCTAGAGGTCCGGACGCCACTGCCGGACCGCCTCGGTGAACGACTTGGGGTCGACCGTCCGGGCGTCCACGCTGACCGGGGAGAGGCCGCGCCGCGGGAGCAGGATCCGCCAGCCGCGCCGCCCCGGGGCGCCGACCATCTCGATCGACGTGGCCGGGCTCGCGAGGTCGAACTCGTGCCGGTCGTCACCGACGACGAGGGTCAGGACGCCCTGCTCGGTCAGGTGGACGGTGCGCGAGGAGTTGGCGACCCGCATCGCGAAGATCACCAGGGCGAGTGCCACCACGGTGAGCCCGATGCTCAGCGACATCTCCGTGGTCAACCGGCCGAGGAAGGCCTGTCGACCCAGGACGCCGGCACAGGCCAGTGCCGCGAGCAGCGCCAGCGGTGCCAGGGCGTCCGAGCCGCGCTTGGAGTGGTAGCTGCGGCGCCTGCCGGGGGTGTCTGCGGTGGGGATCACGACGTGCTGCCCCTCGTCCGGCTCGTCGAGGTGCGCCGGCTCCTCGACGTGCACGGGCTCCGCCGCCGGGGCAGGCGCGGGCCGAGTCTCCTCCGGTGCGATCGCGGCCGGAGCCGGGGCCTCCGGGACGGCGGGTGCCGCCGGCTGCTCGGGAGCGGCCGCGACGGGCTCGCGCGGGGTCGCGGGAGCCGGGTCCCGCCGGTGCTTGCCGCCGGTGACCGGCACCGCCGGCTCCGAGGTGCCGAGCAGGCGCTCGGCCTCCGACACCTGTGCGAGCAGGTCGGCGGCCAGCGCCTCGGCCTCGGCGCGAGCGGCTGCCTGCTCGGCGGCCGCCTGCTCGGCCGCTGCTCGTGCCTCGGCCTGGCTCGCCGCCTGCGCCTCCAGCCGGTCCAGCTGCTGCTGCAGTGCGGTGATCCGTGCCTGCTCGCCGGCTGCGGTCTGCTCAGCCTCGGTGCGGGCCCGAGCCTGGGTGTCGGCCTCGGCCTCCAGCTGGTCCAGCTTGTGCTGCAGGGCGGCGAGTCGGGCCTGCTCGGCGGCGGCCGCCTGCTCGGCCTCCGCGCGCGCCACGGCCTGGGCCTCCGACTGCGCCTCGAGCTTGCCCAGCGCGTCCTGCAGCGCGGCGAGCTGGGCCTGCTGCTCCGCGGCGGCCTGCTCGTACTGTGCGAGCACGTCCTGGGCGCGGGCCTCGGCCTGTTCGCGGGCACGGACCGCCTGCTCGGCGAGCGCCGCCTGCTGCTGGGCGGCCGCCTCGGCGGCGAGCCGCTCCTCGCGCGCCGCCGCGGCGAGCGAGGCCTGCTGGTCGGCGCGGCGCTCGGCCTCCTCGCGGCGCTGGATCTCGGTGTCGGCGAGTGCGGCGCGCTCGGCCGCGGCCCGCTCCGCCTCCGCTCGCAGCGCCGCCTCTGCGGCGGCCCGGGCGTCGGCCTCCTGCTGGGCGTCGGCAGCCCGTTGCTGGGCGTCGGCGGCGGCCTGGCGCTCCACGTCCTGCTCGGCGACGGCCGCCTCCGCGTCGTGACGCAGCTGGGCCATCTCGGCATCGGACGGTCCGGCCGTGCGGAGGCGCCGGAGCCGTGCGAGCCCCCGGGCGGGCTCCTCGCCGGGCACCGGCTCGGCGAACCCCTGGTCGACGGCCGCCGCGATGACCAGCTCGTCGGCCTCGTGGTCGCTCGTGACCCGTGGTGGCGCTGCGGGGCGTGGGACCGAGGGGTGATGCTCGACCGGGCGGGGGCGGGGAGGCTGCGGCGGCTCGGCCGCCGGTGCGGGCGCTCGCCGCGGCGTCGACGCGTTGGACGGGGCGACGAACGAGCTCCAGTCGACGCTGTCGTCGGTGCCGGCATCGCCGGAGACGCCGGGGGGTGGGGTCGGGTGCTTGCGCCCGACCCGGTCCGCGATGTCGTCGTCCGAGGGCGTCTCGGCGTCGCTGTCGTTGCTCCGTCGGATCAGCTCGGCGATCTCGTCATCGTCGAGCTCCGCGACGGACGGCTCCTCGTCCGTGGGGCGACGCCGGCGCAGGCTGAACCGGGCGCGCCGGCGGCGCGCCTCGTCGTCGGCGGTCCCGTCGGGATCCGGTTCGCCGTGCGTGACGGAGCTCATTGCCTCGATGGTAGCCCCAGATGCGGGTCGTTGACGTCTGCGTTCGACGTGTACAACGCACGATCAGGCGCGTAGGTACTGCACGTGGCTGTCCTTTTGGGCGTGGCCGAAGCCGAGGGCCTCGTACAACGCCACCGCGGGACGGTTGTCCGCCTCGACGTAGAGGTGGACCTCAGCGACCCCACGACCGGCGAGATGACGGAGCCCGGCCACGGTCAGCACGCGGCCCAGCCCGCGTCCCTGGGCGGCGGGGGAGACGCCCACGACGTAGACCTCGCCGTGGTCGGCGTCGTGCTGCTTGGTCCAGTGGAAGCCGAGCAGCGTGCCGGTGTCGTCGACCGCCAGCAGCAGTCCGTCGGGATCGAACCACGGCTCGGCCATCCGCTCGGCGAGGCCCGTGGCGTCGAGCGCGCCCTGCTCGGGATGGTCGGCGAACGCGGCGGCATTGACGTCGAGCAGCGAGGCGGCGTCCGCGTCGCCGGCATAGCCACGGATGGTCACATCCACGGGGGCCTCGGCCGGCGGCAGCGGCTGCGTGGCGGGGCGGCGCATTACCCACAGGTCACGCGCACGCCGGAAGCCGTACGCCGCCGCGAGGTGCGCAGCGGCCGGGTGGTCGCCGTGCGACCAGGCCGTCAACCGTCCGTCCCGCGCGGCGGCGCGCTCGGCGAGCCGGCGGCCGAGACCCTGTCCGCGGGCCGCGGGAGCGACCGCGAGGTCGACCTCATCGTCCCGCACCAGGGCGAACCCACCGGGCTCGACCCAGTGCGCCACCCCGGACAGCCCGTGGTGCTTGAGCTGCAGCGCCGCAGCCTCGTCCAGCGGATCCTGGCCGTCCTCGGCCACGCAGGCGCGTCGTACGGCGGCGATGGTGGTCAGCGGGTCGGGTGTGGTCACCCGGTGAGGCTACGCGTCGGCGCGCTTGCGCTCGTCGACGCGGTCGGCGTCCTTGAGGGACTCCTGGTCCTTGCTCGGCAGCACGAAGCGGTAGCCGACGTTGCGGACGGTGCCGATGAGCGTCTCGTTCTCCGGGCCGAGCTTGGCGCGCAGCCGCCGGACGTGGACGTCGACGGTGCGGGTGCCGCCGAAGTAGTCGTAGCCCCAGACCTCCTGCAGCAGCTGCTGGCGGGAGAACACCCGGCCGGGGTGCTGCGCCAGGAACTTGAGCAGCTCGAACTCCTTGAACGTCAGGTCGAGCGGTCGCCCGCCGACCTTCGCGGTGTAGGTCGCGTCGTCGACGACGACCTCGCCGGAGCGGATCACGTGCGCATCGGGGTCGGCGGCGTCGCGGGCGGCCGACAGCCGACCGATGGCGAGCTTGATGCGGGCCTCGAGCTCGGCCGGGCCACAGGTGTGGAGCACCACGTCGTCCATGCCCCAGTCGTGCGCGACCACCGCGAGACCGCCCTCGGTGGTGACGAGGATCACCGGCACCTCGGTGCCGGTGGTGCGGATCAGACGGCAGAGGTCGCGGGAGCTGGCGAGGTCCTGGCGGCCGTCGACGAGCAGCAGGTCGGCGTCGGGGGCCTCGAGCAGTGCGCTGCCCTCGGCGGGCAGGATCTTGACCTGGTGACCGAGGAGAGCGAGTCCCGGAAGAACCTCGGCAGAGGGTTGCAGGGCACTGGTGAGGAGCAACAGAGTGCTCATGGCGGGTCTCCTCCCACGGCGTGGATCGCACGCACATTAGAGAGACCGAAACACAACGTCGGGCTCCGGCCGCAAGCTGTTGACCGGAGAGAATACCGTTACAGGCGCGTGACCGGTAAGAGAGATGCGGGTAATGAGATGCAGATCATCCTCGTGAGGTACTGGGCCGCGGCCCGTCATGCGGCGGGCACCGCGGAGGACCGGATCGAGGTCGCCGAGCCCGTCTCACTGGCGGATCTGGTGGCTGACGTCGTCGGCCGCCACCCCGGCACGCGCCTGGGCGAGGTCATCGGCGTGTGCTCCGTCCTCGTGGGCGATCGGCCGGTCGCCGCCCAGGATCCGGGTGAGGTGGAGGTCGCCCCCGGGGACACGGTGGAGTTCCTGCCGCCCTTCGCCGGGGGGTGAGGTGCGAGGAGCCCTGGTGACGAGCCTCGACACCACCCTGCGGGTTCACCTCAACCGCGGCGAGGGCGGGTCAGTCGCACCGCCAGGCCGAGGAGCAGGCAGCTCAGCGCGCCGACCAGGGCCAGCATGATCCCGACCAGCGCCAGGTCGTCGTACCAGGCGGCGACGGCGATGCCGGCGACCAGCACCACGGCCAGCGCGACCTCGACGTACGACGCGATCCGGCCCCGCCCCCGCGCCTGGAGCACGCACACGAGCACCCGGCGGAAGCCCAGCAGGCCGTCGGCGAGCAGCAGCCACCGGGCGACCTCGACCGCCGGGAGGAAGGCGGTGCCGAAGGCGATCCGGATGATCGGCTCCACGAGCAGCTCCAGCGAGGCGACCATCAGCACGATCAGACCGGCGGTCAGCGGGAGCCAGGACCGGATCAGCCGCGCCTGCTCCTCGGGGCGCTCCTTCGCGGCGGAGAGCCGAGGCAGCAGCAGTGACGCGACCGCCGTGCCGATGATCGTGGACAGGGTCGCGAAGGCCGTGCCCGCGGAGTAGAGCCCGAGCTGGGCGGTGCCGAGCCAGGCACCGACCAGGTTGCGGTCGAGGCCGATGCTGCTCAGCACGCCGACCGAGTTGAGGTAGTTGTCGGTGGTCACCGTGCGCAGCTCGCGGCCCGAGATCGTCGACGGTACGCCGCGTGCCGGCTGCAGCAGGGTGGCGGCCCACAGGCAGCCGAGGAACCCGCCGACCACCATCAGCCCGGCCACGGTGACGGCGTCGTCGATCCAGCCGAGCAGCGCCGCGACCAGCAGCAGGAGGAACGTCGGTGCCTGGAGCTGGAGCGCGCCGCGCACGACCGTCGTGGCCGAGGCCAGCTCGCCCTGCACCGAGCTGCCCACCAGGCCGGCGAGGATGGTCTGGTAGGTCATCGCCACCACCGCGAGCGTGAGCCCGACCTGCAGCACGGCGCTCTCCTCGCGCAGCAGCCAGGCGAGGTAGCCGCCCGCGAGCACGCTCGGTCCCAGCGCCCACCACGACCAGCGCGCGGCGAACGGACGCAGCCCGTCGCGAGCGGTGAGCCCCTCGCGTGAGAGGAGGGAGGAGACGGCGATCGGCAGGCTGCCGGCCATCGTGAGCCGGGCGAGCAGCACCGAGACCGCCGCGACGAGCGCGATCTGGCCCCGCCCCTCGACACCGAGCAACCGGGCCGAGATGATGCCGGTGACGAGGATCATCGCCTGGACACCGAACGTGCCCACGGCGATCACCGCGATCGAGCGCAGCCCGCCCGCTGCTGTGCCGCCGGCCGTCGCGGCCCTGCGCTTGTCCACCTGGTCCTCTTCGCCCCATGCGCCGCGGTACACGCCCTAGACTCGCCCGCGGTAACTTCCAACCACGCCGAGGAGTGACGTGCCCGGGCAGGCTAACAGGTCCAAGCGCGGCACCGCCGCGACGCGCGACCGGCGTCGCCCCGGGGTCGAGACCACCTTGGTGACGGCGGCGATGATGCTGGCGACGGCCGTGCTCGTCGTGGGCGGCACGGTCGCGCTCGGTCACGGCCTCGTCTACACGCTGATCCCGATCGGCGTGGCGGCCTACATCCTGCTGCTCGCCTTCCTCGGCACCGAGCGGATGGCGGTGCTGACCCTCGCGGCGGCGTTCGCGACGGCGCCGATGTACAAGGGCCTCTCCCCGTCGCTCGACTCGCCGGTGACGCCGACCGACGGTCTGTTCGTGCTCGGGTTCGCGATGCTGCTGCCGACCGTCGCCTCGCGGCGGGTGCACCTGCCGGGGCTGTACTTCCTCGGCCTGATGATCATCGTCGTCACCGGCAGCATCGCCTCGGCGCTCTCGGCGGACCCGTTGAAGAGCTTCATCGCGCTCACGCTCTGGCTGATGGTGATGGGGGCGCTTCCGATCGCGGTCGCCCTGTGGTCACCCGGCTCCCGTGTGATCGAGCTGCTGGCGTGGAGCTACGTGCTCGGCCACCTGGTCAGCATCGCCTACTCGGTGGTCGACGGGCCGGGCGTGCAGGGCCGGCACGGCGGGCTCGCCGCGCATCCCAACTACTACGCGCAGGCCGGCATGATGTCGATCGCGCTGCTGATCTATCTCTTCTTCCGCTACCAGGGCCAGCTGCTCCCGCGGCTCGCCGTCCTCGTCGCCGCCGCTGCCTCGCTCTACTCCATCGACTCCAGCGGCTCCCGCGCCGCACTCGTCGTCACCGCGGTGCTGGTGCTGATGATCCCCGTGGTCGAGCGCTCGGCCATCACCGGCTTCGTCTGGGCGATGCTCGGTGCGCTGGCGATCGTGGTGGTGCCGTTGATCATCGGCATCACCGGCGACCAGTCCTCACTCGCCCGGCTGGTCGGCAACACCAACTCGTCCTTCTCCGATCAGGAGCGCACCGCCGGGCTCGAGTCGGGATGGGACCGCTTCTGGGCGCAGCCGCTCACCGGTGACGGGCTCCTCGAGCTGTTCGACATCCACAACATGTTCCTCGAGGTCGCGGTCGCGATCGGGATCTTCGGGCTCGTCGGCTACCTGATGGTGCTGTTCGTCTTCGCCCGGCCGCTCTTCGGACGCCATCCGCACCGGCGGCTCTGCTACACGGTGTGGGCCTACCTCGGCTTCGGCGCGACGATCCCGAGCCTCTACGACCGCAGCATCTGGGCCGCGGTCTCACTCTCGGTCGTGACCATCGCGACCGCCGCGCGTTCATCCGGTGAGGAAGAACCACCCACCGCGGCCGACGGCGGCGCGGTGTCGAACGCGAGAGGCACGACATGACGAGTCGCGGGGCCGCCTTCGTGGCGAAACGGGTCCGCCAGACCCCCCTGCTGTTCCGGAACTTCCCCCAGGTCCTCTGGGACCTCGGCACGACCGGCACCCGCTGGCGCCGTCCGGAGCTGACGTTCCGGCTGCGCAACGGGTACGTCGTCCACTGTCCCAACGCCGACGGGGCGCGGTTCCCCGTCTACGAGATCTTCGGTGACGACGCCTACGAGATCGACCGGCTCGTCGCCGGGATCGACCCGGACGCCACCGTGCTCGACGTCGGTGGCCAGATCGGCGGGTTCTCGCTCGCGGTCGCCCGGGCGCTGCCCCAGGGGCGGGTGCACGTCTACGAGGCCTCGCCCACGAGCGCGGCGTACATCCGGCGCAACGTGGCCGCCAACGGGCTCGACGACCGGGTGACCGTGCACGCCACGGCCCTGGCCGGCGAGGAGGGCGAGTTCACCCTCGTCGACACCGGCACCGCCAGCGGGCACAACGGGATGACCTCGGCGGCCTGGCTCAAGCAGCAGGGCGCCGCCGAGGTGACGGTGCCGGCGCGAACGCTCGACCAGGCCTTCGCCGACGCCGGCGGGGCGGTGCAGGTGGTGAAGATGGACGTCGAGGGCGCGGAGTACGACATCGTCCTCGACTCCTCGCCGGCGTCGTGGGCGAGCGTGCGCACGGTCGTCATGGAGTACCACCCCGTGCCGGGGCGCAGCGTGACCGAGCTGCTGGACTTCTTCGCCACCGCCGGCCTGCGGATGACCCGCGACGACCGCGGGGGGCGTGCCGGTCTCGGCATCCTCTGGCTGGCTCGTGAGTAGGCTCCCACCCCAGCTGCAGCCGTTGTGGCCGCTGGCCAAGCGTGGTCACCGTGCCGGCGCACGTGTGGTCGGTGCGGCCGGCCGCCGCACGGTCGGCCCGCGGCGGGGGCTGCCGCACAGCGCCACCGCGAGCTCGCACGAGACCGTCTGGGCGGAGCCGGCGTCGACGACGCTCCATCCGCTCACCCCGGCCGCCACCGTCCGCCGGGAGCTGCCGGCCGGTGACCCGGCGGCACACTGGGTGTTCCGCGAGCACCATGCGTACGACGTCCCCGAGCAGCACGTGCTCGAGCTCCGCGACGGCACCCTGCTCGGCAAGCACAGCGCGGTCGTCACCACGGGGGGCCGGCTCGACCTCGAGACCAGCCACTACTTCGGCATCAACGGCTGGCGCGAGCACCCGGTCTACTGGAACCCGCTGCCGCGCCCGCCGGAGCACGTCGCCGGCACCGTGGTGGTGCTGGCGACCCGCGGCACCGGGCACAACTTCTTCCACTTCATGGTCGACGCGCTGCCGCGGATCGGGTTGCTGCACGAGTCGTTCCCGGGGCTGCAGCCGGACGCGTGGGTGGTCGACCACGGCGCGCGCTACCAGCACGACCTGCTCGAGGCGGCCGGCGTCACCGGCCGGCTGGTCGAGCCGGGTCCCGGGATGGCGCTGCGGGCCGACCGGCTGCTGGTGCCCTCCCTGCCCAACGCGAGCACGCTGCTGGCGCCGGAGAGCGTGGCCTGGCTGCGACAGCAGTACGCCCCGCCGGCGGATCCGGCGCTGCCCGACCGGATCTACGTCACCCGCGGCAGCACGCCGAACACCCGACGGGTCGTCCACGAGCCCGAGATCGTCGCGCGGCTGCAGCGGCGCGGATTCGAGGTCCTGGACCCGACGCAGCACCCGATCCGCGAGCAGATCGCGCGGTACGCCGCAGCGCAGGTGGTCGTGGCACCCCACGGCGCGGCGCTCACCAACCTGGCCTTCGCCCGACCCGGCGTCCGGGTGCTGGAGCTGTTCGCACCGGGCTACGTGCAGCCGGCGTTCTGGTCGATCGCGATGAACGTGCCGGACGCGCGCTATCGCTACCTGGTCGCCGACGGGCCGCGGGAGCAGCGGCCGGGCCGCGCCCCGACGTACTTCATGGACGACATCGAGGTGACGCCGGACCAGGTCGACGCCGCGGTGGACGCGTTGCTGGATCAGGAGTGAGCGTGACGAGCGACCAGACCACCGCCAACCGGCTGCGGGAGCGCGCCAAGCTGACGGTACGCCGGGTGCTGCGCCGCTTCGACCTCGACCTGTCGCGCGGCGCCTACGCCAACCGGCTGGCACACACCCTGACCGCCCGGGGCATCGACACCGTGCTCGACATCGGCGCCAACGTCGGCCAGTTCGCGGTGATGACCCGACGCGCGGGGTTCGACGGGCGGATCATCAGCTGCGAACCGCTCGCGGGCGCCTACGCCGAGCTCGCTGCGCGGGCCGCGCGCGACGAGGCCTGGACCGCACGACACACCGCCGTCGGCCGGGAGCCCGGGGAGCTGCGGATCAACGTCTCGGCCAACTCGTTCTCCTCCTCCGCGCTGCCGATGACCGCCGCCCACCGCGACAACGCGCCCGGCTCGGAGTACGTCGCCACCGAGACCGCGCCGGTCACGACCGTCGCGGCGCTGGTCGCCGAGCACGACGTGGCACCCGAGCGGGCGTTGCTCAAGGTCGACACCCAGGGTTTCGAGGACGAGGTGCTCGCCGGCGCGGGTGACCTGGTCGACCGGTTCGCCGCGCTCCAGCTGGAGCTCTCCTTCGTGGAGCTCTACCGCGGTCAGCGGCTCTTCGACGAGGTGTACGCCGAGCTGCGCGGCCGGGGCTTCCGGATCCAGAGCCTCGAGCCCGGCTTCTCCGCCGAGGACGGCCGGCTGCTGCAGGTGGACGGGCTCTTCGTCCGGGACTGACGACTGCTCGCTCCGTGTGGTGGTTTCGAGGCTCGCAAGCTCGCACCTCAACCACCGTGGGGTCGCAAGCTCGCACCTCAACCACCGCGCGTGCGCTCGCGGAGGTAGATCCGCGAGGGCGCGTCAGTCGCGGACGAAGACCCGGCTGCCCTCGGCCTGACGGGCGGGCTCGGGCGCCGAGACCCGGCGACGCCGGCCGCTGTGGCGCTCGATCAGGTCCATGACGCCCTGGTAGTCCATCGACCGGCGCAGGTGCAGCACGATGAGGACGGTGGCGAGCAGGATCGAGAAGTCCAGGCGGATCCGGTAGGAGTGCCGCGCCGCGTGGCAGTAGGCGCTCTCGAGCCGGAGCCGCTCCGAGTCGGTCAGCTGCTCGCGGCCGACGAGCTGCGCCGGCCCGGTGAGCCCGGCCTTGGTGAGAAACCGGTCGTCGGCGTAGGCGTACTCCTCGCGCAGGCAGGACATCACGTTGTCCGGCAGCGGCCGGTTGCCGACGATGCTCATGTCGCCGCGGAGCACGTGCACCAGCTGCGGCAGCTCGGTGACGCCGCACCGCTCCAGCGCCCGGCCGACGCGCGTGTAGAGCGGCGAGTCGGGCGGGATGTTGAGGAAGCGCACGTCCTGCACCGGGACGGTGCTGCGGTTCACCATCGCCTCGGCGTTCTTGACCATGGTGCGGAACTTCACGATCGTGCTCATCTCGCCGGTGCGCACCCACCGGCGTGAGCGGTAGAAGACCGGGCGCCCCGAGAGGACCAGGTTGGCGAGCGCTGCCAGCAGCAGCACCGGCACCCAGGCCACGGCTGCGAGCAGCACGAGCACGATGTCGAAGGAGCGTTTGAGTCCCATGTCCTAGCCTCTCTGCACTCCACCTTCGGACTCGCGGTCAACCGATCTGGCTGAGGTGGTGGAGCGCCCCCACGATCCGAGCAACGAGCGAGCGGCCAAAGAGATACTCCTGAGCAACAGCCAAATTCTGGTGTCGCGTCCGACCAGCCGTGACCGCCGGCGGTCCGCGGGCATCGCGAGGGCGACCTCGGCGACCCGGTCGAAGCTGGCCTTCGTGGGGTGCCGGCCGTCAGCCAGCCGTCCCGGGTGCAGCACCGACATCGTGCAGCGGCTGCCGCGCAGACCGACGAGATGGTCGAGCTGCTGCTCGACGAGGCTCTTCCAGCCGCCGTAGTAGCGGCGGTCCTCCTGCGGCGCGAGCGCGAGGATCGTCGAGACCAGGACGACCTGTGTCGGTGCCCCGGTGTCGAGCAGCTGCTCGATCATCGCCAGGTCCCGCACCACCCCTGCGGCGTCAGCGGCGACGTCCGGTGTCTCCGGGTGCACCGGACCGAGCGCCGCCACGACGATGCGGAGGTGGTCCGGCCGGCCGACGGCAGCGCCGAGGTCCGTCGTACTGGCGTCGATCACCCGGACGCCGCCGCCTGCGGCGTCGGCGAGCGCGACGACGTCGTCGGCGTGGCGGGCCACCAGCGCGACGTTCTCGCCGGTGCCACGCAGCCGCTCGGCGACGGCGCGGCCCACCCGGGTCTTGGGGCCGATGACGACGGTCGTGCTCACCGGCCGACGCCCGTCAGGATCTGCTCGAACCGGTCCGCGCAGCCCGCCAGTGCGAACTCGAGCTCGGCCAGGTCGCGCGCGGCCCCACCCAGCTCGTCGGCCACCTCGTCGTCGGCGAGCACCTTGTCCACCCAGGCCGCCGCATCCGGCAGCGCGTCGATGGCGGGCGCGACGACCCGGCCACCGGCCCGGGTGACCAGCTCCGCCGCGAGGTTCTCCGCCGGCATCATCCCGAGCACCGGGCGCCCGGCGCAGAGGTAGGAGAGCGTCTTGGAGGGCACCGAGAACTCACCGGCGGACCGCTCCAGCAGCACGACCAGCACGTCACCTGCCCCCAGCACCTCGGACAGGCGGTCATAGGGCTGGAAGGGCAGCAGCGTCACCGGGACGTCGAGCCGTTCGGCCTCACGACGGAGGACGTCGACCGCGGGCCCCTCGTTGACGACGACGAGCCGCACCGGGCGGCCGCGCCCGCGCACCTGGGCGGCGAGCCCGACCAGCAGCTCGGGGTTGTGCTTGAGGCCGAGGGTGCCGGAGTAGAGCAGCGTGCACTCGTCGTCCAGGCCCTGCTCGGTCGACCAGGCGTTGTGGCGGGGCACCGGCCGGATCTCCGCGAGCGGCGCCCAGTTGGGGATCACCGTGACCTTCGCCGCCGTACCCCACTCCCGGTGCACCCGCTCGAAGGACGGTGCGATGACCACGATCGCCGCGGCCCGGCGGGCGCACCAGCGCTCCGCGATCTCGAACAGCGCGGCGACGGCGTGGAAGCGGCGACCGAGCTTGTGGCCCGCGAGCGAGCGGACGGCGACGGCGTACACGTCCTGGTGCCACAGCACCCAGGGCCGGCGCAGCACGAGCATCGCCAGGGCGAAGACGACCATCGTCGGGATCTGGACGTTGGACAGCATCGTCACCTGCGCACGCGTACGGCGCACCTGTCGCACCAGCTCGACGCCCATCCGCAGCTCGAGCAGGATCCGCGCCAGGTAGCGGTCCTTCTCGATCGGCGTCTCGGGGCCGATCGGCTCGAAGCGGATCGTCTCGCCGGGCTCGGCGACCAGGTGACCCTTGCCCGACGGCCAGGCCGGGCAGTAGGAGTGGGTCACGTCGTGGCCGCGCCGGGACAGCTCACGACTGAGCTCGACCTGGAAGGGGTGGCCGCTGTAGTCGTGGACCAGGATGCGCACCGGGCCGCCCGTCAGCCGAGGGAACGCTTGACCTGGTCGTAGATCCAGGCGTAGGTGCGGGCCATGCCGTCGGCGAGCGAGATCGACGGCTCCCAGCCGTGGACCTGCTGGATCATCGTGTTGTCGGAGTTGCGGCCCCGCACGCCCTGCGGCGCGTCGAGCCGGTAGTCGCGCCGGCAGGTGATGCCGGCGATCTCCTCCACGATGCTGACCAGCTGGTTGATCGAGACCAGCTCGGCGCTGCCGAGGTTGATCGGGTCGGCGTGGTCGCCGGCGAGGATCATCTGGGAGCCGCGGACGCAGTCGTCGATGTACATGAAGCTGCGGGTCTGCTCGCCGTCGCCCCAGATCTCGATCT
>CAZJDU010000098.1:0-13432 GCA_964544855.1 uncultured Nocardioides sp.
CAAAGGCCTCCATTCGTATCCCACGACGACCACCTCGAAGGTGCCGATCGACTGAGCGTCAGGTCCCCACGTCACGGTGGTAGGCCTTGTTGGCGATCCGCCAGCCGCCGTCGCCTCGCACCAGCAGGAAGACGTCGGTGAAGGTGATCGCACCGTGGTGGAGGGTCATCGTCGCGGTGGCGACCGTGCCGGTGACGGCCACATGCTCGATCCGGCGGTGCCGAGCCGCCTCGTCGTTCGCAGGTCGTCCGCTGAAGCGCGCGCGGAAGTCATCGAGGTCCCAGGAGACGAAGCCGCCTTCCTGCAGCCCCTCCACGCGCGCGGTCGGCAGGAACGCAGCACCGAGATGGGTCGGGTCGCCCGTGGCGTGGGTCGCGGTGTAGGCGATCAGCGAGCGGCTCCAGCACCGATCCCGGCACGTCGACATCCGGAGCGAGGTCCAGCCGCAGGTCGTCGCGCAGCTCGGTCGCCGGACCGGTGTGCTTGCGGGGCAGGGCGAGCTCCGCGACGTCGTGGTCCGCGTCGACCGGCAGGCCCCCGAGAGCGTCGTCCAGGCGGTGCAGCAGGTGTCCGTGCCCGGAGGCGCCGGCGAGGAGCGCCACGTCCTTGCGCAGTGCCGCGGTCGTGAAGTCCGCGCCGGTGACGTCGCCGGTGTCGAGTCGGTCGCGCTTGGCCGCGACCAGTCGGCCGAGGGGAGAGCGCTCGAGGACGTCGTACGCGACGTCCGCCGACAGTCCGAGGTCGACCGCCGCCGTCACCGCGTCGCCGACGGTCAGCAGGGACCCCGCCAGCACCGCGCTGGCGACCAGCTTGGCACCAGCGGCGTCCGCGGGGCCGCCGACCGGCACGGGGGTGCCGAGGTCGCGCAGCACAGCGTCGGCCCGCTCGTCGCCGTCGTGGGTGCCGACGAGCACCGTGAGCCCGCCCTCGGCGGCGGGTCCGACCGACCCGAGCACGGGCGCGTGCACGTAGGTGGCGCCCGCGCGGGTGACCGTGGCGTCGAGCTCGGCGGCCTCGTCCGGACCGACGGTGCTCAGGTTGACGACCACGGTGCCGGTGGTGAGCGCCGGGGCCAGCCGGTCGACGGTGGCGCGGCAGGCGTCGCCGTCGAGGAGGCACAGCACGACGTACGTCGCGTCCGCGGCGGCGCTCGCAGGGTCGGGGGCGGCGTCGAGCCCGTCGGCGGTGCGTCCGGAGCGCGACCAGGTCGTGACGTGCCAGCCGCACCGGTCCAGTCGGTGGGCGATCGCGGTGCCCAGTCGTCCGAGCCCGAGGAACGCGACGGCGGGTGTCGGCGTGGGGGGTGTGACGTGCGTTGTCATGGGTCGATCGTGGGCCCGGGACGATCATGCGACAAGCGAGATTTCAGCAGACCGTCCATGCGGTTGTCGCATATCCTGGCGCAGGTGATGGAGGCATGGCGGTCGTTCGTCGAGGTCTGTGGGCGCGGCTCGCTCACCGCTGCTGCCGAGGACCTGGGGTTCACCCAGTCGGCCGTGTCACGGCAGATCGCCGGGCTCGAGCGCGAGGTCGGCGTACCACTGCTCCGACGGCATGCGCGAGGCGTGACGCCGACGCCGGCCGGGGAGGTGTTCGAGCGCCATGCCCGGGTCGTGGTCGCGGAGGCGGAGCGCGCGGTCCGCGGGGCGCGGACAGCCGGTGATGCCGTGGCCGCACCGCTGGTGGTCGGCGCCACGCCGTCCGCGGCGGCCAGCATCGTGCCGGTGGCCCTGCGACGGCTCGTCGACGACCACGCCGACCTGCGGTGGAGCCTCCGCCCAGGGCTCACGGCCGAGCTGGAGGTGATGGTCGCGAGCGGTGAGGCCGACGTGGCCGTGGTGACCGACGCTCCTCCGGGGCTGCGCGAGGATCCCCACCTCTGGCGGGAGTCGATCGGCGTCGACCCGATGTGCGTGGTGGTGCCGGTCGACCATCCGGCGGCCGGGAACGGCCCGGTTCCGCTGTCGACGTTCGCGGCGGACACCTGGGTCGAGGACAACCCGGGCTCGGCGTCACTGCTGCGCCGACACGCCGCCCGTGCCGGCTTCGAGCCCCGGCTGGATGTCGACGCCGTCGACCTGATGGGCAAGGTCGCGATGGTCGCCGCGGGGCATGCGGTGGCGCTGATCCCCGGGCTGATGCGGGCGGCGCTGCCGGCCGGTGTGGTCGCGGTCGAGCTGGTCGATCCGCCCGTGCGAGGGCTCTACGCCCTGCTCGGTCGCACCGAGGGCCCGCCGGGCCCGCTCCTGTCGGCGCTGGTGGCCCACCTCGGTCAGGCAGTTCCCCGCGCCGGCCGCCGCGGCTGATCCGCAGCCTCGTCGGCCACTGGCGGCGTCAGTAGGCTCGGGCCCATGGCGACCACCGAGCAGGCTCCCTCGGACAGTGCGACCGAAGCGGCGGCGTACCCGACGCTGGAGGTCGACGTCGACGCGCTGACGCGGCTGCTGGACGGCGAGCACGCCGAGGTGCGGGCGCTGGTGCGTGACAGCCTGCCGGCCTACGCCTCGGTGCTGGAGGAGGCCGAGGAGCTGCCGATGGAGCAGTTCCGCGAGCGGGTGCTGGCGGTGGTCCAGGAGCTCGCCGGCACCGGGCAGACCGCGATGGGCTTCCCCGTGGAGTACGGCGGCGGCGGTGACATCGGCGCGTCCATCGCGGCCTTCGAGACGCTCGCGTACGGCGACCTCTCGGTGCTGGTGAAGGTGGGGGTGCAGTTCGGTCTCTTCGGCGGCGCGATCCTCCAGCTCGGCACGGAGCGGCACCACGAGGCCTACCTGCGCGGCGTCGTGAAGGGCGAGCTGCTCGGCTGCTTCGCGATGACCGAGACCGGGCACGGCAGCGACGTCCAGGCGCTCGGGACGACCGCGACCTACGACGCGGACGCCGACGAGTTCGTCATCACCACGCCGTCGCCCGAGGCCGGCAAGGACTACATCGGCAACGCCGCGCGCCACGCCCGGTACGCCGTGGTGTTCGCCCAGCTCGAGGTGGCGGGCGAGTCGCACGGCGTGCACGCGCTCGTCGCGCCGATCCGGGACGAGGAGGGCACCCCGCTGCCCGGCGTACGGATCGAGGACGACGGCCGCAAGATGGGTCTCAACGGTGTCGACAACGGGCGGATCTGGTTCGACGGCGTCCGGGTGCCACGCACCGCGCTGCTCAACCAGTTCGCCGACGTCACCGAGGACGGCACCTACATCAGCGACATCGGGAGCGCCGGACGGCGGTTCTTCACCATGCTCGGCACCCTGGTGCAGGGGCGGGTCTCGGTGGCGGCCGCCGGGGGCAGCGCGGCGAAGGTCGCGCTGACGATCGGCGTGGAGTATGCGCTGCAGCGGCGCCAGTTCGAGGTGGGCGACGACGGCACCGAAGGGCTGCTGCTCGACTACGGCCTGCACCAGCGACGGCTGTTCCCGCTGCTGGCCCGCACCTATGCGCTCCACTTCGCCCAGCAGGTGCTGACCTCGCGGCTGCACGACGTCTTCTCCGGCGTGACGACCGACGAGATCTCCCGGCGGCAGCTGGAGTCGCGGGCCGCCGGCACCAAGGCGCTGGCCACCTGGCACGCCACCCGGACCATCCAGGAGTGCCGTGAGGCGTGCGGTGGCGCCGGCTATCTCGCCGAGAACCGGTTCGCCGCGCTCAAGGCCGACACCGACGTCTTCACCACCTTCGAGGGTGACAACCACGTGCTGCTGCAGCTCGTGGCCAAGGCGCTGCTGTCGGACTACGCCAGCGACTTCTCCGACCTCGACCAGTTCGGCATGGTGCGCTACGTCGCGGGGCTGGCGGTCGACACGGTGCTGGAGAAGACCCGGGCGCACCAGCTGCTCGAGCAGCTCATGGACGCCTTCCCCGACCGGGACAAGTGGGACGAGGACGCCGGGCTGCTCGACCCCGACTACCACCTGGCGATGTTCCGCTACCGCGAGGAGCACCTGATCGGCAGCGCCGCGCGGCGACTCAAGCGCGGCGTCGACGACGGCATGGACGCGGCCGAGGTGTTCTCCCAGGTGCAGGAGCACGTGATCACCGCGGCGAGGGCGCACGTCGAGCGGCTGGTGCTGGAGGCGTTCGTCGAGCAGTGCCGGGCGCTGCCCGAGGGCGATCTGCGATCGACGCTCAACCTGCTCTGCGACCTGCACGCCCTGACGTCGATCGAGGCCGACCGTGGGTGGTTCCTCGAGCACGGCCGGCTCTCGGCGGGGCGCTCGAAGGCGATCACCCGCGAGATCGGCGAGCTGTGCCGCCGGGTCCGCCCGATCGCCGGTGACCTGGTGGCCGCGTTCGCCGTGCCCCGCGAGGTCCTCCGCGCCGACGCCCTGCTGCGTTGAATCGGGGGTTTCCGGGCGTTGAGTCGGGGGTTGTCGTGGGTCGAGTCGAGGGTGGTCGTCGCGTGAACCCGCTGGCGCGCCTGCCCGGGATCGGCGGCTGGTCGGACGACCCGGCCTGGGCGACCTTCTACGACTGGACCGTCGAGCACCCGCGGGCCGGCGGTGTGGTGTGGCGGCTCGGCATCCAGAGCGACCTGCGGCGGTTGTACGACGCGGCCACGGAGATCGGTCGGCTGCCGGAGGGTAGCCGGGTCCTCGACATCCCGTGCGGTGGTGGTGTGGCGCTGCGCGGGCTGCGGCCCGGCCAGGGCGTGGAGTACGTCGCCGCCGACATCGCGATGCCGATGCTCGAGCGCACCGGTCGTACGGCGGAGCGCCGGGGCCTGGCCGACCAGCTGACCACCCGGCTCGCCGACGTGGCCGCCCTGCCCTACGTCGACGACAGCTTCGACCTCGTGGTGACCTTCACCGGCCTGCACTGCTTCCCCGACCCGCACGCCGGAGTGCGAGAGATGGTCCGGGTGCTGCGCCCCGGCGGCGTCATCACCGGGAGCGCGCTGCTCAACGACTCCGGCATCCGCCACGAGCACGTCCGGGTCGGCGGCCGGATGCTCGGCGTCCTCGGTCCCGGGTGCACCGGTGCCCAGATCACGTCCTGGCTCCGCGCCGAGGGCGTCGAGGACGTCGTACTCGACCGGAGCGGAGCGATCGGCTACTTCCGCGGCGTCCAGCAGCGTTGAGCCTGATCGCCGCGTCGTGTGCGCTGCCCGACGGGCGATCGTGTGCCTGAGAACCCCGAGCATCCGGGTGCTGAGGCACCCGACTCGGGTGGCGGCGAGCCCCGACTCGGGCCTGACAACCCCGACTCGGGGCGCGAGAACCCCCGATTCGACCGGGGGCGACGGGGGTCAGTGGCCGCCGTTCTCCTTGTAGCGGGCGAACGAGGCCTGGATCTCCTCCTCGGCCTCGTTGTGACCGACCCAGTCGGCGCCCTCGACCGACTTGCCGGGCTCGAGGTCCTTGTAGACCTCGAAGAAGTGCTGGATCTCGAGCCGGTCGAACTTCGGCACGTGCGCGATGTCGCGCAGGTGGTCGACACGAGGGTCGCCCGCGGGCACGCAGAGGACCTTGTCGTCGCCGCCGGCCTCGTCGGTCATCCGGAACATGCCGATGGCCCGCGCCTTGATCAGGCAGCCGGGGAAGGTCGGCTCCTGGAGCAGCACCAGCGCGTCCAGCGGGTCGCCGTCCTGGCCGAGCGTGTGCTCGATGTAGCCGTAGTCGGCGGGGTACATGGTCGAGGTGAAGAGGAACCGGTCCAGGCGCATCCGACCGGTCTCGTGGTCGACCTCGTACTTGTTGCGGCTCCCCTTCGGGATCTCCACGAGTACGTCGAACTCCAGCACTACTAGCCTCCGCGTTGCCTGGACCCGGCTTGGGCCTCGTGTCGTTACCGGGACATACTCCCCCACGAGGTGCCGGATCGCGCAGTCGAGGGGTGGGTGAGCGTGGGCAAGCGTGCGAGCGGTCGGCCGCGCCGACGGGTCCTGACCTGGCTGAGCGGCGCCCTCGTCGTCCTGCTCCTCGCTGCCGGCGGGGTGGCCTGGCAGCAGGGCTGGGCGGCCGACTGGTGGGACCGGTGGCAGCAGGGCGAGCCCCGCACCGACGAGCCCGCCGGGGTCGCGGCTCCGCCGGAGGTCGACGTCGACCCCGTGATCCGCCCCGACCCGGTGGCCGCGCCGGCGATCCTCGCTCCTGCTCTCGACGCCGACGCCGTCGAGACCGCGCTCGCCGGCCGGCTGCGCGACCGCGACCTCGGCCAGCACGTGCTCGCGGCCGTCGCGCCGCTCGAGAGCGGCGCGCTGACCTACTCCTCGCGTCGTGGCGGTCCGGGGCTGGCGATCCCCGCCTCGACGACCAAGGTGGTGACCGCTGCGGTGGCCCTCGAGCTCCTCGGCGCCGACCACCACTTCACCACCAATGCGGTGCTCGAGCCGGCCGGCGGCGACCGGCCGCCCCGGCTGGTGCTGGTGGGGGGCGGCGACCCGCTCCTCGCGGCCGGGCCCTACGAGCCGAGTGAGTCGGCGACCTACGACCCCGAGCGCGCCGACGTCGCCACGCTCGCCAGGCGCACTGCCCGAGCGCTGAAGCAGCAGGGCGTGCGACGGGTCCGGTTCGCCTACGACGAGTCGCTCTTCACCGGACCTGCGGAGAACCCCACCTGGCGAGCCGACTACATCCCCGACGACGTCGTCTCCCCGATCACGGCGCTCTGGGTGGACGAGGGTCGCTCGCTGACCGGGGCCGGCCGCGAGGACGACCCCGCGGCCGCGGCGGCACGGGTGTACGTCGCGGCGCTGGAGCGGCGGGGGATCCGGGTCAACGGCTCGCCGCAGTCGGTGGTCGCCGACCCGGCGGCCACCGAGGTCGCGACGGTCTCCGGTCCGCCGCTCGCCCAGATCGTGCAGCGCCAGCTCGAGGTCAGCGACAACGAGGCCTCGGAGGTGCTGCTGCGCCACATCGGGATCGCCGGCTCCGGGGAGGGCTCCTTCGAGGCCGGCCAGCGCGCGGTCCGCCGTACGTTGGGCGCCCACGGCATCGCGATGCGTGGCAGCGTGCTGTACGACGGCAGCGGGCTCTCCCGGCAGAACCGGATGCGGCCCCGGCTGCTGGTCGACGTGATCCGCTGGGCGGCCGACCCGGCACAGTCCGAGCTGCGCCCGGTGCTGACCGGCTTCCCGGTCGCGGGCTACACGGGTTCGCTGGCCGACCGGATGGACCAGGGGCCCGCCGCCGGACCGGGGCGCGTGCGCGCCAAGACCGGCACCTTGACCGGCGTCACCTCGCTCGCGGGGATCGCCGAGGACCGCGACGGCAACCTGATGGCGTTCGTGCTGATGGCCGACCGGGTCCCGGAGGGCAAGGACTGGTTCGCGCGGCAGGCGCAGGACGAGGCCGCGGCCGCGCTCGGGGCCTGTCGCTGTTCGTCGGATGACTGAGCTCTAGCATTCGGCCCATGTCAGATCCTGGCTGGAGCACCTACCGACCCGACACGACCCACTCCGAGGGCGAGCGGGCGCCCGTCACGCCCGGGGCCGTGGAGCAGCGCGGCAGCGGCTTCGCGATCGGGATCGTGGTGGTCATCATCGTCGTGATCGTCGGGGCGGCCATCGCGGTGGGCATGGTGAGCAGCGACGGCGGGTCCGGTGGGAGCGACACCGGCGATGCCGAGATGGCGGTGCTGGAGGATGACTTCCTCGCCGACTCGCTCGCCGAGGCTGCTGAGATCGAGACGGGAGACCCGTTCGAGGTGAGGGTCACCGAGTACGGCGTGATGCTGTCCTACTTCGACGACAAGCGTGGCGAGCAGCGCGACCTGTCCTTCGACGTGGACAGCACCGCGGACTACCGGATCCGGGCCACGTCCGACCTCGAACCGAACTTCGCCCCCACGACCTTCCCCATCGGCAACCTCGACGCGGCGGTGCTGCTCGACCTCAGCGAGCAGGCGATGGCCGAGGCCGGCGACCCGGACTACTTCTCCCTCTCCGTCGAGGTCCCGCATCAGGCGCAGCAGCCACAGGTCACGGTGCGGGTCGGCGACAGCGGGGACGGCGTGCGGCTGATGGCCGACCTCGACGGCGGCAACGCCACCATCGAGTAGCCGCGCTCGCGGGCGCCTTGCGCCCTCTCGTCTAGGCTCGATCCATGACCGACACCGCGACCGCCGGGACCCCGCCCATGGTGGATTGGAGGCTGGCGGTGTCGGTGGGCACCCGTCTCGCCGGCGACGGCCCCACGGTCAGCCGGCCCGAGGCCGACGCCGTGGTCGCCGAGCTGCGCGCCGACGCGGCGCGCTCGACGTCCTACGTCCGTGACTTCACCGGGCTGGACGCGAGTGAGGGCACCGCCCCCGTCGTGGTCGTGGACCGCCCGGGCTGGATCCAGGCCAACGCCGAGGGCTTCCGGGTCGCGACGCAGGGGCTGATGCGCAAGGCCGCCGAGCGGATGGAGGGCGGCAGCGGCGTCGGTGTCAGCATCGGCTCGAAGGTCACGGGGGCCGAGGTCGGCGGCCTGCTGGGCTTCATGGGCAGCCGGGTGCTGGGGCAGTTCGACCCGTTCCACGAGCCGGCCGGTCGGCTGCTGCTGGTGGCGCCCAACATCGTGCATGTGGAGCGCGAGCTCGACGTGGATCCCACCGACTTCCGACTCTGGGTCTGCCTGCACGAGGAGACCCATCGGGTGCAGTTCACCGCGGTGCCGTGGATGCGGCACCACCTCTTCTCCGAGATCGACGCGATCAGCAACACGGTGGAGCCGGGCTCGTTCCTCGAGGGCGGCCTGGAGCGGCTGACCGAGGGGATGAAGGCGGGTCGCAACGGCGGCAGCGTCATCGACATCTTCAGCACTCCCGAGCAGCGCGAGATCCTGGACCGGGTGACCGGCATGATGTCGTTGCTCGAGGGCCACGCCGACGTCGTGATGGACGGGGTGGGGCCGGAGGTCATCCCCAGCGTCGGCCGGATCCGCGCCAAGTTCACCAAGCGCCGGCAGGGCGTCGGCACGCTCGACCGGATCCTGCGCCGGCTGCTCGGCTTCGAGGCCAAGATGGCGCAGTACCGCGACGGCGCCGCGTTCGTGCGCACCGTCGTCGACCGCGTCGGCATGGCGGAGTTCAACGCGGTCTGGGAGCGCAGCGAGCACCTGCCGTCGAAGACCGAGCTCGCCGACCCGGACGCCTGGATCCGCCGCGTCCTCGACTGAGATGACGTTGCCCGCGGCGGTCGCCGCGTGCCGCCGGGGTGTACGACGCAGCTTCGGCGCGCTCGAGCCGGGCAGCACGGTCGTCGTCGCCTGCTCGGGTGGTCCCGACTCGCTCGCGTTGGCCGCGGCCACGGTGCACGAGGCGCGGGCGAGGTCGCTGCAGGTCGTGGGCGCGACGGTCGACCACGGGCTCCAGGAGGGCTCGGCCGAGCGGGCGCAGCAGGTCCGCGACCGGCTGCTCGGCCTCGGCTGCGCGGACGCCCGGGTGCTGACGGTCCTCGTCCCGCGCGACGGCAGCGGCCCCGAGGCGGCGGCGCGCCGGGCTCGCTACGACGCGCTCGACCGGTTGAGCGAGGAGGTCGGCGCCGACCTGGTGCTGCTCGGCCACACCCGAGACGACCAGGCCGAGACCGTGCTGCTCGGCCTGACCCGCGGGTCGGGTGGCCGCGCTCTCGCCGGGATGCGACCGCGCATCGGTCGCTACGCCAGGCCGCTGCTGGACGTGTCCCGCGCCGACACGGCGGTCGCGTGCGAGGCGGCCGGGCTGGAGCCGTGGACCGACCCGCACAACGCCGACCCGCGCTTCACCCGCGTCCGGGTGCGACACCGGGTGCTGCCGGTCATCGAGGCCGAGCTGGGGCCGGGTGTGACCGCGGCGCTGGCCCGCACGGCCGGCCAGCTCGCTGACGACGCCGACGCGCTCGACGCGCTCGCGCGGGCGACGTACGACGAGCTCCGGGCGAGCGACCGGACGCTGCCGGTCGGTCCCCTCCGGGAGCACCACCGTGCCGTCGCGACCCGGGTCCTCCGCCTGGCCGCCCTCGACGCCGGCGCGATCGACGCCGAGCTGTTCCACGTCCACGTCCGGGCACTGCACGACCTGGTGACCGGCGCGGTCCGTGGCGAGGTGCAGCTGCCCGGCCACGTGACGGCCCGGGTCTCGCAGGGCCGGCTGCTCCTCCGCGGGCCGGCCTGACGTGCGGTTCGGGCGCTGCGGCCACCCACATCACGATGTGTCATCCTGATCGCCATGGACGCAGCCCATGTCGACGAGGACCTGGTCGAGGTGCTCTTCACCGAGAAGCAGATCCACGACCGGCTCGGCGACATGGCCGTCGAGATCGAGCGTGACTACGACGGGCAGGACCTGCTCATCGTCGGGGTGCTGCGGGGCGCGGTGATGGTGATGGCCGACCTCGCGCGCGCCTTCAGCCGGCACGTCGAGATGGACTGGATGGCGGTGTCGTCGTACGGCTCGGGCACCAAGTCCTCCGGGGTGGTACGGATCCTGAAGGATCTCGACACCGACATCTCCGGGCGCCACGTGCTGATCGTCGACGAGATCATCGACACCGGGCTGACGCTGTCCTGGCTGACCCGCAACCTCAGCTCGCGCAACCCGGCGAGCGTGGAGATCTGCACGCTGCTGCGCAAGCCGGAGGCGTTGCAGATGCCGGTGCAGGCACGGTACGTCGGCTGGGACATCCCCAACGAGTTCGTCGTCGGCTATGGCCTGGACTACCGCGAGCGCTACCGCAACCTGCGCGACATCGCCACCCTCGCGCCGCACGTCTACACCTGACCGCGGCATCGCGACGGCCACGCCCGCGTGGCCGAGAGGTGGCCCACAGGCCCGGCCGGAACCTCCCCGCCACGCGGCACGTTCACCTGGTGAGATCCCCGTCGACGGCGGGGGGACATGGTTTTCCGCTGCCTGAGAGAATGGCAGCGGCGGCGGCGTGTACCGTCGTTGGTCCGAGATCCCGGGAACGTCCGGGCAATAGGTGGTCAGCCCGGGCTCCCGTGGTTGTGCGGGGCATCCGGTAGGAGCGGAAGAATTCTGTGAAGCGCTTGTTCAAGGGCCCGTGGCTCTGGATCGTCCTGGCGGTGGTGGCGGTCCTGCTCGCCCTGGAGTTCATCGCTCCCGGCGGTGGCCATCAGGAGATCCCGACGTCGCAGATGTCGAAGTACATCGCCGACGGCGACGTCAAGGAGATCACGTTCATCGACGGTGACCAGGTCATCGAGGCGACCCTCGACGACGGCACCCGTGACGACGGCGACGAGGTGATGACCCACTACATCCAGGGTCAGCAGGAGTCGCTGCTCGCGGCGGTCGACGAGCAGGTCGACAACGGCAACATCGAGCAGTCGACGTCGGAGAACCCGCAGCCGGGGATCCTCAGCTCGATCCTGATCACGCTGCTGCCGTTCGCGCTGATCATCCTGCTGTTCATCTTCCTGATGAACCGGATGCAGGGTGGCGGTGGCGGCATCATGCAGTTCGCCAAGTCCAAGGCCAAGCAGATCACCAAGGACATGCCGAAGTCCACGTTCGCCGACGTCGCCGGCTGTGACGAGGCCATCGAGGAGCTCGGGGAGATCAAGGAGTTCCTCTCCGAGCCCGCGAAGTTCCAGGCCGTCGGCGCCAAGATCCCGAAGGGCGTGCTGCTCTACGGACCGCCGGGCACCGGCAAGACCCTGCTGGCCCGCGCGGTCGCGGGCGAGGCCGGCGTGCCGTTCTACTCGATCTCCGGCTCCGACTTCGTCGAGATGTTCGTCGGCGTCGGCGCCTCCCGCGTTCGTGACCTCTTCGAGCAGGCCAAGGAGAACGCGCCGGCGATCGTCTTCATCGACGAGATCGACGCCGTCGGCCGTCACCGCGGCGCCGGCATGGGCGGCGGTCACGACGAGCGCGAGCAGACCCTCAACCAGCTGCTGGTCGAGATGGACGGCTTCGACGTGCGTGGCGGCGTCATCCTGATCGCCGCGACCAACCGCCCCGACGTGCTCGACCCGGCGCTGCTGCGGCCGGGCCGCTTCGACCGCCAGATCCAGGTCGACTCCCCGGACCTCGCGGGCCGCAAGCGGATCCTCGAGGTGCACGCGCGCGGCAAGCCGCTCGCCGAGGAGATCGAGCTCACCGCGGTCGCCCGACGTACGCCGGGCTTCTCCGGCGCCGACCTCGCCAACGTCCTCAACGAGGCCGCGCTGCTCACGGCGCGCAACGGCGAGAAGCTGATCACTCCCCGCTCGATGGACGAGGCGATCGACCGCGTGATCGCCGGGCCGCAGCGGCGGACCCGGCTGATGACCGAGAAGGAGCAGCTGATCACGGCCTACCACGAGGGCGGTCACGCCCTGGTGGCGGCCGCGCTGCCCGGCACCGACCCGGTGCACAAGATCACGATCCTGCCGCGGGGGCAGGCCCTGGGCTACACGATGGTGCTGCCCGACGAGGACAAGTACTCCCAGCACCGGTCGGAGATGCTCGACAAGCTCGCCTACATGCTGGGCGGGCGGGCCGCGGAGGAGCTGATCTTCCACGACCCGACGACCGGCGCCGGCAACGACATCGAGAAGGCGACGAGCCTCGCCCGCGCGATGGTGACGCAGTACGGCATGACCGAGCGACTGGGCGCGGTGAAGTTCGGCGAGGACAACTCCGAGCCGTTCCTGGGCCGCGACCTCGGCCACAGCCGCAACTACTCCGAGGACGTCGCCGCGATCATCGACGACGAGACCAAGAAGCTGCTCGCGCACGCCCACCAGGAGGCGTTCGACATCCTCGACGAGAACCGCGACGTCCTGGACGCGCTGGTGCTCGCCCTGCTCGACAAGGAGACGCTCGACAAGGCCGAGGTGGAGGAGATCTTCACTCCGCTGCGGCGCCGGCCGCGCCGGCCGGCCTGGACCGGCTCGCCGGACCGCAACCCGTCCTCGATCCCGCCGGTGGAGATCCCGCAGGAGATCCGCGACCGGGCGAAGATCAACGGCGCGATCACCGAGCAGCCCGCGGGCGACGAGGACGACGAAGAGGGTGGAGCGATCCTGACACCGCCCGGTCCGGGTGGCGACGTCTACGGCGGTCCGCAGGTGGGCTCGCCGCCGGACACCACCCCGCCGGGGCCACCCAAGGGCCTCGCCTGACGCGATGACCGACCCGATTCGTACGCCGGACCGGCGTCCCGACGATGTCCCTGCTTTCGACCACGAGCGCGCGGAGGCCGCCGTCCGCGAGCTGCTGGCGGCGATCGGGGAGGACCCGGAGCGCGAAGGGCTCCGGGACACCCCGGCGCGGGTGGCCCGGGCCTATGCCGAGCTGACGTCCGGGCTGCGGATGTCGCCGGAGGAGGTGCTCACCACCACCTTCGACCTCGGACACGACGAGATGGTGCTGGTCCGCGACATCGAGCTGTGGTCGATGTGCGAGCACCACCTGGTGCCGTTCACCGGGGTGGCCCACGTGGGCTACATCCCGGCGGAGTCGGGCAAGATCACGGGTCTGTCGAAGCTGGCCCGGCTGGTCGACCTCTACGCCAAGCGGCCGCAGGTGCAGG
>CAZJDU010000099.1:0-13348 GCA_964544855.1 uncultured Nocardioides sp.
GTTCAAGTCCCCCCTCGGACACCGACATCACCCCCATGGCCCGGGATCCCGGGCCATGGGGGTGAGCTGTTCGTGGGGACGGTGATCCCCATCCGGCCCAGCGACCCCTCACGCACCGACGAGTCAGCGCCGCTCGCGCCGGAGACGCGGATGTGGTTCGGGAGCGGTGCTCCGGGCATCGAGCGGCTCGACGCGACGTTGCGGGGCGAGGCCTTCGCCACGCACCGGCACGACACCTACGCCGTCGGCATCACGCTGCGCGGTGTCCAGACGTTCCGCTATCGGGGCGAGCAGCGGCACTGCCTCCCCGGCGAGTGGCACGTCCTCCATCCCGACGAGCCACATGACGGCGCGCCGGGCACCGACGACGGGTTCCGCTACCGCATCCTCCATGTGGACCCGATGCTCATCCAGGCTGCGCTCGGGGGGCGGCCGTTGCCCTTCGTGCCCGACCCGGTGGTGACGGACGACGGAGGCTGTTCTCCTCTCGGCGACCATCTGACCGACCTCGGTGCACCGCTCGACGACCTGGCGGCCACCGAGATCGCTGCTGACATCACCGGTCTCCTCGCCCGCCACGCCGACACACCCCGTGCGGCGAGCGCCCGCATCGACCTCGCCGCGATGCTGCGGGTGCGATCCGTCCTGCTGGACACGCCGGAGGCGCGCCACCGCGTCGAGGACCTCGAGACGGTCGCCGGGCTGGACCGTTGGGCGATCGCTCGCCAGTTCCGTGCGGCCTTCGGCACCAGCCCGACCCGATTCCGGACGATGCGCAGGATCGAACGGGCGCGCAGGCTCATGCGCAGCGGCCACCCGCTGAGCGAGGTCGCCGTGCGGGCCGGGTTCGCCGACCAGAGCCACCTGACCAGGATGTTCAAGCGCACGCACGGTCTCACCCCCGGGGCGTGGGTCAAGGGCGTGCGGAGCGAGCCGCCGCCCCTCCTCACCCCGCCGTCGTGAGGCCGTCCGAGCGGGCCTCGATCGCCCGGATGACCGCAGCCATGTCCCGACTGCCGTGCCCGAGTCCGACGGCCTCCGCATAGAGACCCGCACAGGCATCCAGCAGCGGGGAGGCGACGGCGTTGTCCCGGGCTGCCTCGGCGATCAACAGGTTGTTCTTGAGCACGTCGGCGATCGATGCCTGCACCGAGAAGTCGGCGGCCACGAGCTTGACCGCCTTCGCCCGCGAGACCACCGACGCCATCGGGCCCGCATCCAGCACGCGCCGTAGCGCACCCGGGTCGATCCCCAGCCGCTCCGCGACGTGGAACGCCTCGGCCAGACCGGTGACCATGGTGATCAGGAAGAGGTTCACGGCGAGCTTCATCGAGATCGCCCCCGGCACGTCACCGCACTCGAACACGGCGGCGCACAGCGGGGCGAGGACGGGACGGACCCGCGCCGTGTCGATCTCTCGGCCGGCGAGCATGGCCACCAGCTCGCCCGCCTCGGCCGGACCTCGCGACCCCGAGACCGGCGCCTCGACATACGCACCACCCGCCGCCGTGATCTGCGAGCCGAGGGCCCGCGAATAGCCCACGGACACCGTCCCCATCTGGACCACCGTGCGTCCCCGCACGCGTCGGTCGAGATCCGCAGTACCCCGCCCGAGCACCGCATCGACGGCTGCCTCGTCCGCGAGCATCAGCAGCACCACATCGCACCGGGCGAACAGCTCATCGGGGCCGCTCGCGCGCACCGCTCCCTCCTCGACCACCGGATCGCACCGCTGAGCTGTCCGGTTCCACACCACGAGCGGCAGGCCCGCACGCACCAGGTTGAGGGCCATCGGCACGCCCATCACCCCCAGTCCTGCCCAGCCCACTCGTGCGCCATCCGTGCTCATCGGCCCTCCTCACGGTCGTTGCCAGGAACACCGTCCATCACCGCGATCTCACTGTCTTGAACGGTTGTGCGGCCGTCCTCCGTCGGGCCGACCGCCTGGGGCATGTCCCACACGTGCCGCCGACGACGCGACGGCTCACGAGGCATGCGCTAGTCGTCGAAGCAGCCGCCGGTGCGACCGATCGCCCGGAGCGCGGAGAGGTCGCCGGAGCCCCATCGGTCCCGTCTCAGGTTGGCCGGGGACATCACCTGATGCCGCCCGCCCGTGTGAGCCAGCCCGAGCGCGTGCCCGATCTCGTGGAGGAAGAGCTCGCCCCGGGTGTAGCCCGGCCCGAAGCCGCGGCGAACCTTCGCCGTGGCGTCGAAGGCGACCATCGCGTCGAGCGTGCGCACATTGCCGCGGGCGTCGCGCCCGTGCCCGCTGCTCGGACCTCCGATTCCGGTGGTGCGGCCGCGGAGGTCCGGGACCTGACGCGGCGTGGCCCAGCCGATCAGCAGGTCCGCCCGCGCGACGCTCCGGGTCCGCGGGCCGGCGGCGCTGCCGCTTCCCAGCCACGGCACCTGCCGGGAGCCGCCGGCGTACCGGAACCTCAGCCCGGTCGCCCGCGCCGTGAGCCGGACCGCGCGCCGCAGGTCGCGCATCGCGCCCGTCGGCATCCGTCGGCGGTTCACCCGGTAGGTGATGGCGTCACAGGGGTCGAAGCGCCAGCCGATCAACCGTCGCCAGGAGCCGCGGCCGCGGGGGCGGTAGGGCGTGGCGACGGTCAGCCCGTGGGCCCGCGAGCGGGCAGCCCGGTGACGGTCCGTGCGCGGCACCCGCACCCGCAGCCGGTGCCGGGTGAACCAGCGGGTCGGGATCCTGATCGTGTAGCCGCCCGACGTACGCGTTCGGGTCGCGGCCAGTCGCTGCCATCCGAGCCTCGTCCGGTGCTCGAGCAGCACGCGTCGCGGCCCACCGGTCACCCTGCCCGACACGACGGCGCGCGTCCCGCGAGCCACGGCCGACGCCGCGGGCCACCGGGTCGTCACGCTGGTGAGATCGAGGGTCCCGTCGTCGGCGGTGACGGCGGGAGCCGCGACCAGGGTCAGTGTGGCCGAGGTGACGGCTGCGAGGAAGATGCGGAGCAGGTGGTCGGTCATCCGAGATCCATGAGGTGTCGTGGTCGATGGGTGGTCGCACGACGGGACGGTCGCCCGAGCTCGCCGTGATGCACTGGCACTGTGGGTCCGAGTGCCGCCCTCTCGTTGCCGAACTCGCCAGTAGTGACCGCTGGCCCGTCGGAACTAGTTCGGACCGACTAGGTCCGCCCGGTCCGATCGACGCTCGATCCCGGCTTCCGGCGCCCGGGACACCCGCGGATACCGCCCCGAAACCCGGACGGGGGAGAATGGGAGGGATGTCGTACACCACACGGGCAGCAACCGACGGGGATCTCGTGGCGATCTCACAGATCTACAGCCACGCGGTCGAGACGAGCGTGGCCACCTTCGACCTGGAGGCACCGGACCTCGACTACTGGCACGCACGCCTCGACGGGCAGCACCCCGGCGACCACCTGATCGTCGCCGTGGACGAGACCGACCACCCGGTCGGCTACGCCTACTCGTGGTCCTACCGCCCGCGCTCCGGTTACGACCTGACCCGAGAGACCTCGATCTACCTCGACGAGTCGGTCCGCGGCCAGGGGGTCGGCCGGATGCTGTATCCGGCGCTCCTCGAGACGATGTCGGTGGCCGGCGTGCACACCGCCGTTGCCCTGGTGGCACTGCCCAACCCCGCCAGCGAGGCGCTGCACGAGGCGTGCGGCTTCAAGGAGGTCGGGCGGCTCTCGGAGGTCGGCCGCAAGTTCGACCAGTGGATCGACGTGAAGTGGTACCAGCGGATGCTGGTCAACCTGCCGATCACCGGGGCTGCGATCACCCCGGAGTGATCTCGCACCGCGTCAGCGTCGTACGGCGCGCAGGAAGTCCAGCAGCAGCTCGTTGACCTCGTCGGGTCGCTCCTGCTGCACCCAGTGACCGCAGCCGGGGATGATCTCGCTGCGGTGCAGCTGCGGCAAGGTCCGGTCGAACCGCTCGATGGCCCGGCCGCCCCACATCGTGGGCCCGTCGAGCTCGCCGCCGGCGAAGAGCGCCGGCACCTCGATCGGCCGGTAGCCCACGACGGCGAGGTCCTCCCAGTCGCGGTCGACGTTGCGGTAGCGGTGGAGCGCGCCGGAGAATCCGGAGCGCTCGAACTCGCCGGCGTAGAAGTCCAGATCGTCGGCGGACAGCCAGGCCGGCATGGGGTCGGGATAGACGAAGCGGTCGCTCATCCGTGCTCCGCGCGGGATGTGCACCACCGGCCCCGTGCCCCGGTCGGCGGAGGCCCGGACGCCCTCACCGGACGCCGAGTAGTACATGCCGAGCAGCCACCGGCGTACGTCGGCCTCGATCTCGCGCTCGGCGCGACCGGGCTCCTGGAAGTAGGAGATGTAGAACTCCTCCTCGCCCCCCATCGCGGCGAACGAGTCCGTCGGGCGGTGGGCACCGGACGGGGCGTACGGCACCGAGAGCCCGGCGACGGCGGTGAAGACGTCGGGCCGCAGCTGGGCGGATGCCCACGCGATCGGAGCACCCCAGTCGTGGCCCACGATCACCGCTGAGGACTCCCCCAGCACCGCGACCAGACCGACGTTGTCGGCGACGTGCCGCATCATCCGGTACTCCTCGACAGCCGCCGGCTGCGACGAGCGGCCGTAGCCGCGGACGCTCATCGCGACCGCGCGATAGCCGGCGTCGGCCAGCACGGGAACCTGGAACCGCCAGGAGTACCACGACTCGGGGAAGCCGTGGACCAGCAGCACCAGCGGCCCCTCCCCCGCCTCGGCCCAGTGCAACCGGATGCCGTTGACGTGTGCGACGTGATGGCTCAGTCCCGCGATCTCGACCACGGGCGGCAGTCTGGCATGCCGTCCGTCACGGCATGGCGGACCCGGTCACTCGAGCAGGCCGTCGCCGAGCAGACGCATCGCCTCGAGGGCGACCTCGACATCGAGCCGGTCGTCCTCGAGCGAGCGGCCGCGCAGCTCCACCGCACGGCCGATGCGGTACTTCACCGTGTTCCGGTGCAGCAGCAGCCGGTCCGCCGTCGCCTGGATGGTGCTGCCGGACTCCAGGAAGGCCAGCAGCGTCTCGCGCAACCGTGCGGCGTTCGCCGTCGGCGCCGCCAGCGGCCCGAGGACGTCGCGCACCCACGCACTCAGCTCCTCCGGGTCGTGGAGCATCATCGAGATCATGGCGACGGCCCGGTCGCCGTGGGCGATCACCTGCCGTCCGGTGTCGGCGACGCTCCCGACCGCCCGTGCGGCCTCGGCCTGATGATGGCTGCGCCGGAAGCCGGAGACACCCGCGCACGTCCGACCGGCCGCCACCCGCGTGTCCGGGTGGGCCGCCAGGGCCCTCTCGACGGCGTCCGGATCCGGCTCGCGCGCGTGGCTGCCGCGGCCGAACCACACCCATGCCGTGCTGCGGTCCACCGCGGTGAACAGCGGCTCGCTCCCGCTCGCCACCACCGCGGCGAGGTCCGTCGCCGCACGTCTGAGACGGTCGGTGTGGTCCGCACCGGGGTTGGCCCCGGCGATCCAGAGCACGGCGGCCACGTGATGCTGGTCCAGGCGGTAGCCGGTGCGCTCGCGGAACCCGAGATCGGCACCCGGGCTGTGGTCGAGGACGCCCCGCACGAGCGACGCCGCGACCGTGGCGTTCTGCGCCGCCATCTGTCGCGCCTCCTCCTCGTAGGCCGCGAGCACGTTGCGCGTGATCCAGTCGACGTAGGAGTGCGTCCACCCGGCCAGGTGGTGCAGCAGTCGCAGCCGCACGTCCGGGTCGACGTCGAGCTCGCGGACCTCGTCGAACATCTGCGCCAGCAGGTCGTCGGAGCCGAAGTGGTAGGCACGCCGCAGCGAGGCCGCGGGGACCCCGCGCTGAGCGAGCCGGATCGCGTACTCGGTCGCGGCCGTGACCGGCTGGACGTGCTCGAGCGGGATGTCGTGACGCAGCATGCTCAGGATCGTCGCGATGTTGCCCTCGACGCTCCCGTACATCATGTCCTCGAGCTCGGGGTCCTGCAGGTCCGCCACGCCCTCCCCGATCACCGCGGTCATCGAGGCGCTGAGCTCGGCGAGCCGATGCTGCAGCCGCTCACCCACGACCGCGCACAACCGGGCGATCTCGGCGGCCTCCTGGCTTCCGGGAACCACGGTGCGGCGATGCGGAACCTGCTCGGTCACGGCGTCACCGGCACCGGGACGTCCAGCCGCCGCAGGGCGGCCCGAGCGGCGTGCCAGCCGCACATCCCGTGCGCGCCGGCACCGGGCGGCGTCGCCGCCGAGCACAGGAACACCCCGTCCACACCGGTCGAGTACGGGTCGAGGGCGACGCGGGGCCGGAAGACCAGCTGCCGCGGTGTGTTGGCACCGGTGATGATGTCGCCGCCGACGTAGTTCTCGTTGTGCCGGGCGATGCTCGCGGTCGGCCGCACGGTGAGGTGACGGATCCGGTCGCGCGCCCCCGGTGCGAACCGCTCGATCTGCTCGAGGATCGCCCCGGCGGCGTCGCCCCGGTAGCCGGCGGGGACATGGGCGTACGCATCCACGGGCACGAGATCGCCGCTGGTCCGGCCCGGGTCCGCGACGTACTGCTGGCCGAGCAGCACGAACGGCCGCTCGCTGGCGACGCCGCGCCACACCGCCGCCTCGGCCGCGGCCACCTCCTCCAGCGTGCCGCCGAGGTGCACGGTGCCGGCGCGACGCGCCGGCTCGTAGGTCCACGGCAGACCGCCGTCCACGGCGAGTGCGACCTGGTAGGCACCGGGGCCGTGGCGGAACCGGGCGTAGCCACGGGCGACGCGACGTGGCAGCCGATCGCCGAGGATCGCCGCGGCCGCCGACGGCGAGGTGTCGAGCATGACCACGTCGGCGTCGCCGACATCGCCGAGGCTGCTCACCCGGACTCCGGTCAGCACCTTGCCTCCGCGCTGCTCGAGCTCTGCCTGCAGCGCCCGCGAGATCGCGGCCGATCCGCCGACCGCGACCGGCCATCCGTACCGATGCGCCGCCGTCCCCAGTGCGACGCCGATGGCTGAGCTCATCGGTGCCTGCAGCGGGCGGAAGGCGTGGGCGGCGACGCCGGCGAACAGGGCACGCCCGCGCTGGGTGCGGAACCGGCGAGCCAGCAGCCGGGCCGGCAGCGCGGAGTACATCCCGAAGCGTGCCAACGCCCACGGGCTCGTCGGCACGTGCAGCATCGGCCGCAGGAACTCCTCGGCGATCCGGTCGAAGCGCTCGGTGAGCGGCCCGAAGATCCGACGGTACGACGGCCCGTCGGGACCGAGCCCCTCGGCGGTCGTCTCGACCGACTGCCACACCGCCGCACCGGTGCCGTCGGCGAGCGGGTGCGCGTACTGGACCTCGGGCACGGCGTACCGCAGCCCGTGCTGCGCGAGATCGAAGGTGCGCGAGAACGCCGTGTCCACGGCCAGCGGGTGGAAGCCCGAGCACAGGTCGTGGAGCAGCCCGGGGAGCGTCTCCTCACCCGAGCGGGTGCCGCCGCCGACGGTGTCGGCAGCCTCGAGCACGGTCACCTCGAGCCCTGCCGCAGCGAGGGTCAGGCCGGCAGCGAGCCCGTTGGGCCCGCTGCCGACGACGACCGCACGTGTCATGCATCGATCCTAGGGTCGTCACCCGCGTCGGAGGCTGCGGTCACGTACTGCGACCCGTCCGACGGGGCTGTGTAGCCCGGCCGCGTCCAGGTGACGGTGTGCTTGATCGGGCCGTTCGGGAGCCAGGGCTGCTCGTCGGTGGCGTCCCTGACGACGTAGGTCCCGCGCTCCACCACGCCCAGGGCGGCGTCGATCACCTTGTACTCGATGTGGTTGCGATGGATCGGCTGGGACTCCGTCCACGAGACCACCAGCTCCCCCGGCTCGAACCCGCAGCGGCGCTGCACCGCCTCGATCGTGAACTCGTTGTGCAGGTGCGCGTCGCCGAACTGCCAGCCCACCAGCGTCGTGCAGACGAACTCGGCCTCGCGGACGACGTAGTTGTCCAGGTCGTCCGTGTGCCGCATCAGCAGCGAGGTCAACGCACGCCCCTGGCTGTGCATCGTGCGCCAGGCGACGGCCTTCTGCATGAAGATCTCGGCCACCTCGGCACCGAACGCCGCGGTCAGCTGGTCCACCTGGTTGTCGTTGTACTTCACCAGGTGCTGGTTGAGCTTCTCCTCCGCGTCGCGACCGCGGAAGGCCCACTGCGCCGAGGCCCAGTTGCCGGCGTACTGCCGCATGGAGGGCAGGAACGAGACCAGGTCGGGCCGCAGGTTGCCGAGGATCGGGAAGGTCAGCACGCCGACCAGCGTGAAGAGCAGCCATCCCGTCGACATGTCGCCGACCCCGTAGCCGGCGCCCGCGTCGAAGTTCCAGAACAGGAACGGGGTCGCGAAGATGAAGAAGATGTTCCACTCCAGCGGAACCGCGAGGGGGAACGTCGAGGTGATGAAGAGGTGGAAGCAGATCATTCCCGCGATCGCCAGCAGGGTGATGGTGCGGTCGGTGGAGAACAGCAGTGTCAGCGGCAGCGCGAGCTCCACGACGGTGCCGCCGATGTGCGCGAAGCCCGAGGAGACGTGGGAGGGCCGCAGGTCGCGCGGGAAGTCGCGGTAGAGCGACCGCTTGAAGCGCCGTGAGGTGATCCATGGCGTGTTGCTGATCATCGGCGCCACCACGTTGGTGAAATGACGGCCGAACTTCGACACACCCGCTCCCACCCAGATGGCCACCATCGCGATCTTGGCGGCGACGATCATGTCGACCAGCTGGCTCGCGGCACCGAAGACGAACAGGATGAGCAGGTACTGCTCGGATCGGGCGGCGAGGAACACCACCTTGTCCCGCAGTCCCATCACGATGATCAGTCCGACGTAGCCCACGAGCGCCCACGCCGGCGGCAGCCCTGCCTCGCTGCCGGGCACCAGGTCGGTGCGCGTGCCCGGGTGGACGAGCAGCACCACCAGGTCGGCGAGGACCACGAGGTAGAGCCCCACGTCCCCCGCGGTGCGGTGGTCACCCCGCGTGAACGGCACCTTGCCCGGCCACGGCGGGACGCGCAGGGTGTTGCGGCGCGTCCAGTAGAGGCAACCGCCGATGAACGGCTTGAACTTGAACGCCAGTGGCCCCGAGGACGAGGCGAGACCGAGGATCTCGAACAGGATCGTCCAGACCATGAGCTTGACGTAGACGATCGGCTCGTTCCACCAGGATCCGAGCTCGCCGAAGCCGCCCAGCGCGGGCGTGGTCACGCCGACGACGATCGTGCCGACGACGACGTAGAAGAGCAGCTTGTAGACGTAGAGCAGGTGCAGCTGCTTGGGGCTGCCGAAGCCCCACTCGCACCAGTGCGTGGCGAGCAGTCGCATGCGCTGCATGAACGGGAGGGAGCCGAACTCCGCCGGATCGACCGGCGGCATGTCAGCGGTCTTCAGACCCATGGTGGAACTCCTTTGTCGGGGGCGCAGGGCAGGGCCCAGCGGCACGGGAGGCCCGTGCGATCGGTGGGGGATGGGGTCAGGCGGGCAGCAGTCGGCGCAGACCTGGCTTGTCGATCTTGCCGACGGGATTGCGGGGCAGCGCGTCGACGACGACGACCTCGCTCGGGATCTTCACTCGGGTGAGCCGGCCCCGGCAGTGGTCGAGGATGGGGGCGATCGGCAGATCGGCGTCGGGGTAGGTGACGACGTAGGCCACCGGCACCTCTCCGAGCACCGGATCCGGCCGCCCCACCACGGCGACCTCGAGCACCTCGTCGAGCTCGGCGATCACGGCTTCGATCTCCTTGGGGTAGAGGTTCTCCCCGCCCCGGATGATCATGTCCTTGATCCGGTCGACGATCCGGAGGTACCCGTCCTCGTCGAGGACACCCACGTCGCCCGTGTGCAGCCAGCCGTCCACGACGGTCGCCGCGGTGGCCTCGGGACGGTTGAGGTAGCCGCGCATCACCGTCGATCCTCCGATCAGGACCTCTCCGCGCTCGCCGACCGGGACGTCCGCACCGTCCGGACCGGCCACCCGGAGCTGTTGACCGGGAACCACCGGACCAACGGTGCCGATCTTGCGGACGCCGTCGACCGGGTTGCACGCGGACGCACAGGTGCCCTCGGTGAGGCCGTAGCCCTCGACGATCTCGAAGTCGTAGCGCTTCTGGCAGGTCGCGAGCAGCTCCGCGCTCACCGGAGCGGCACCACACACGACGAAGCGGAGTGAGGACGTGTCCGGTGACACCTCGGCCGGCAGCGCCGCGAGCATCGCGTAGATGGCGGGAACGGCGGAGAAGTACGTCGGTCGCAGCGCCTCGACCTGGTCGAAGAACCCGGTGGCGGAGAAGCCGGCCCGCAGCGACACCCTCCCACCGGCTCGCAGCGGTGAGAACGTGCTCACCATGATGGCGTTGACGTGGAAGAGCGGCAGGACCAGCAGGCAGTGGTCGGCCTCGGTGAGTCCGAAGAGCGCCACCATCTGAGAGCTCATCGCCTCGAGGTTGGCGTGGTCGAGCATCACCCCCTTCGGCCGCCCGGTCGAGCCGCTGGTGTAGATCAGCAGCGCGAGCTCGGGGCCGGTGAGGTCGGCAGGAGGCACCGTCTCGCTGGTGGCCGTCCAGAGCGCGTCCACCGACAGGGTGGGGGCGGGCAGGCCCTCGGCCTCACCGTCGGTGATCACCAGGCAGGCACCGGAGTCGGCGATCTGGTGGCCGGCCTCGTCGGAGGTGAACGCGGGGTTGACCGGTGTGGCGGCACCGGCCAGACGCCACGCGGCCGCGAGGGCGATGACCAGCTCGGCCCGGTTGGGCAGCATCACGGCGAGCACGTCTCCGGGCCCGAAACCCAGGCTCCGCAGCTGTGCCGCGACCGCCTCGACCCGGCGGTCGAGCTCCCGGAACGTCAGGACGCTCGCCTCGTCGCCGATGGCCTCCCGGTCGCCGTACTGCTCGGCGAGCCGCCACGGCAGGTACCCGATGTCCATTGCGCTCCCTCTCACTCACGCCGCTGTGTCGTCGATCACAGTAGGGAGCGGCGCGACCGGTCTCCTAGGTCCGCCGTCGCCGAAGTTTCACGGCTGCCTTGTGCACCATCGACAAGCCCGGAAGCGGTGGCGCCGCCTGGCCGGCCGAGGGACAGGCGGCGCGGGGCGAATGCGGTCCGCGCCGCTCAGCGTCGGCTGCCCCAGCCGGTGACCTGGGCGCGCGTGGGCACCCACGGCTCGAACCGCAGCCGCATTCCGGCCTCCACGGGCGTCCGGTCACCCTTGCGGCTGTTGCAGCGTCCACAGGCCGCGACGGTGTTGAGCCAGGTCCAGCGACCGCCCCGCGAGCGGGGCACCAGGTGGTCGATGGTGTCGGCCCGCGCGCCGCAGTAGGCGCAGCGGCGGCGATCGCGGCGCAGCACCGCCTCCCGACCGTAGGCCGCAGGGCGGTACATCCAGTGGGCGACGACATAGCGCACGAGCCGGAGCACCTTGGGCCACGGGTGCGGGCCGATCCGGCGGTCCGCGTCGGCCTCGTGCACGACAGCGACACCTCGGCACAGCATCCTCACCGCGTGCGGGAAGGACACCACGTCGTGGGGCTCGCAGGTGGCGTTGAGCAGGACGACGGGCGCGTGGGAAGCCATCGTGGCCACCTCCTTCCCGCGGTCCCCGGACGTCGCTGTGTCGTCATTGTGTTCGGGTCCGGTGCTCTAGCGTAAGCACACCGCCGCCAGCCGCCCAGCCGGTTTCGCCGTTGTTGACGAGGTCGTGGCGCGATCGCCGTCGGATCGTCACCTCGGCGGCCACTACGATGCGGCTCATGGAGACCGAGTCGTCGGGCCTCACGGTCGCGTTCGTGCCCGGCGTGACACCGGACAAGTGGGCACGGGTGTGGCGCGACCGGCACCCGGATCTCCCGCTCCGACTGGTGCCCGTGGAGGAGGGCCGTGAGCGGGACGTGCTCGAGACCGGCGACGCCGACCTCTGCCTCGCCCGGCTCCCGGTCGACCGCTCGACGCTGCTGCGTGACGATCTGCACTGCGTGGTGCTCTACGAGGAGGTCCCGGTCGTGGTGGCGGGCACCGAGCACCTGGTCGCTGCCGCCGAGGAGGTTTCCCTCGAGGACCTCCGCGAGGAGGTGCTGCTGCTCCCCCACCCGACCGGCTGGCGACCGACCGCACCCCAGCCCGAGCTGCCGCCGATGACGGCGCAGGAGGCGGTCGCCACCGCGGCCGCTGGGACGGGCGTGGTCATCCTCCCGATGTCGGTCGCTCGGCTGCACCATCGCAAGGACGTGGTCCGACGTCCGGTGACCGACCTACCGACGGCCCCGGTCGGGCTGATCTGGCTCCGAGACGCCGACAGCCCCGTGCACCAGGACTTCGTCGGCGTCGTCCGCGGACGGCGGGCCGGCAGCAGCCGCGGGCTCCATTCGGACCGCTGACCTCACCAGCTGGACGAGAGCGGACGGCCCTCGTGGTAGCCGGCCGCCGACTGCACGCCGACGACGGCGCGGTCGTGGAACTGCTCGAGATCGGCGGCACCGGCGTACGTGCAGGCCGAGCGCACCCCGGCGCAGATCTGGTCGAGCAGGTCCTCGACGCCCGGACGCTCCGGGTCGAGGTACAGCCGTGAGGAGGAGATGCCCTCCTCGTAGAGGCCCTTGCGGGCGCGGTCGAACGCGTTGTCCGCCGAGGTGCGGTGTGCGACGGCACGTGCCGACGCCATGCCGAAGGACACCTTGAAGGGCCGGCCGTCGGCGTCCTCGAGCAGGTCGCCGGGCGACTCGTGGGTGCCCGCGAACCAGGATCCGACCATGACGGCGCCGGCGCCCGCCGCCAGTGCGAGCGCGACGTCCCGGGGATGACGGACGCCACCGTCCGCCCAGATGTGGGCCCCCAGCTCCCGGGCCGCGGCGGCGCACTCCAGCACGGCGCTGAACTGGGGCCGGCCGACCCCGGTCATCATCCGGGTCGTGCACATCGCACCCGGCCCGACACCGACCTTGACGATGTCGGCGCCGGCCTCGACGAGCGCGCGGGTGCCCTCGGCGTCGACGACGTTGCCCGCGACCACCGGGACCTGCGGGTCGACCGTCCTCACGGCTGCGAGCGCGTCGAGCATCCGGTCCTGATGACCGTGCGCCGTGTCGACCACCAACGTGTCGATGCCGGCGGCCAGGAGCTCCTTGGCCTTGCCGGCGACGTCACCGTTCACCCCGATGGCAGCAGCGATCCGCAGTCGACCGGCCGTGTCCACGGCGGGGTGGTAGAGCGTGGCCCGAAGCGCCCCGGTGCGGGTGAGCACGCCGACCAGCCGTTCCTCCCGGTCGACCCCGACGGCGAGGGGCGCGTGTGCGGTGTCGATCGCCTCGAAGACGGTCCGCGGATCGGTGTCGGCCGGGACCTGCACCTCGACCGGCCGCATCACCTGCTGCACCTGGGC
>CAZJDU010000100.1:0-13343 GCA_964544855.1 uncultured Nocardioides sp.
ACCAGTTCAAGGAGCTGGCCGACGTCGACATCACCGCCGAGGCGATGGAGATCGGCCCGACCTGTCACTACGTCATGGGCGGCATCGAGGTCGACGCCGACACCGCGCTCTCCCACGTCCCGGGCCTGTATGCGGCGGGGGAGTGCTCCGGCGGGATGCACGGCTCCAACCGGCTCGGCGGCAACTCGCTCTCGGACCTGCTGGTCTTCGGCAAGCGGGCCGGCGACGCGGCCGCGGCCTACGCCGCCTCGCTCGAGGACCGGCCGGAGGTGACCGAGAGCGACGTGGCTGCCGCGAAGCGGGAGGCGCTGCTGCCCTTCGAGACCGAGGGCGGCGAGAACCCCTACACGATCCAGCACGACCTGCAGCAGACGATGAACGACCTGGTCGGGATCATCCGACAGGGCCCGGAGCTCGAGCAGGCGCTCGGCGAGATCGAGCGGTTCAAGGACCGTGTGCCGCGGATGAGTGTGGAGGGCAACCGGCAGTACAACCCCGGGTGGCACCTCGCGATCGACCTGCGCAACATGCTGCTCGTCGGCGAGTGCATCGCACGGGCGGCGCTCGCGCGCAAGGAGTCCCGCGGCGGCCACACCCGCGACGACTACCCCGGCCCGGACCCCCATTGGGGAGCCAGGAACCTGCTGGTCACGCTCGCCGCTGACGGCTCCGCCGTGGAGCTGACCGAGCAGCCGCTGCCGACCATGCCCGACGAGCTGCAGACGTACTTCGAATAGGAGCGACCGATGTCCTACGAGCTGACGATGCGCGTGTGGCGCGGCGACGAGTCGGGTGGCGAGCTCGGCGACTACACCGTCGAGGTCTCCGACGGCGAGGTCGTGCTCGACGCGATCCACCGGCTGCAGGCCACGCAGGCCGGTGACCTCGCCGTGCGCTGGAACTGCAAGGCCGGCAAGTGCGGCTCCTGCAGCGCCGAGATCAACGGCAGGCCCCGACTGCTGTGCATGACGCGGCTGTCGGACTTCGACCCGGCCGAGACGATCACGGTCACCCCGCTGCGGGCCTTCCCGGTGATCCGCGACCTGGTCACCGACGTGTCGTTCAACTACGAGAAGGCGGCGGAGCTGCCGTCCTTCGCGCCGCCGCCCCGCGACGCCGACGGCAAGCGCCGGATGGCGCAGATCGACGTGGAGCGGGGTCAGGAGTTCCGCAAGTGCATCGAGTGCTTCCTGTGCCAGGACACCTGTCACGTCGTGCGTGACCACGAGGAGAACAAGCCTGCCTTCGCCGGGCCGCGCTTCTTCCTGCGCTACGCCGAGCTCGACATGCACCCCCTCGACACCCACGACCGGCGGGAGCTCGCTCAGGGTGCCGCCGGCATCGGGATGTGCAACATCACCAAGTGCTGCACCGAGGTCTGCCCCGAGGGCATCAAGATCACCGACAACGCGATCATCCCGATGAAGGAGCGGGTCGCTGACAAGAAGTACGACCCGCTGGTGTGGCTCGGCAACAAGATCGGGATCCGCACCAAGGACTACGACAACCGGGAGTAGCCGGTCGGTCAGTAGCCCAGCGCCTCCGCGAGCGCGGCGAGCACCAGCGTCACGGCGTCCGGGTGCGCGTTCGGCCCCATCAGGCCGATGCGCCACACGGAGGCGGCGTACTCCCCGACGCCGGCGCCGATCTCGATGTCGTAGTGCTCCAGCAGCGTACGGCGGACCGCGGCCGCGTCGACGCCGTCGGGCACCCTGACCGTGGTCAGCTCCGGCAGCCGGGCGTCCTTGTCGGCGAACAGCTCCAACCCCATCGTCTCGAGGCCGTCCTGGAGAGCCTGGCCGGCTGCGGCGTGGCGCGCCCAGACCTGCTCGAGGCCCTCCTCCAGGATCCGGCCGAGCCCGGCGTGCAGCGAGCCGACCATCGCCACGGGTGCGGTGTGGTGGTAGGTCCGGCCGCCTGAGCCCTGCGCGGCCTCGCCGACGTAGCCGCCGAGCAGGCCGAGGTCGAGGTACCACGACTGCGGCCGCTCGACCCGCCGCTCGAAGGCGCGGTCGCTGATCGTGAACGGCGCCAGGCCCGGTGCCACTCCGAGGCACTTCTGGGTGCCGGCGTAGCCGACGTCGATGCCCCAGTCGTCGGCGTGCAGCTCGATGCCGCCGATCGAGGTCACCGCATCCACGATCAGCAGTGCGTCACCGGCAGCGCGGACCGCCTCGCCGAGGGCGGCGATGTCGGAGCGGACGCCGGTCGACGTCTCCGCGTGGACCGCCGCGACGATGGTGGGCGACGGGTGGGCCGCCAGCACCCGCTCCGGGTCGACCGGGGTGCCCCACGCGTGCTCGACCGCCACGACCTCGGCGCCGCAGCGTGCGGCGACGTCGCACATGCGCTGGCCGAACAGGCCGTTGACCGCCACCACGACGACGTCACCGGGGTGGACGGTGTTGACGAACGCCGCCTCCATGCCCGCCGACCCGGTCGCCGAGAGGGGCAGCGTCCGGGTGTTGCGGGTGCCCCACACCTCCCGCAGCCGGTCGCAGGTCTCGTCCATGACGGCGAGGAACGCCGGGTCGAGATGGCCGAGCAGCGGCCGGGCCAGACCCTCGGTCGCCTCGGGGTAGGGATTCGTGGGCCCGGGGCCGAACAGGTGGCGGCTGGGGATGGTCGTCACGGCTTCTCCTTCGTCGTCTCCAGGACGGCGCCCGGGTTGAGGATGCCGTCGGGGTCGAGCGCGTGCTTGACGCGCCGGGTCAGCGCCATCACGTCGGCGCCGAGCTGGTCCGGGAGGGCCGCCCTCTTGGCGCGCCCCACGCCGTGCTCGCCCGTGATCGTGCCACCCAGCCGGATGGCGGCGGCCATCACCTCGTCGAAGGCCTTGCGGGCGCGGACCGTGGAGTCGGGGTCGGCGGCGTCGTACACCACGAGCGGGTGGGTGTTGCCGTCACCGGCGTGGGCGACCACGGCGATCTCCACCCCGCAGCGGTCGGCGATCGCGGCGACCGCGTCGACCAGCTCGGGCAGCTGCGGGACCGGGACGCCGACGTCCTCGAAGAGCACGCTGCCGCGGCTCTCCACGGCGTGCAGGGCATTGCGCCGGGCGGCGACGAAGAGCTCGGACTCCTCGGGGTCGGTGGTCGTGAAGACCTCGTCGGCGCCCGCCTGCTCACAGCAGCGGCGCATGATCTCGACCTCGTCCCCGGCTGAGGTGCCGGGTGAGTCGGACTGGGCCACCAGCAGGGCGCCCGCCGTGCGGTCCAGGCCGTGCGCGCGCCAGTCCTCGACGGCGTTGATGGTCGCGTGGTCCATCAGCTCGAGCATCGAGGAGCGCACCCGACTCCGGACGGCCACGACGGCCTCCGAGGCCGCCGCCATCGAGGGGAACGTCCCGACGACGGTGGCGCGGGGGAGCTGGGCGGGAACCAGCCGCAGGATGCCCCGCGTGATGACGCCGAGCGTCCCCTCGCTGCCGACGAAGAGCTTGAGCAGCGAGAGCCCGGCGCTGTCCTTGATGCGCTTGCCGCCGAGCGTCACCAGCGTGCCGTCGGCCAGCACGACGTCCAGACCCAGCACGTAGTCGGTCGTGACGCCGTACTTGACGCAGCACAGGCCTCCGGCGTTGGTCGCGAGGTTGCCGCCGATCGAGCAGATCTCGTACGACGACGGGTCCGGCGGGTACCACAGACCGTGCTCGGCCGCCGCCTGCTTGACCTCGACGTTCAGCGCGCCGGGCTCGACGACCGCGACCTGGCACGCGGGGTCGATCTCGATGCTGCGCATGCGGTCCAGCGAGATCGTGATGCCGCCGTCGACCGCGGACGAGCCGCCGGAGAGGCCGGTGCCGGCACCGCGGGGGACGACCGGCACCCCGTGGGCCGCGGCCCAGCGGACGGTCGTCTGCACCTGAGCGGCGGTCTCGGGGCGGACGACGGCGAGCGGCGCTCCGGCCGAGCCGTCCCGCGCGAAGTCCTCGCGGTAGCGCTCGATCGCGGTCTCGGAGGTGAGGACGGCTCGGTCGGGCAGCGCTGCGACCAGCTCGTCGAGCGGGTCGGTGGTCATGGCCCCAGCCTGCCACCCGTGGTGGTGCGCCGCATCCGACGCCGTGGCCCACCGCGCGTCCCCTGTCCGACGAGGGCAGGTGAGGCTACCCTCAACATCAGCGGGCGAACGGGTCCGCGGCGGACTCGGGGAAGGTGGGCCGGATGCGCGACCATGCGTTCCGCTACGGCATCGAGCACGAGCTCGCCCTCGAGCTCGTCGGCGGCGGGTTCGTCGACGACACCACCGTCGGTTTCGAGGAGCTGCAGGCGGTCGTCGACGCGCTGCCGGAGGATCCGGACGACTATGCGGACCTGCGGGTCGGTGACCAGGGCATCAAGCGCAAGCGGTGGTACGTCGAGGGCTACGAGCGGTTCGACGAGGAGGGTGAGCTCGTCCGGTGCGACCCGAAGGGACTCGAGATCCGGACCCGGATCCACGGGTCGATCGAGGCCGTCGTCGACGCGCTGCGCGCGGACCTGCAGCGGCTGGACCGCGCGCTGGCCGGCACCCGGCTGCGCACCACCACGGTGGCCTTCAACCCGGTGCGGTCCTCCTACCGCGTCCACCCCCCGCTGAACCGGTGGGAGCTGGCCCACCGACAGGCGGGGCCGGAGGAGCGGACGGCGCACCTGCCGATGTCGACCTACGGCCCCGATCTCAACTTCTCGTGTGCCGCCCTCGACGAGGCCGGTCTCGTCGACGTGGGGCGCAAGCTCACCCATTACAGCCCGTGGCTGGTGCCGCTGTCGTTCTCCTCACCGTTCCGCGACGGCGCGCCCTGGGGCGGACTGTCGGCGCGCACCGCCGTGCGCACCGGAGCCCGACCTGCGGTGATGGTGTTCCTCGCCGGGCCGGGTGGTCAGATCGCGTCCGACCCGTCGCTCACCCAGGTCGCGCGGCTGCCGGCCGAGGTGGGCCGGGTCGAGTTCAAGGCCTTCGACGCCTGTGCCGACCCCGAGCTGTACGGCGAGCTGCTCTCGCTGCTCACCGGCCTCGTGCTGGACGAGACGCTGACCGGCCGCCGCACGACGCCGGACGCCGCCCTGCATCGGCAGGTGGCGGTCGCGGGCCTCGCCGACGACGACGTGCACGCCGGCACCGGCCGGCTGCTCGACGCTGCGGAGCACGCCCTGGCCGAGCGGCCCGCCGACCTGCTGCGCCTCGCCCGGCTCCGCGACCGGTGGAAGCGGCGTGAGTCGCCGGCCGAGCTGATGCTCGACGCCTACGCCCGCGGTGAGCGTGTGGCCGGACTGCGCGGCTGAGCGGGCCGCAGGTCGGCGGGATCGCCGGGGCGCGAGAGGGTCAGCACCGCCCGTTCGATCGTGGGCTGCGCGTGGAGCGCGTCCTCGATCGCCGCGAGCCGTGCGGCCACGTCGGACTCGGGCGCGTCCCCGACCAGGTCGATCGCCGCCACGAGGTAGATCCGCTCGGCGCCGACCCACTCCATGTGGAGGTCGCTGACACGTGCGATCTCCGGGTGCGCGAGGAGTGCGTGCAGGGCGCTGTCGCGGACCTGCGGTGTGACGGCCTCGCCGGTGAGGAAGTCCATGTTGCGGGCGATCAGGAACAGCGCCACCGCGCCGAGCAGCAGCCCCACGACGATGGAGCCGAGCGCGTCCCAGACCGGGTCGCCGGTGATCTCGTGCAGGCCCATCCCGAGCGTGGCCACCAGGATGCCGACGAGCGCCGAGAGGTCCTCGACGAAGACCGAGCGCAGCATCGGGTTCGAGGTGAGCCGGACGTAGCGCAGCGGGTGGATGCGGCCCCGCTCGGCTCCGCTGCGCGTCTGCCGGAGCGCCTGGAGGAAGGAGGCGCCCTCCAGCACGAAGGCGGTGGCCAGCACGACATACCCCCAGCCGTAGGACGTGTCCGCCTCCGGGCTGGCGCCGAGCGCCAGGATCCCGTGCCATACCGACACCGCCGCACCGAGGGAGAACAGGCCGAAGGCGGCGAACATCGACCAGAGGTAGCCGACCCGGCCGTAGCCGAGCCGATGGGCCTCGTCCGCCGGCTTCGCCGCCTTGCGGGCGCCGACGATGAGGAAGATCTCGTTGCCGGTGTCGGCCCACGAGTGGGCGGCCTCGGCGAGCATCGACGCCGACCCCGTGACCGCCGCCGCCAGGCTCTTCGCGAGCGCGACGAGCAGGTTCGCCGTGAACGCGACGAGGACCGTCAGCAGGCTCTCGCTGTCGGTCGAGGAGGGAGTCGAGGGCGGAGCCGCCGTGGTGCTCTCCTCAGCCGAGGGGGTGGTGTCGGGCGGTTCCACCCGTCCAATACACCACGGCGCGGTCGATCAGGCGGCAGCGGGGCGACGGAGGCGGGCGTGTGCCGTCACCAGCTCGTCGACGGCGTCGGTCCACGTGCGCCGCACCGCCCAGGCGCGCCCCTGCTCGCCGAGCAGCCCGCGGTGGCTGTCGGAGGCGACCGCCGCGACCGCCTCCGCGAGCGCCCGCTTCCTGCCCTCGGGGGAGACGAGGAGGCCGGTCTCCAGGTGCTGCACGACGTCGGGGGCGCCGCCGGCGCGCATCGCCACGACGGGCACGCCGGACGCGGCCGCCTCGCGCAACGGGTGGCAGCAGGTCTCGTGCTCGCCGGGGTGCACCAGCACGTCGAGCGTCGGCATCGCGATCGTGAGGTCGCCGGTCTGCAGCGGGCCGGTGAACTTCGCGTCGGGCAGGCGCTTGGCGAGCCACTCGCGCTCCGGGCCGTCGCCGATGATGACCGGCCGGATGCCCGGGACGTCGGCGAGGGCGGCGAGGCGTCGTACGCCGTGGCGCTTGTGCAGGCTGCCGACGTAGCCGACGACCACGTGCGGGCCGTGCGGGGAGCGAGCGCGTGACCAGGCGTTGGAGAGCCACTGGTCCCGCAGCGCCGGCGCGAAGGCGGCCGTGTCAACCCCGGGCCGCCACCACTCGGCGGCGACGCCGAGCTCCGCCGCGCGGTCCACCATCCACTGCGAGGTGACCAGGACCCGGTCGGTGCGTTCGGCGACCTTGGCGCGCCAGTAGTCCGCGGCGAGGTCGAAGACGGGGGACTGCTCGATCACCAGGCTCGGTGTGCCGGTCCGCCGGGCGTGCTTGAGGGCCTTGCGGCCGACGAACCGCGGCGACGCCGCCTGCACCAGGTCGGGCTCGAAGTCGTCGAGTGCGGTGCGCACCTGATGGCCGGTCGGTTCCAGCGGGCGCACGCGCACCACGTCACAGCCGCGGTAGCTGGTCAGGCCCGGGCCGGGCGCGATGATCCGCACGGTGTGGCCGAGGTCGACCAACCGGTCGGCGGTGGCCTTGAGCGTCGTGGTGGTGCTGTCGACGGCGGGATAGAAGGTCTCGGTCACCAGAGCGATCCGCATGGTGTCACGGTCCCGATCCGACATGGCGCCGTCGCCACGGCCGGGTGACCGGCCCGTGAATGTCGGATTCGATGTCGGTGGCGCAACATCTCGGCGGCCTGCGTTGCCATCGTGTTGCCGGCATTTACGACGTCCACTCCGGGTGGACATGATGCGGGAGTGCTGGACCTGGCCTCCGACCTGACCGACACGATCGCGCGGTGCGCCCTGGCCGAGCACGACCTGTCCGAGGCTCGGCTCGACCTCCTCACCGTGTCGGAGAACGCCACCTACCTGGTCGCCGACGAGCGCCGCGGCGACGACGGTCGGGCCGTGCTCCGCGTCCACCGTGCCGGCTATCACGACCGTGCGGCCATCGAGAGCGAGCTGGCCTGGCTGGACGCGCTCGCCGAGAGGGGAGTGGTGCGGGTGCCGGGCGTGCGGCGCACGCCGGCCGGTGACGCCGTCGTCGTGGTGCCGGACGGTCGGGTCGAGCGCCATGCCGTGCTCTTCGACCATGTGCCGGGCCGTGAGCCCGACCCGGACCGGGACGGCGTCGAGGGCTTCGCCCGCCTGGGCGCGATCACCGCCGCCCTGCACGAGCACGCGCGCACCTGGAGCCGACCGGCCGGCTTCTCCCGGTTCCGGTGGGACCTCGAGCACACCCTGGGCGCTGCCCCGCGATGGGGCCGGTGGCAGGACGGGATCGGTGTCGGCAGGGCCGAGCAGGACGTGCTCGCTCCCGCGGCCGACCTGGTCGCTGCGCGGCTGTCGTCGTGCGGCGTCGGGCCGGACCGGTTCGGCCTCGTCCACGCCGACCTCCGACTCGCGAACCTGCTCGTCGACGGTGAGCGGACCAGCGTCATCGACTTCGACGACTGCGGGATGTCGTGGTTCGGCTACGACTTCGGGGCCGCCGTGTCGTTCGTGGAGGACGACCAGCGGCTGCCGGCCTGGCAGGACGCGTGGCTGCGCGGCTATCGGGAGGTCGCCGTCCTCGACGCCGCGACCGAGGCCATGCTCCCGACGTTCGTGATGCTCCGGCGGCTGCTGCTGACCGCCTGGATGGGCTCGCACGCCCACGCGCCGGAGGTGGCGCGGCTGGGGCGCTCCTACACCCGGGGCTCGCTCGACCTCGCCCGCCGCTACGTCGCGACGCACGGCGAGCAGATCACCCACTAGACAGGAGACGGTCAGTTGTTCACTTCCATCGCGGGTCGGTCGGTCATCGTCACCGGCGGCAGCAAGGGCATCGGGCGCGGCATCGCCACCGTCTTCGCGGAGGCGGGCGCCCACGTCACTCTCACCGGCCGGGACGAAGCGGCGCTGAAGGAGGCCGCCGACGAGCTGCGGGCGTGGTACGTCGTCGCCGACGTCACCGATCCGGCGGCGTGCCGGGCGATGGCGGCGACCGTGCTCGACGAGCAGGGCGGCATCGACGTGCTCTGCGCCAACGCCGGCATCTTCCCCTCCACGCCGCTGGCCGAGCTCACGGCGAGCGAGCTCGAGGGGGTGATGGCCACGAACCTCAACGGCACCGTGTACGCCGTCCAGGCGTGCCTGCCCGCGCTCGCGGCGTCCGGGCGCGGCCGGGTCGTCGTCACCTCCTCGATCACCGGCCCGATCACGGGCTATCCCGGCTGGTCCCACTACGGCGCGTCGAAGGCTGCGCAGCTGGGGTTCGTCCGCACCGCGGCGATCGAGCTGGCACCGCAGCGCGTCACCATCAACGCGGTCCTTCCGGGCAACATCCGCACCGAGGGCCTCGACGGCCTCGGGGAGGCCTACCTGGCCAGCATGACCGCGAGCATCCCGCAGGGCCGGCTCGGCAGCGTGGCCGACATCGGGCACGCCGCCCTCTACCTCGCGACCGACGAGGCGGGCTTCGTCACCGGCCAGACCATCGTCGTGGACGGCGGCCAGGTGCTGCCGGAGTCGCCCGACGCGGTGGCATGAGCGAGCGTCGCGGCGCCCTGGTCGTCAACACCTTCGCCGGCGTGACGCGGGAGCTCGCGCCACGCACGGCCGACCTGGTGGCGAGGCGGCGACGGGTCTTCGGCCCGGGCTTCCCGCTGATGTACGGCGACCCGGTCGAGGTGGCGCGTGGCTCCGGCGCCTACCTGTACGACGCCCACGGGCGACCGATGCTCGACATGTACAACAACGTCGCCGTGCTGGGCCACAGCCACCCCGCCGTCCGGGAGGCGGTCGCCGCGCAGCTGGCGCGCACCAACACGCACACCCGCTACCTCGACCCCTTCGTGCTGTCCTACGCCGAGGAGCTGCTCGACACGTTCGCGGACGGGCTGGAGCGCCTGCTCTTCACGTGCACCGGCTCGGAGGCGAACGACCTGGCGCTGCGGATGGCCCGCCACGTGACCGGAGCGCGGGGCGTGGTCGTCACCGCGAGCGCCTACCACGGCGGCACCGCGGCCACGGCCGACTGCTCGCCGTCGTCGGGCCCGACCGCCGACTGGGTCCGGGTCGTGCCGGCACCGACGGCGCACACGCCCGAGGACTGGGCGAGCGCCGTCTCGACGGCGGTGGAGTCACTCGTGACGAGCGGTCACGGTGTGGCTGCGCTGCTGGTCGACACGGTCTTCAGCTCCGACGGCGTGCACCCGGCGCCCGTGCTGGCGCCGGCCGCCGCGGCGGTGCGTGACGCCGGTGGCCTGCTGATCGCGGACGAGGTGCAGGCGGGCTTCGGGCGGCTGGGCCACGGGATGTGGGGGTTCGAGCGGCACGGCGTGCAGCCGGACCTGGTCACCCTCGGCAAGCCGATGGGCAACGGGCTGCCGATCGGTGCCGTCGTCGGTGACGCCGGCGTCGTCGACCGGTTCGGGCGGGGGGTGCGCTACTTCAACACCTTCGGTGGCAGCCCTGCCGCGGTGGCGGCGGCACGGGCGGTGCTCGACACGATCCGCGGCGAGGACCTGGTCGACCACGCGGCCGCGGTGGGGGACCGGCTCCTCGCCGGGCTGCGAGCGCTGCCGGGCCTGGGCGAGGTCCGCGGCGTCGGGCTGTTCGTGGGGGCCGATGTCGTCGACGGCGACGGCCGGCCCGACCCCGCAGGCGCGCAGCACGTGGTCGACGGGCTCCGGGCGGCCGGAGTGCTCGTCTCGGCCACCGGGTATCAGGGAGCGACGCTCAAGATCCGGCCGCCCCTGGTCGTGACGGAGGACGACGTGGCGCTCTTCCTCGACCGGCTCGGCGTCGTCCTGGCGGCCGGCTGAGCCTCGAGGACCGGCTGAGCGGAACCGCTAGGGCTGCCGCAGCGTCGGGTGGGGCAGGTGACCGCGCTCGACGGCCTGCGCGATCTCGAGGATGCGCTCGCCGCTGGCCCGCCAGCTCCCCGCGTCGACCTCCCAGTACGGGCGGAAGCCTCGGCGCATCTCGACGTACCAGTGCCTCCCGGTGAGCATCCGTGCCAGCAGGGCGACCGGCAGCACGGCGAGCAGGACGGCCAGCTCGATCAGGGCGATCAGTCCGACGACCAGCGCGACGACCAGGAAGGGCAGCAGGATCACCAGGATCACCGCACTGATCACGGCGCTGACCGGATCGTCGCCGCCCACGACGGGCATCGAGGGTGTGCCGTCCATGGTCTTGGCGAACCAGCCCTTGGAGCGCCGCCGCCAGGGCACCCACCGTCGGCTGATCCGCCATGTCGTGCCCGAGGGGTCCGTGACCTTCACAGCGGAGGACTCTAGGGCACGGCCCCTCGTGTGATGCGTCCCTCACCAACGCGCCGCGTGACGGATGCCACGTCCACGCGGTCGCGAGTGCTTCTATCCTGCGGGTATGACAGGTGGCACCGACGCGACACATCTCGCCCTGGCCGCCGAGGAGGACCAGCACGGACCGACGGAGTGGGAGGCCGCTGCCGCCGCCGTGCTCCGGAAGGCCAGGCGGCTCACCGAGGACGACGCCGACGCACTCGTCTGGGACGAGCTGACCCGGGCCACGCTCGACGGCATCCCGCTCTCGCCGCTCGGCACGCCGGACCTCCTCGACGACCTCCAGACCACCGGGCGGCCGACCCGCGCCGGCGCGTGGGACGTCCGGTCCCGGGTCGCGGGGAGTGACCCGCGATCACTCAACGAGGCGGCGCTCGTCGACCTCGACGGCGGGGTCACCTCGCTGTGGGTGCGCACGGATGACGGATCCGACCTCGCGGCGCTGCTCGACCAGGTGCTGCTGGACCTGGCGCCGGTGGTCCTGGAAGCGACCGACCCCGAGCGGGCCGCGGCGGCCCTGCTCGAGCTCGCCGAGGACAACGGGGTCGACCTCCACCCGGACACCAACCTGGGCGCCGACCCGATCGGCGCCGCCCTTCGCGGCGCGGGGACGGCCGGCGCCGCGGACCAGCTGGTGCCCACCACGGAGCTCGCCCGCAAGGCCGGCGTGCTCGGCGTCGTCGTCGACGGGACCGCGGTCCACGACCTCGGCGCCTCGGACGCGCAGGAGCTGGGCTACTCGATGGCCGTCGGGGCGGCGTACCTCCGCCGCCTGACGGAGGCCGGGATGCCGGTCGGTGACGCCGCCGGCCTGATCGAGTTCCGCTATGCCGCCACCGACGAGCAGTTCCCGACGATCGCCAAGCTGCGGGCGGCCCGCCGGCTGTGGGCCCGGGTGCTCGAGCTCAGCGGGGCAGGCGCGGTGCCGCAGCGCCAGCACGCCGTCACCAGCCGGCCGATGATGACGCGGTACGACGCCTACGTGAACATGCTGCGCGTCACGATCGCCGCCTTCGCCGCCGGCGTCGGGGGAGCCGACGCGGTCACCGTGCTGCCCTTCGACAGCACGCTGGGCGAGCCGGACGGCTTCGGCCGCCGCATCGCCCGCAACGTGTCGCACCTGCTGATCGCCGAGTCCCACATCGGCGAGGTCGCCGATCCGGCCGGCGGCTCGTACGCCGTCGAGAAGCTCACCGACGACCTGGCCGTCGCGGGCTGGGCCGAGTTCGGCCGCATCGAGGAAGCGGGCGGCGTCGAGGCCGCTCTCGTCGACGGGTCGCTGCGCGGCCGGGTCGCCGAGGTCGCCGCCGTACGGGAGGCGCAGATCGCCCGACGTGAGCGCCCGCTCACCGGTCTCAGCGAGTTCCCGAACCTCGCCGAGGAGCTGCCCGAGCGGTCGGGCGCCCCGTTCGTCGGCGATGTCCGTCCCTACGGCGCCGCGTTCGAGGCGCTGCGTGACGAGCCACCGGCGACACCGGTCTTCCTCGCGACGCTGGGCAGCATCGCCGAGCACACCGCGCGGGCGACGTTCGCCACCAACCTGCTCGCCGCGGGCGGCATCGCCGTGGCGGAGGCCGGGCCGACCGCGGGCGTCGACGACCTGGTCGCGGCGTACGACGGACAGCCGGTGGTGTGCCTCGCCGGCCCCGACTCCGTCTACGCCGAGTGGGGCTCCGCCGCGGCGGCGGCGCTGCGCGACGCCGGTGCACAGCACGTGATCATCGCCGGCCGACCGACCGACTACGCCGACGACTCGTGCGCGATGGGCGTCGATGCGCTGGCGTTCCTGACGACGACCCGGGAGGAGCTGTCATGAGTGTTCCGAAGAGCTTCGCCGGCCTGCCGCTGCGCGGCGACGCTGCGCCGACCACGGGGGCGCTGCACGGTGACCTGGAGGCGTGGCACAGCCCCGAAGGCATCGAGATCAAGCCGTCCTACGGGCCCGACGACCTCGCCGGCCTGGACGCGCTGGACACCTTCCCCGGTCTCAGCCCGTTCCTGCGCGGCCCCTACCCGACGATGTACACGACGCAGCCGTGGACGGTCCGGCAGTACGCCGGGTTCTCCACCGCCGAGGAGTCCAACGCGTTCTACCGCCGCAACCTGGCCGCGGGCCAGAAGGGGCTCTCGGTGGCGTTCGACCTGGCCACCCACCGCGGCTACGACTCCGACCATCCGCGCGTCGCCGGCGACGTCGGCATGGCCGGGGTCGCGATCGACTCGATCCTCGACATGCGCCAACTGTTCGACGGCATTCCCCTCGACCAGATGAGCGTCTA
>CAZJDU010000101.1:0-13191 GCA_964544855.1 uncultured Nocardioides sp.
ACGCCGCCCCCGTGGGCTGGATGGACGCCTCCGGCGACGGCGAGTGGGGCATCGCGTTGCGCTCCGGGCTGGTCGACGGCGGCACCGTGCGGCTCTTCGCCGGCTGCGGCATCGTCGCCGACTCCGACCCCGAGGCCGAGCTCGCCGAGGCGGCGGCGAAGTTCGTGCCCGTGGTGGACGCGCTCGGCGAGTGAACGAATCGCAGGCAGGCGGACTCAGGACGTCCTACGGTGCGAGCGCTCGAGGGCTCTGAGCGTATGACGCCCCGCGGGTGACGGCTCAGGCCAGGTCGGCGCCGTCCGCCAGGCGCACGTAGTCCAACCCGTCGGCGTCGAGGAACCGGCCGAAGTGCGCGTCGGCGACACCGAGGCCCTCGGGGGAGAAGACCCGGTCGTGGATGGCGACGTTGCGCGCGGCGCCCACCTCGCGGGCGAACTCGATGCCCTCCGACACTCGCATCCACGGCGCGCAGACCGGGGCGAGCAGCACGTCGACCGGTGAGCTCGGGCTCTCCGAGATCGCGTCGCCGGGATGGAAGACGATCGTCTCGCCGCACTCCACGAGATAGCCGCTGTTGTCGAAGTGCGGCAGCTCGGGGTGGATCACCGCGTGCTTCTCACCGACAGTGCGCACCGGCAGCCCGTCGATCTCCCACGCCTGGCCGGGCGCGACCACCGTGATGCGCTCCGACAGATCCGGGGCGCCCTCGGCGATCGCGGAGGCGACGGCGGCGATGGTGAAGATCGGCGCATCGGTGCGGCGCAGGTGGTCGGCATGCCAGTGGTCGGGGTGCTCGTGGGTGATGAGGACGGCGTCCGCGCCGTCGACCGCCTCGGGCTGCGACCAGCCCCCCGGGTCGAGCACCAGCGTGGTGTCGTCGTACGAGATCCGCACACAGGAGTGACCGAACTTCGTGAGCCGCATGGCGACCACGCTAGGCCGTGTGGCAAGGCCCCCTCACCCCGCGGGTGTCACCGCCGGTGACGGTGATCTACACTCGCCCGCTCTGGGGGTTCACGGGAGAGGAGCCCCATGAGGTGGTTGTTCGCAGCGCCGCTCGGCCTGCTCGGTCTGGCCCTGCTCGTCCTCGGCGGCACGGCAGCGGCGATGCTCGGCCCCGACGACACGGCCTACACCCGGACGACGGTGCTCGACGCCGAGCAACCCGTCGTCACGACGCCCGAGCTGCTCGGCTACGACGGCGTCGACCTGCACATCCGCGCCAGCGCGGGTGAGGAGGTCTTCATCGGCACCGGCCACCCGGTCGACGTCGACGACTACGTCGCCGAGGCCGAGCACGCCGTGCTCACCGACGTACTGCCCTGGGGCGCCGAGACCCGCGACGAGCCCGGCGAGGCCCTGCCGAAGCCGCCGGCCAAGGTCGACTTCTGGACCAGCACCGTCCAGGAGACCGGCGAGGCGACGTACGACACCGTGCTCGACGGCACGCCGCAGCGGGTGCTGATCGCGCCGGTCGGGAAGGGCGCCGCTCCGGTCGAGGTCGCCGTCGGCGTCACCGTCCCGCACGCCTTCACGGTCTCGCTCGGCGTCGCCGGCGGTGGCCTGGTGCTGCTGCTCCTGGCGGTCGTGATCCTCTGGTGGAGCCGCCGACGCCGCAGGAAGCGGTCCGGTCGGCGCCGCGCGGTCCCGGAGGCGCCACCGGCCGCCGCACCGGAGCCTCCTGCTGCGGCGACCTACGTCCGGCGCGCACGGCGAACGGCCCCGGTGGCTGCGCTCGCGCTGCTCGCGTCGGGCTGCAGCGCGCTGCCCACGCCCGTCGAGTACGACGACCCCGCGAAGGTGCTGTTCGCCGACGACGAGGCCGAGACCGAGTTGCTCGAGTCGTTGAACGCCAGGTTCGAGAAGGCGTTGCACCGCGCCGACGCACCCCGCTACCGCACCGCGGGGCTGAAGAAGTACGCCACCGGACCGGAGCTGGATCGGCTGACCTACCAGACCCGCTACAGCGAGCTCGACAAGGACGAGGAGGCGTGGCCGCCCGCGCCCCGCCTCTATCGGTGGGCGGTCTATCCGTCCCCCCGTCGGTCCTACCCGATGTGGGGCGTCGTCGCGATGGAGCGCAACTACGCGCCGGGGAGGGTCATGGTGATGGTCGTTCACCGCACCGCGGCCGCAGCCCCCTGGAAGGTTCACGCCACGGCGGTCGCCGAGAAGGAGGACATGCCGGACCCGGCCGCGGAGCCGGCGGTCATCGACGAGAGCACACGGCAGCGCGTCTCCAAGCTCACCCGGCGGCTGCCGAGAGTGCTCGAGACCGGCAAGGCACCGAAGGGCGTCAGGCTCGGCGGCGGCGTGCTCGAGCTCCATCGCAACTCCAAGAGGTTACGGACCAGTGACCGGGTGAGGCTGCGCGACCTGCGAGTGGAGGCACAGCCCTACGACCGGAAGCAGCCCTTCCACGCCGTGCCGGTCGACGGCGGCAGCCTCGTGCTGGCGAGCTACCGGTTGCGCCGCACCCACGTCGGTGTCCGCCCGATCGTGTGGCGCAAGCCGTTCGACCAGATCTACACGACCCTGTCCGCCTACGAGTTGCGCGAGATGCTCATCGCCAACGTCGCACTGTTCGTACCCGACAAGGGCGGGAAGGCTCGGGTCATCGGCAGCTACTGGTCCCCGGTCATCAGCCCCGACGCCGGCCAGGGATCCGGGTCGTCCGACGCCTAGGGCGCGCCTAGGCTGATCCGCGTGAGCGACCTGGCCGACGTGACGATCCGCGCGATCGAGGCGGCGGACGCCGAGCCGATGGCGCGGCTGCACATCGCCGTCTGGGAGGAGGCGTACGCCGGCCTGGTGGCCGACGAGCTCCTCGCCGAGCGTCGCGCCGGGATCGACGAGCGTGTCGAGCGGTGGCGGCGGATCATCGCCGCATCGACCGCGCCGACCACGGTGGCGGAGGACGCCGGCGAGCTGGTCGGCTTCGCCTCGGCGGGACCCGCCCGCGACGAGGACATCGACGTCCGCGAGGAGCTGTGGGCGCTCTACGTCCGCGCCGCCTGGTGGGGCCGGGGCCTCGGGCACCGGCTGCTCACGACCGTGCTCGGCGAGCGGCCGGCGTACCTCTGGGTGCTCGACGGCAACGACCGCGGCATCGCCTTCTACGAGCGGCAGGGATTCGTCCTCGACGGCGCGACCACCCAGGAGGATGAGGGGCTGCACCGGCGGATGGTGCGTCGAGTGTCACGAGCGACGGGTTCCGACGCCGCGCTGACCTGCCGTTCGTGACACTCGCGTCAGAGCGCGCCCGTCGTGGCCGTCGTGCGGATGCGGGCGTCGAGGTCGCGGCGGCCGGCACGGTCGACGACGGCCTCGACCACCTCGATGCCGCCGTTGGGGCTCGCGAGCGCCTGCTCCAACTCGGGGCGTGAGGACACCCGGAGGTGGGGCGTGCGGGTCGCGGCGCACAGGCTCGCCAGATCGACACCGGTGGGGGTGCCGAAGAGCCGCTCGAAGCTCGCCGCGTGCTCCGGCGCCCCCTGCTCGAGCATCGAGAAGATCGCGCCGCCGTCGTCGTTGGTCACCACGATCGTCAGGTCCGGGCGCGGCTCGTCCGGACCGAGGATCAGGCCGTTCTGGTCGTGGAGCAAGGTCAGGTCGCCCATCAGCGCGAAGGAGCGGCTGGCGTGCGGCCGGCCGAGCGCGGCGCCGATCGCCGTACTGATCGTGCCGTCGATGCCGGAGAGGCCGCGGTTGGCCATCACCCGGCGCCGCTCGCCGACCGGGGCGGGTCGCGCCATCAGGTCCAGGTCGCGCACCGGGCTCGACGCGCCGACCAGCAGGGTGCCGCTCGCCGGCACCGCGCGCGAGACTGCCGCGGCGACGTCGTACGGCGTCAGCTGCGGCTCGGCCGCAAGCAGCTGGTCGACCCGGCGGCCGGTGTGGCGGTCGGCCATCCGCCACTCGTCGCGCCACGCCTGGTCGTCGGGGTCGGCGGTCGGGACGGCATCGAGCACGGTCGCCCCCGACGGGTGGACCGGCCACACGCCCCGCCCCGGCACCACGAGCACCTCGACGTCGTCGCGCTCGAGGAGCTGCGTCACCGGGCGGGAGAGGGTCGGCCGCCCGCACACCACGACCCGCTCGATCCGCTCGCCCAGCGCGGTGCCGAGCAGCAGCCGGTAGGTCCGGATCGCGTGGTCCCCCGTGCGCGCCCCGCTCGTCGGCTCGGCCAGCAGCGGCCACCCCGCCTGCTCGGCCAGCATCCGCGCCGGCGGCCCCGCGTCATCCCCCGCGACCACGACCGTGCGGGGTCCGAGTGAGAGTCGAATCGGGGGGTTTGGGGTGTCGAATCGGGGGGTTTCGGGAGTCGAGTCCGGGACATGCCCGGTCCGCTCCTCCGAGAACCCCTGACTCGACTCCCGAAAACCCCCGATTCGACCCGGCACGAGCGGCACATCGAGCTGGACGTTGAGGTGGAGCGGGCCGGTCCCGCCGGTCAGGTCGGGGAGGTCCGGCTCGGCGGCGACGTCGTACGACGGCACGAGCGGACCGAAGAGGCCGACCTGGTCGGTCGTCTGGTTGGCGCCGGTGCCGCGCAGCCGGGCGGGGCGGTCGGCGGTGACCGCGAGCAGGGGCAGGCCGGCGTGCGCGGCCTCGAGGACCGCGGGGTGCAGGTTGGCGACGGCGGTGCCCGAGGTGCAGACCACCGCGGCGCGGGCGCCGACCCTGGTGAGGCCGACCGCGAGGAAGCCCGCCGTACGCTCGTCGATCCGGGTGTGGAGGCGGAGCGCGCCCGCCTCGGCCGCCGACCAGACCGCGAAGGACAGCGGCGCGTTGCGCGACCCCGGCGCGATGACCACATCGGTGACGCCGGCACCGAGCAAGCGGTGGACGACGGTGGCTGCGAGCTCGGCGGAGTCGGTCACAGCCCCCGATCCTGCCGCAGCGTCTCCACCTGCGCGCGGCGGGCCTCCCAGTGCGCGACCCGGTCCGGAGCAGCGGCGAGCCGCTCCACCGCGGCCGGGTCGATCTCGGGCCTCCGCACCGGGATCGCGCCGTCGACCGGCAGCATCGGGTCGACCGTGACATCGTCGGTGAGCAGCTGCGCCGTGCCGAGCCCGCACGCGTAGGGCAGCTCCGGCAGCGCCGCTGCCAGCGCGACGCCCGCCGCAAGGCCGATCGACGTCTCCAGCGCCGAGGAAACCACCACCGGCAGGCCGATCTGCTCGGCGATCTCGAGGCAGGCCCGCACGCCGCCCAGCGGCTGCACCTTGATGACGGCGACATCGGCCGCCTCGAGGTCGCGCACCCGGTAGGGGTCCTCGGCCCGCCGGATCGACTCGTCGGCGGCGACCGGCACATCCACCCGGCGTCGTACGGCGGCCAGGTCCTCGACGCTCGCGCAGGGCTGCTCGACGTACTCCAGCCCGCCGGCCACCCGGTCCAGCACCGCGATCGCGGCCACCGCGTCGTCGACCGCCCAGGCGCCGTTGACGTCGACCCGGATCCGCCCGCCCGGTCCGAGCGCGTCGCGCACCGCCTCCACCCGGGCGACGTCGTCGGCCAGCGTCTGTCCGGGGTCGGCGACCTTCACCTTCGCGGTGCGACAGCCGCCGTCACGGACGATTTGGTGAGCGCGCTCAGGGGCGAGCGCCGGCACCGTGACGTTGACCGGCACGCTCGACCGCACCGGCGTCGGCCAGTCGCCCGCGGCCGCCTCCTCGGCACATCGCAGCCACGGGTCGGCCACCGCGGCGTCGTACTCCAGGAACGGGCTCCACTCGCCCCACCCGGCCGGACCCTCGACCAGGGCTGCCTCGCGCACCGTGATGCCGCGGAACCGGGTGCGCAACCGGATCGAGACGACCCTCATCGAGCGCGCCGGGCTCACGCCCCCACCATCCCCAGCAACGCCTGCCGGTCCGGCTTGCCGTTGGCGAGCAGCGGGATCTCGTCGAGGACGACAACCTCACGGGGCGCCCAGGCGCGCGGGTGCTCCGCGGCGACCCAGTTGCGCAGGCTCTCGAGCGTCGTCGACGCCTCGACCACCGTGTCGTCCGGCACCACGAAGGCCACCACCCGGTTGCCCCAGTCCTCGTCGGGCACGCCGAGCACCTCGGCAGCGGCCACGCCCGGGTGCGCCCGGAGCCGCGCAGCCACGGCCGGCGCCGGCACGTTCACCCCGCCGGTCACGACGACGTCGTCGACCCGGCCGAGCACCTTCAGCAGCCCGTCCTCGTCGAACCGGCCGGCGTCGGAGGTGAGGTACCACCCGTCGACGAGCGTCTCCGCGGTCAGCCCGGGGTCGTCGACATACCCGCTGAACAGCGTCGGCCCCGCGATCCGGATCCGCCCGGACTCCCCCAGCGCCACGGCCACCCCGTCGAGCGGCAGCCCGTCGTAGACACAGCCGCCCGCGGTCTCGGCGGCGCCGTACGTCGCCACCACGTGCACGCCGGCCGCCGCGGCGCGATCCCGGAGCCCCGGGTCGATCGGGCCGCCGCCGAGCAGCACGGTGTGCGCCTGCCGGAGCGCGGCCCGGTCGTCATCGTCCGCGAGCAGCCGCCCCAGCTGGGTCGGCACCAACGAGCAGAACCACCCCTCCCCGGCCGGCCAGCCGTCCCGGTCGAGCAGCCACGGCTCGTGTCCGGCCACCAGCGACCGCACGATCACCTGCACGCCCGCGACGTACGTCGCCGGCAGCGCCAGCATCCACGGCCCGGTCGCCTCCAGCCGTCGCGCGCTCGCGGCCACCGATGCCAGCACCGCCTCCCGCGACAGCGCCACGCGCTTCGGCCGGCCGGTCGACCCGGACGTCTCCACCACCAGCGGCACGGCGTCGGGTCGGTCGAGCCAGCCCCGGACCTGCTCGACCACCTCGGCCGGCTCGCCGGTCGGCGTCACGCTCTCCACCGCACGGACACTATCCCGGGGCCAGCCGCCGACACCCCTGACGTCGGCACCTGCTTGAATCCCCGATCATGACCGCACCATCACCGACCGCGCAGCAGTGGCTCGCCGGCGCCCGCCCCCGCACCCTGCCCGCCGCGGTGGCGCCGGTGCTCGCCGGCACCGCGGTGGCGTCGTACGACGACGGCGCCGTGTGGTGGAAGGCGCTGCTCGCGCTGGTGGTCAGCCTGGCGCTGCAGGTGGCGGTCAACTACGCCAACGACTACTCCGACGGCATCCGCGGCACCGACGACGACCGTGTCGGGCCGCTCCGCCTGGTCGGCTCCGGGATCGCGGCTCCGGCGGCGGTGAAGCGCGCGGCGTTCCTCGCCTTCGGAGTGGCCGCGGCGGCCGGACTGGTGCTCGCCGTCACCACCGCGTGGTGGCTGGTCGCGGTCGGCGTCGTCTGCGTGCTGGCGGCCTGGTTCTACACCGGCGGCTCGAAGCCCTACGGCTACCTCGGCCTCGGCGAGGTGATGGTCTTCGTCTTCTTCGGCCTGGTCGCGGTGATCGGCACGGCCTACGTGCAGACCGAGGCGTGGTCCTACGCCGCCCTCGTGGCCGGCGTCGGCATCGGCGCGCTGGCCTGCGCGATCCTGGTCGCCAACAACCTGCGCGACATCCCCACCGACGAGGTGGCCGGCAAGATGACGCTCGCCGTCCGGCTGGGCGACCGGCGCACCCGGCTCCTCTTCGCCGCGCTGGTGGCAGTGGCCGCGGCCGCCGTCGTCGCGCTCGCCGCCCTCACGACGTGGTGGGCGCTGCTCGGGCTGGGGTTCCTCACGCTGGCGGGCCCGGCCACCCGCACCGTCCTCGGCGGCGCCGCCGGCCCCGGGTTGATCCCGGTGCTCCAGCGCACCGGCATGGCCGAGCTGCTGTGGGCCGTGCTGGTCACGATCCCGCTGGTGACCGTCGCCGTGTGAGCCCCTCGCGGTGGGCGAGCGCGCCCGCCTCGGCGCGGTTCGACGCGTCCAGCTTGGCGAGCAGGTTGGAGACGTGGACCTCCACGGTGCGCGGGCTGATGAAGAGCTCCGCGCCGATCCGCCGGTTGGACCAGCCATCGGCCAGCAGCGCGAGGATCTCCTGCTCCCGCGGCGTCAGGCCGTACGGCGCCTCCGGCAGGTCGCGCTCCTCGCTCACCGTCATGTCGAGCCCCGCGCGTCGTACGAGGTCGTCCACCTCGGCCACCACCCCGGCGGCGCCGAGCTCAGCAGCGATCGTCCGTGCCTCCGCGGCGGCCTCGACGGCGGCACCGTGCCCGCCGGGGGCAGCGCTGCGGGCCTCGCTGAGCCGCATCAGGGAGTACGCCGTGAGGTAGGGGTCCCCCAGACCGCGCCAGCCGGCCACGGCCGCCTGCCAGCCGTCGTCGCTGCCAGGGCCGACGCCGCCCGCCTCCGCGCCGGCAGCGACCGCGAGCACGTCGACGATCGGTCCGGGGGCCACCACGCTCGCGGTCACGGCTCGGCATCGTTCGGCCCACCGGTCCATCCCCGTGGAGTCCCCCGTCGCTGCAGCGAGGGCAGCGCCGGCCCGGGTCGCGGCGACGCACAGCTCCAGCCCGTAGGCGTCACCCGCCTCGGCGAGCGCCGGCCACGCGGTCTCGGCGAGACCGAGGCCACGCTCCGGCGTGCCCTGCGCAGACGCCAGGTCGACGCGCGCCGCCGCGACCGGCCCCACCAGCTGCGGGTCGACGATCCGCGCTCCGAGGGCGGCCGCCGCATCGAGCTCGGCCTCCGCGCGGCTGAGGTCACCCCGACGCAGCGCCAGCAGGCCCGACTCGAACCGCACCCGCACCAGGTCCACGCCCTCCGGTCGCAACCCGAGCGACTCGTCGAGCAGCTCCTCCGCGCGCTGCCACCGGCCGCACCGGATGGCGAGGTCCGCCGCATCACACCGCGTCCACACGCCTTTGCGACGCTGCAGGCCGAGCTCGTCGACCAGCGTGATCCCGTCCTCGACGACCTCGGTCGCCTCCTGCCAGCGGCCGGCGAGGTAGAGCACCGAGCAGAGGTTCACCATCGCTCGAGCGGCGTCGTCGGGATCGTCGCTGGCCTCCTCGGCGAGCCGCCCGGCCTCGCGCAGCAGCGCGACGCCGGCATCGACCTCGCCCCGGATCGCGAGCGTGACGCCCAACGAGTTCGCCGCGTGCCCCTCGAGGTCACGGGCGCCGACACTGCGGGCCACCTCCCGCGCCTGGCGGCAGTACGCCGCAGCGTCGTCGTGGCGCGAGGCCAGCATGAGCATCTGCCCGAGACCGGCGAGCACCCGAGCGCGCTCCCGGGTCGGTGGCTCCGGCGGCACCAGCTCGACGGCACGCTCGTAGGCGGCCATCGCCTCCCGACCCTCGGCTGCCATCCACAGGTAGCGGCCGAGCCGCTCGCTGAGCACACCGGCCCGCGTGGCATCGGTCGTCGGGTCGACCTCGCCGGCGGCGGTCCGGAGGATCTCGATCGCCTCCGCAGCGTGCCCGGCGAGGTGTGCCGTCTCTGCGGCCTCGCCGAGGACGGTGACGTGGTCCGAGCCCACCAGCACACCCGCGTCGTCGACCTGGTCCCATGCCGCGAGGACGACCCGGTAGTGGCGTAGCGCCTCGGCGAACCCGAGCTGAGCCACCGCCGCACGAGCAGCCGTGAGGGCAGCTCCGATGGCGCGGCGAGGCTCACCGGCGGCGTGCCAGTGATGAGCGATGGCGGCGGCCCGACCCCGGCTGGCACCGGGCTCCGACTCCAGCGCTGCGGCCAGCGCGGCGTGCACGCGGGCGGCCTCGCCGGGCAGCAGCGTCGACGCCACGGCCAGCCGCAGCAGCTCGTGGCGGAAGCCGTAGCCGGACAGTTCCGTGCGGAGCAGGTGATGATCGACCGCGGCCCTGAGAGCGGCGTCGGCGTCGGCGATCCCGAAGGCGGAGCGACTCGCTGTGGCCACCACGCGATGGGACGGTGGTGCCCCTGCCGCCGCGACGACCTGCAAGGCGGACCGGGTCGTCGCAGGCAGCGGCGCCAGCCGGGTCAGCAGCAGGTCGCGGAGTCCCTCGGGCAGGTCCGACGCTCCGCCGGCCACCAGCTCCTCGGCGTAGAACGGATTGCCCTCCGCGAGGGCATGGATCCGGTCCACGGCCTCGCGGGTCGGCGGCACACCGAGGATGCCGGCCAGCTGTTCGGCCTGCTGCGCGCGGTCGAGCGGCCGGAGCTCGACCGGGATCACCAGCCCGGCACGCAGCATCTCGGCCACCACCCGACGGGTCGGGCTGGCCTCGGGCAGCTCGTCGTCGCGATAGGTGATCATGACCGCCGTCCGGGCGCTCTCCAGCTCCCGCAGGATCCAGGGCAGAACGGCGACCGTCGACCGGTCCGCCCAGTGCAGGTCCTCGAGCACCAGCAGCAGCGGGCGCCGCGCGGCGGCCTGGGTGACCAGGCGGCAGAACGCCGTGATCATCGGCGTGGCGTCGTGGCGCGGCGCCGCGGCCGGCAACTCCGCCGCGGCGAGCTCCGGGGCCAGGGTGGCGAGGTACGGCGCCATCGGCCCGGTCATCGCTGCCACGCGGTCACGTCCGATCCGGCGGATCAGCTGCCCGGTCACCGACACGAGCGGCCCGAACGCGATGTCGCCGCCGATCACCTGGGTGCCGGCGCCCGTCACGCTCGCGAATCCCCGCTCGGACGCGCGCCGGGCGACCTCCTCGACGAGGCGGGACTTGCCGATGCCGGCGGCCCCGGTGACCAGCGCCGCGGTGGCGGTCCCCGCCTCGGCAGACCCGAGCAGCTCGTCCAACCGCGCCAGCTCGGCGTCACGGCCGACGAGGTAGGGACTCGAGATCCGCGGACGGTGCTCAGCCACGCTCCAGTCTCCCACGGGAACGGCGCCGGGCTCGCCGTGTCAGGCGAGCACCGGCGCCGTCCGGTGCGGCGGTCAGCTGCCCTCGGACACCGGGGTGATCGAGTCCGGCACCAGGCCGTGGGCCTCGCGATGCACCGCGATCGCGCTCTCGGCGTCGGGCGCGTCGACAAGGCAGAACACCTTGCCCGACCCCTCGTCGAACCAGTACTGCAGGTAGCTGACGCCGTAACGGCTCTGGACCTCGAGGTCCCGGCCGTGAGCCTCGGTCACGGCGGCCTCGGTGAGCCCGTCGACCTGGTCGTGGACGTCCATGAACAGTGGCATGAGAATCTCCTTCTCGGGTGGATGTGTCCCGTCGAGACTCCCGTGCGGATGCCGTCGGCCGTTAGGGGATGCCACGTAGGTGCGGCCGCTCCGAGCACGTAGATCCGTCGGCAGCCGACCACGTAGATCCGTCGGCGCCCTTCGGCCACCGTCAGTCGGTGTCCTCCTTGGCCTTGTACTCCTCGTACTTGGCGCTGACCCGGTGCGCGCGGCGCTGGACGTTGGCGGCGAGCGCGTCGCGCTGACGGTCGAGCAGCGAGAACGAGAGCACCCCGCTGACCAGGAACGCCAGCAGCATCGTCCAGAAGATGTTGACCTCGCCGGCGATCAGGAACCAGATGCCGAAGATGATGCCGAACGCGCCGACGAACAGCCCGAGCCGCATCGCGGTGTACACCCAGAACTCCTTCACGACGCCCAGGATAGTCGGTCCGGGCGCGGGTCGCGGCGCCCGCATCGACCGACGTCCCCGTCCGGCGATCCGAGTGCCAGGAAGCGCAGACGAGATCACCAGGGACGAACTACGCTGGGTACATGTTGAAGCTGCTGCTGGTGGTCGCCATCTTTGCGGTGGCGACGTATCTGATCACCCGCGCGCTCCAGGACCGCGGGGACGGGACGCCGATGCGCCGCCCCAGCTTGCCGAAGCAGTTCCCCAGGCTTCCGCAGCAGCGCCGCCCGGTCGCCCCGGATGACGACGAGGACTTCCTCCGCGACCTCGAACGCAAGCGCAGGCACCGGCAGGACCCCGAAGCCTGAGTCGGTGACCCACCCCGGGCGCCGCCGGACGCGCGAGCAGTGAGCCCCTGGCTGCGACGGTCGCTGCTGCTGGCGGTCAGCTTCGCCGCCGCGTACGCGATCGTCCGCGTCGTCGGACGGATCGACTGGAGCGCCGTCGCCGACGGCCTCGGCCACCTCGAGTGGTGGCAGTTCCCCGTCCTCCTCGCGGTGCTGCTCGTCCGGCAGGTCTGCAACGCGTCACCGCTCGCCTTCTTCATCAGCGGCCTCGGCATCGGTCGCGCCGTCGTCAACGACCTCGCCGCCCACCTGCTCGCGGTCGTCGCACCGCCGCCGGGCGACATCGTGGTGCGCGTCGCGATGTTCACCTCCTGGGGCATCGACGCGTCGCGTGCGATCGCCGGAGCCGCCATGAACGCGGTGTCGTTCTACACGATCCGGTTCGCCGTGCCGGTTCTGGGCGTGCTCCTGCTGCTCCCGGTGCGCTTCGACCCCGGCTACGCCACCACCGCCGCGCTGAGTGCGCTGGTCGCGCTCACGCTGGGCGTCCTGGTCGTGCTCGGTCTGCGGCAGGAGGCGTTCGCACGGCGCCTGGGCCACCTCGCCGGCCGTGCCGCGACCCGGGTCAGGTCGTCGGTCGACCCCGACCGGTGGGCGACCACGGTCGTCGACTTCCGCGGCCGGATGCAGGGCACCTTCGCCGCCGGGTTCCCCCGAGCCGCCGCCGGTCTGGTCGCCCTCGTCGTCGCCGACGCGACCGTGCTGCTGCTCGCGCTCCGCTTCACCGGCGTGAGCGCCGACGCGCTGCCCGCCGTCGAGCTGTACGCCGCCTTCGCGGTCGCCTACCCGCTCACGCTCTTCCCGTTCATGGGTCTGGGCGTGCTCGACGCGACGCTGCTCGCGACCGTCGTCTACGTCGCCGGGATCGCGGCCGAGCCGGCGGCGGTCGCCGGCCTGGTGGTCTGGCGGGTCTACACCCTCGGTGGCCCGGTCGCGCTCGGCGCCGGCGCGTTCGCGTGGTGGCGGCACCGCCTCCGCGCCGAGGGCTCCGCCGCCCCGAGCCTGCTCAACCTGCGGGCCGGCACACGCGACCCCGAGGTCACGGACTGAGCGGGTCCGGTGCAGCGGCCTCGACCGCCACCGACTCCACCACGACCGCCGGCGCGGCGTAGGAGTGCTGGCTGGAGGTCGAGAAGTAGTTGATGCCGATGAAGTTGAACCACAGTGTCGCCAGCCCGATCAGCGCCAGGATCGCGGCGTTGCGGCCCTTCCACCCCGCCGTGGCGCGGGCGTGGAGGTAGCCGGCGTAGACCACCCAGGTGATGAACGCCCACACCTCCTTGGGGTCCCAGTTCCAGTAGCGCGACCAGGCCTCGTGGGCCCAGATCG
>CAZJDU010000102.1:0-12958 GCA_964544855.1 uncultured Nocardioides sp.
GCACCGCCTTGAACGCCGCGCGCACCGCGATCTCGGTCTTGCCGTAGCCGACGTCGCCGCACACCAGCCGGTCCATCGGCACGGTGCGCTGCATGTCGGTCTTGACCTCGTCGACGGTGGTCAGCTGGTCGACGGTCTCCCGGAACGGGAAGGCGTCCTCCAGCTCGCCCTGCCACGGGCTGTCCGGGCCGAAGGCGTGCCCCTTCGTCGCCTGGCGGGCGGCGTAGAGCTTGATCAGCTCCGCCGCGATCTCGCGGACGGCCTTGCGGGCGCGGTTCTTGCGCTTGGTCCAGTCGCCGCCGCCGAGCCGGTCCAGGCTGGGCTGCTCGCCGCCGACGTAGCGGGTGACCTGGTCGAGGGTGTCGGCCGGCACCATCAGCTGGTCCGGCGGTCCGCCCCGCTTGGACGGGCCGTACTCGAGGATGAGGTACTCCCGGGTGACGCCCTTGACCTCGCGCTGGCGCATCTCGAGGAAGCGGCCGACGCCGTGCTGCTCGTGCACGACGTAGTCGCCGGCCTTGAGCTCGAGCGGGTCGATCTGCTTCTTGCGGCGGGCCGGCATCGACCGCATGTCGCGGGTGGAGGCCTTCTGGCCGACGAGGTCCTCGCCGGTGAGGACGACCAGCCGGCGCTCCTCGTCGACCAGGCCGTGCGCCAGCGAGCCCTGCGCGACGGTGACGACGTCGGCGTCGAGCGGGCTCCCGGCCGGGATCGCCTCGACCAGCCGGGCCGCCACGTCGCGCTCCCCCAGCGCCTCGACCATCCGCTCGGCCGGGCCGTGGCCCTGGTGCAGCACGACGACGGTCTGGCCCTCGGCGCGCCACTTGGCGATGTCGCCGAGAGCGCGCTCCACCTCGCCGCGGTAGGTCGGCGCGGGCGTCCATCGCACCTGACGTTCTGGTGGGCTGTCGGCGCCAGAAGCAACGATTTCGTCAGGTACGACGTCCTCGCCGAGCCCGAACGGGCTGAACGTCCACCACGACTGCCCGGCCTCCAGGGTGTGGCTGCGGACATCGGCGAGCTCGCGGTAGGACGCGGCGCGCAGGTCGACCGGCGCCTGGCCACCGCTGGCGGCCGCGGCCCAGCTCGCGCCCAGGAACTCCTCGCTGGTCGCGACCAGGTCGTGGGCGCGGGCCCGGGCGCGCTCGGGGTCGAGGACCAGCACCTGGGTGTCGTCGGGCATCAGGTCGACCAGCAGCTCGAGGTCGTCGACCAGGGCGGGGATCAGGGCCTCCATGCCCTCCACGGCGACGCCCTCGGCCAGCTTGTCGGTGATCTCCAGCAGCTCGGGGTGCTGCCGGCCCAGCTCGGCCGCCCGCCGTCGTACGTCGTCGGTGAGGAGCAGCTCGCGACACGGCGGCGCCCACAGCCGGTCGAGGGTCTCGATGGTGCGTTGGTCGGCGACGGCGAAGGAGCGGATCTCCTCGATCTCGTCGCCCCAGAACTCCACGCGCACCGGGTGCTCCTCGGTGGGCGGGAAGACGTCGACGATGCCGCCACGCACCGCGAACTCGCCGCGCCGTTCGACCAGGTCGACCCGGGTGTAGGCCGCGCCGGCGAGCCCGGCGACGACCTCCTCGAGGTCGGCCGCGCCGCCGGAGACCAGCTCGACCGGGGTCAGGTCGCCGAGCCCCTTCACCTGCGGCTGCAGCACCGACCGCACCGGCGCGACCACCACCGAGAGCGGACCCGTGGTGGCGTCCGACCCCGGGTGGCACAGTCGGCGCAGCACCGCGAGCCGGCGGCCGACCGTGTCGCTGCGCGGGCTGAGTCGCTCGTGGGGCAGCGTCTCCCAGCTCGGGTAGTAGCCCACGGTGGCGGGGTCGACGAGGTCGCCCAGCTCGGTGACCAGCTGCTCGGCCTCGCGCGTGGTCGCGGTCACCGCCAGCACCGGCCGACCGGTGCGCACCAGGCCGGCGACCACGAAGGGGCGCAGCGGCTCCGGGCCGGTGAGCTCGTGCGCCGGCAGCGCACCGCCCGCGGCATCCGCCATGGCGGTGCTCAGGACGGGGTCGGCGAGGACGGTGTCGGCAAGGCCGGCAAGAGTCACGGGGTCACCTCAGGGACAGCACGAGCACCCCCGGTCGGAGATCGACGGGGGTGGTGGACGAAGAGCAAGATTACCCGGAGCCGGCGACAGCGCCGACGCGGACGAGCGCGTCGAGCACCCGGCGTACGGCGCGGCGCTCGGCGCGGTCGGGCCGTGCGGTGGCGTAGACGTGGCGCCCGGTGGCGATGCCGGTCAACGGCCGCAGCACGACACCACCCGCGTGCTGCGGGGTGGTGAAGCGGGGCAGCACGGCCACCCGGTCGCTCGCGGCCACCAGCGCCTCGACGAGCCGGTTGTCGCGGACCCGCTGCCGCACCGCCATCGGGTGCCCGGTCACCTCCTCGACCGCCAGCCGCACCGTGTCGAAGGGGAAGCCGAGCGGCACGCCGATCCACTCCTCGTCGACGAGGTCCTCGGGCCGCACCGCCGCGCGGTCGGCGAGCCGGTGCCCCGGCGCCATCGCGATGTCGAGCGGCTCGCGGGCCAGCTCGACGGTCAGCAGCCCCGCCGCCTCGCCCGGTGGCCGCATCAGGGTGTGGGCGACCACCAGGTCGTGGTCGGTGACGAGGCCGGCGTAGGCCGCCTCCTCGACGTCGAGGTCGGTCACCTCCAGCTCGATCGGCAGCCCCGCGAGGTCGCGCAGCACGCCGGGCAGCAGGAACGTCGCCGCGCTGGGCAGCGCCGCCACGGAGACGGTCCCGGCCGGCTCGCCACGGAACTCCTCCCACCGCGCCTCGGCCCGCGCCACCGCCCGTGCCACGTCCTCGCCGGCGGCGGCCAGCACGCGGCCGGCGTCGGTGAGCCGTACGCCGCGACCGGCGGGCTCGACCAGGGCGGCGCCGACGGTCCGCTCGGCGCTCTTGAGCTGCTGCGACACCGCCGACGGGGTGCGGTGGGTCGCCCTGGCGACGGCCGTGATGCTGCCCCGGGCCGCGAGCTCGCGCAGCAGCTCGAGATGTCGGACATCCATGTAGGCAACCTACATGGTTTGTGCAGATCTTTTCGCTTGTGCTTGACATTACTCGGCCGCAGGATCGGTGGCGTGCCCGTCCGCCACCGCCTGCTCGCCCTGACCGTCGCCGCGTGCTGGGGCGTGAACTTCATCGCCATCGACGCCTCGCTCGGCCACTTCCCGCCGTTCCTGCTCGCGGCGGTGCGGTTCGCGGTGATCGCGATCCCCACGATCCTGCTCGTGCCGCGCCCGCAGGTCGAGACGCGGTGGCTGGTCGGCTACGGCCTGGGGTTCGGGACGTTCCAGTTCCTCTTCCTCTACTGGGGCATGGCGGCCGGGATGCCGGCCGGACTCGCGTCGCTGGTGCTGCAGGCATCGGCGCCGTTCACGGTCCTGCTCGGTGTGGTGCTGCTCCGGGTTCGGCTCTCCCCCGTGGCCGCGGGCGGCGTCGCCCTGGCCGTCGCGGGCCTGGCGACCGTCGGGTGGCAGCGGGCCACCGAGCCAGCCGCGCTGGTGCCGTTCCTGCTGGTGCTCGCCGGTGCCTTCTCGTGGGCGATCGGCAACCTGTGCACCGCCCAGGCGAAGGCGCCGAACCCGCTGCACCTCACGCTGTGGATGTCGGTGGTCCCGCCGTTGCCGATGCTGGCGCTCTCGCTGCTCGTCGAGGGACCCGCCGAGATCGGTGCCGCGCTGACCGCCTGGGACAGCCCGTCGGCGGTGCCGGCGCTGCTCGGCCTCGGCTACACCGTGCTGATCGGCACGGTGCTGGGCTCCGGCCTGTGGTCCTGGCTGATGGCACGCCACCCGGCCGGTACGGTGGCGCCGTTCTCGATGCTGGTGCCCGTGGTCGGGATGTCCGCGGCGTGGCTGCTGCTCGGCGAGACGGTCAGCGCCGGCGAGCTCGCGGGAGCAGCAGCGGTGGTGACCGGCGTCCTCATCGCCACCCGGCCACCGCGACGCACGGCACCACCGGCGCTCACTCCTCCAGCCGCCAGGCCTGTCGCATCGTGAGGCGGCCGCCGGTCTGCATCAGCGCCCGGCGATAGATCCGCTCGGCGACCAGCACCAGCAGCCCCGCGAACGCCGCCAGCAGCAACAGCGAGACCACCGCCTCCCACCAGCCCGCCGACCCGCTGATCAGCCGCACCGGCATCGCCACCGCGGAGAACGGCGGGACGTAGGACGCCACCACCTCCCACCGGCCCTCGGCGAAGGCACTGCCGAGGAACACCGCGAGCAGCAGCATGGTGACGGGGGTCGCCGTCGACTGCAGGTCCTCGTTGCGGCTGGCGAGAGCGCCCGCCACCGCCCACAGGCACGACAGCGCCAGGAACCCGACGACGAAGAACGCGAGGAACCAGACCACCTCTCCGGTGAACGCGGGCACCAGGTCGCCGAGCTCGGTGAAGCTCAGGCCCACCAGCCCGACGGCGACGTAGGCCGTCATCTGCACGACCGCCAGCGCCGCGTTGCCGACCACCTTGCCGGCCAGCAGCTGTCGCAGCGGCACGGCCGCGGCGATGATCTCCACGATGCGCGACTGCTTCTCCTCCACCACGCTGGACGCGAGCGTCATCCCGAACATCAGCGACGCGACGTAGAAGAGGAACGCGAAGGCGAAGCCGAGGATATCGCGGAGCAGACCGAGCTGCTCCTCACCGTCACGCTGCTCCAGCTCGACGTCCGCTCCCTCGCCGAGCTGCGCCATCGACGTACCGGCTGCCGAGGCGTTGCGGGCCAGCGCCTCGTCCCGCACCGCGTCGGTGACCACCCGCCGCAGCCCCGCGTCCGGCGTCTCCCGCGTCACCAGCGTCCAGCTGCCGTCGTCGGCGGCGCGCAGCCACGCGTCGACGTCCTCGTCGTCCACGGCGGCCTCGGCCGCGTCGGCGGAGTCGAGGGTCACGACGTCGATCTCGACCGACTCCTCGAGGTCGGGAGCGCGGTCGGCGACGGCACCGGCCATCTCCTCGGCGGTCTCGCTCGTGACCGCGACCTCGTAGGTGTCCGACCCGCTCTCCACCCAGACCTGGATCCCGATCAGGGCCGCGATCAGGACCACCATGAACGCCGAGCCGGCGAGGAAGGTCCGGTCACCGAGCTTGACGGCGATCTCGCGCCGCGCGACCAGTCGCCACGCGCCGGCGGTCCCCCTCGTGGTGTCGGTGGTGGTGTCGCTCATGCCGTGACCTCCCGGTAGACCTCGCTGAGGCGGGGAACGACCGGGCTGAAGTCCCGCACCGCGTCGCGGCGGACCGCGTCACCCAGCAGCCGCTGCTCGGCACCGTCGGCGATCACGTCGACGAGCGCCTCGCGACCGGAGAGGTCCGCGACCGCGATCCCGGGGACGTCGCGCACCCATCCCGCGTCCCGACCGAGCACCAGGCGATAGCGCGGCGGCCCGTCGGCGCGGAGCTCCTCCGCGGTCCCGGTGGCGAGCACCCGTCCGCCGGCCATGATCACCAGGCGGTCGCAGAGCCGGTCGACGAGGTCGAGCTGGTGGGAGGAGAAGAGCACCGGTACGCCGTCCCGTGCCTGCTCGCGCAGCAGGTCCGCCATCGCGTCGATCGCAGCCGGGTCGAGCCCGGAGAACGGCTCGTCGAGGATCAACGCGACGGGCTGCGGCACCAGCGCCGCGATGATCTGGACCCGCTGCTGGTTGCCCAGCGAGAGCTTCTCGAGGTGGTCCTCGGCGCGGTCGCCGAGACCGAACCGGTGCAGCAGCGCGGTGATCTGCCGGCGGGCGACGCTCCGGTCCAGTCCCCGCAGCTCGGCGAGGTAGACGAGCTGGTCGAGGATGCCCTGCTTGGGGTAGAGGCCGCGCTCCTCGGGCAGGTAGCCGAACCGCCGGCGGTCCACCGCCGTGACCGGCCGACCGCGCCAGCACACCTCGCCGGCATGGGCCGCCAGCACGCCCATCACGATCCGCATCGTCGTGGTCTTGCCGGCGCCGTTGCCGCCGACGAACCCGGTCAGCCCGCCGACCGGCACCGTGAAGGACACCTCGTCCACGGCGCGTACGTCGCCGAAGCGCCGCGACACCGAGCACACCTCGAGCATCGTCACTCCTCTCCTCCTCGACGGTCCTCCGCACTCTAGGAGTGCTCGGACGGTGGCCGGATCGGCCGCGCGGCCGAGGTGCCCTCGCCGGTCAGTCCGTCGGAGGGAGGAGGCCGCGCCGGTGCACCCACACCACCGCCTGCACCCGGTCACGCAGCTGGAGCTTGGCCAGGCAGCTGGAGACATGCGTCTTGACCGTGGCCTCACCGAGGACGAGTCGCTCGGCGATCTCGGCGTTGCTCAGCCCCTCCGCCACGAGGAGGAGCACCTCGCGCTCGCGGTCGGTCAGCACGTCGGTGTCGGCATGTCCTGCGGAGCCGTCGGCAGCGGCACCGGACGCGGGAGCAGCCGTCATCCGCTCGATCACGCGGAGCGTCACCTCGGGGGCGAGGAGCGCATGGCCGTCGGCCGCGGCGCGCACGGCCTCGACGAGGGTGTCGGCCGCCGCGTTCTTGAGCAGGAAGCCGCTGGCTCCGGCCGCCAGCGCGTCGAAGAGGTAGTCGTCGCGGTCGAAGGTCGTCAGGATGACCACCGTGGCGAGATCGTCGGTGACCACCCGGCGCGTCGCCTCGATGCCGTCCATCCCGGGCATCTGGACGTCCATCAGGACCACGTCGGGTCGCAGCGCGCGAGCCTGCCGGACCGCGACGTCACCGTCGCCGGCCTCACCGACGACCTCGATGTCGTCCTCGGCCGCGAGGATCATCCGGAAGCCGGAGCGCACCAGGTGCTGGTCGTCGACCAGCAGCACGCGCACCCCCGCGCTCACACGCCGCTCCACGGATACCGCACCCGCACCCGGAAGCCGCCGAGCGCGCGCGGGCCGATCTCGACCTCCGCGTGGCGGGCGGCCGCACGCTCGCGCACCCCGAGCAGCCCCAGCCCCGACCCGGAGGTGCCGGGGCGCGCACGGCCGTTGTCGGTCACCTCGACCTCGACGTACGCCGGCTCCACGTCGCGCTCGGCCCGCAGCACGACGGTGGCCAGGTCGGCGGTGGAGTGGCGGCGCACGTTGGTCAGCGCCTCCTGGGCGATCCGGTAGACCGACGTCGAGATCGGCGCCGGGATCTCGGCCGCGACCCCGGACGGATGCTGGACGACGTCGTACTCCACCCGCAGGCCGGCATCCGACGTCGTGGCCACCAGGTCCGGGAGGTGCTGCCAGGTCGGCTCGGGCGCCCGCGAGTCGACCCCGCCGCTGCCGTCGGCCTCCGCGGTGACCTCACGCAACGTCCCCACCAGGGTGCGCATCTGCCCGACCGCCTCGCGGGAGGACTCCTCGACCTGGGCCAGGGCCGACGCGACGGCCTCGTCGTCCCGGCCCAGCATCCGCCGGCCACCCGCGGCCTGGATGCCGATCACCGAGACGTGGTGCGCCACGACGTCGTGCAGCTCCCGGGCGATCCGCAGCCGCTCGTCCAGCACCGCACGCTCCCGCAGCGTCTCGGCCTGATCCGCGATGGTCGCCGCCTGCTCGGCCAGCCGCGCCCGCTGCCGCGCGGAGCGCCAGAGCACCTGGCCGCCGATCACCGCACCGCCGAAGTAGAGCAGGTTGATGATCGCGGTGATCAGCACCATCGCCGTGACCGGACCGACGACGCCGGGCCGCTCGTCCGGTCCGAGCCCGAGCTCCTCGGCCGCACCGTCGAGCCAGGTGCCGACGGCGAACTGCCAGCCCACCCAGGCCGCCATGAAGACGAGGACCGCCCCCACGACGACGGCCATGTCGCGGCGATCGCGCGCCCAGGCGACGCCGGAGAGGACCGCGACGAAGTAGACGATCTGCAGCGACATCTGCCCCATCACCGCGGGCATCCACACGCCGGCACCGAACATGTGGGCCGAGGCGAGCACGGCGACGGTCAACGGCCAGCGACGCCGTCCGACCAGCAGCAGGCAGGCACTCGCGACGACCAGCCACTGGACCGGCACCGGAGCCGTGACCGCATCCAGCGCGCCGACACTGCGGTAGAGCTCGAGCAGGACGACGCCCAGCGCGAGCGCGACGCCGCCGACGGCCCAGTCGGCGGGCGCGACGTCACCGCGTCGCTCCCACGGGTCGCCGAACGCGAAGAACCCGCTGATGCGGGCACGGAGCGAGGCGATCCGGGGCATGGCGTCAGGCTAGACGCCGGCACCCGCGCGACACGCGGTCGGTTGTGCGGGTTCGGCGCACGTGCCAGAGTCAGACCATTGGCGGAGGTGATCGCGGTGCCGAGCTGGTCGAGAGCCGAGTGGTGAGGCCTCGTGCGCGATGACCAGGGTTGGCTCGAGAGCTTCTGGAACTACCTGGAGTTCGCCTGGGAGCATCTGCTGGAGCTCGCCCTCGAGCACGCGCTGGTCGTCATCGTCTCGGTCCTGCTCGCGACGCTGATCGGCGTCGCCCTGGGGGTCGCGACCTACCGGACCGAGCGCCCTCGGGACCTGGTGCTCGCCGTGACGGGCTCGTTCCTCACGATCCCGTCGCTCGCGCTCTTCCCGCTCTTCATCCCCGTCTTCGGCCTCGGCACCACCACCGTCGTGGTGGGGCTGGTGATGTACGGCCTGCTGCCGATCGTCCGCAACACCATCGTCGGGCTCCGCGAGGTCGACCCGGCCGTGGTGGAGTCGGCCCAGGGCATGGGCATGGGACGCACCCAGCGCCTGCTGCGCATCGAGCTGCCGCTGGCGTGGCCGGTGATCATCACCGGGATGCGGGTCGCCACCGTGCTGCTGGTCGGCATCGCGGCCATCGGCGCGTACGTCGACGGCCCCGGGCTCGGCAACGACATCTTCGCCGGCATCGCCACCTTCGGGAGCGCCAGCGCCCTCAACCTGATCCTGGGCGGCACGCTCGGCGTGATCCTGCTGGCGATCCTGTTCGACCTGCTGTACGCCGCCGTCTCCCGTCTGTCGACATCAAGGGGCATCCGATGAGCACCGTTCCCGAGCCCGGCCGCGCCGCCATTCGGCTGGAGCATCTCGAGAAGCGCTTCCCCGGGCAGACCGAGCCCGCCGTCGCCGACCTGACGATGGACATCCCCCAGGGCGAGATCGTCATCCTGGTGGGGCCCTCCGGGTGCGGGAAGACCACCACGATGAAGTTGATCAACCGGCTCATCGAGCCCACCTCCGGACGGATCATCCTCGAGGGCGAGGACGTCACCGACGTGGATCCCGACGAGCTGCGCCGACGGATCGGCTACGTCATCCAGCAGATCGGGCTCTTCCCGCACCAGACGATCGCCCAGAACATCGCCACGGTGCCACGGATGCTCGGCTGGGAGAAGCGACGGATCGCCGACCGCGTGGACGAGCTGCTCGAGACCGTCGGGATGGATCCCGCACAGTACCGCGGCCGCTACCCCAAGGAGCTCTCCGGCGGCCAGCGGCAACGGGTCGGTGTGGCCCGCGCGATGAGCGCGGACCCTGACGTGATGCTGATGGACGAGCCGTTCGGCGCCATCGACCCGATCACCCGGGAACGGCTGCAGAACGAGTTCCTCCGGCTGCAGGAGCGGATCCGCAAGACGATCGTCTTCGTCACCCACGACATCGACGAGGCGATCAAGATGGGCGACCGCATCGCGATCCTGCGCGAGCAGTCGCGGATCGCGCAGTTCGACACCCCCGAGCGGATCCTGGTCGACCCCGCCGACGACTTCGTCGCCGACTTCATCGGACGCGGCGCCTCACTCAAGCGGCTGAGCCTGAGCCGGGTCCGCGACGTCGCGCTGAGCGAGTGGCCGACGACCTCCGCCGACGCCGGCCGCGACGAGCTGGCGCGGCTCCTGGAGAGCACCGAGCGCTCCGCCGTCCTCGTCCTCGACGCGCAGCGTCGTCCACTCCGCTGGGTCAACGCCGACCATCTGAAGCGGATGGCGGACGGCCACAGCCTCGTCGACGTCGGTCTGGCGCCCGACGCCATCGTGGAGCCGCACGCGACGCTGAGCGACACCCTCAACGAGATGCTCACCGCCCGCTACAGCACGGCGGTGGTCGTCGACTCCGCCGGCGCCTACCAGGGCATCGTCGAGATGGACACGGTGAACGAGGCGGTCCGCAGCATGCGCAGCGCCGAACGGAGCCGACTGCGCGGCGCCGACCGCGAGCCGGACAGGGAGGTCGGCTGAGATGACGGCCACCACGGAGTCGAGCCTCCAGGACCGGCCGGCCGATGCCGGCGGCACCTACGGCACCGCGCCCCATGTCGGCCGGTCGGTGCTGAGCTACCTGTTCATGCCGGTGCTGCTGCTGGTCGTGCTCGTCGTCCTGTTCGTGTGGGTGAACAGCCACGACCTCGACGCCACCGTCCGTCAGCGGGTCAAGCCGGACTTCGTCCTGACCGCCACCTGGGAGCACATCGTGCTCACCGCGGTCTCGACGGTCCTGGTCCTGCTGATCGCCGTCCCGGTCGGTATCCTGCTGACGCGTCCGTTCGCGCGTCCGATCACCCCCGGCGCACTGGCGGTGTTCAACGTCGGGCAGGGCATCCCGACGATCGGACTGCTCGCGCTCCTCGTCGCCGCGACCGGTGAGATCGGGTTCTGGGTCGTGATCGTCGGTCTGGTCGCCTACACGTCGCTGGCCGTGCTCCGCAACACGATGGTGGGGCTGGAGCAGGTCGACGCGTCGGTGATCGAGGCGGCACGAGGGATGGGGATGACCCGGCGGGCGGTGCTGGGCCGCATCGAGCTGCCACTCGCGATCCCGGTCCTGATGGCCGGTGTCCGGACCGCACTGGTCATCAACGTCGGCACCGCGACACTCGCCACGTTCTTCGGCGCCGGCGGTCTCGGCGACATCATCGCCGCCGGCATCACCCGATCCGACCAGATGGTGCTGATCACGGGCAGCGTGCTGGTGGCCGTCCTCGCTCTGTTCATCGACTACCTCGCAGGCCTGGCCGAGGACCTCCTGCGGCCCCGGGGGCTCTGAGACCCACAACGATCGACAAGGAAGGTGAGCAGGATGCATCGCTGGAAGAGGGGATCGACCGCGCTGGCGGCCGCACTCACCGGGCTGGCGCTCGTGGCGACCGCGTGCGGTGAGGGGCTCGACGAGAGCAGCGGCGACGGCGAGCTCTCCGGAGCCTCGTTCGTCGTGGGCTCCAAGGAGTTCACCGAGCAGAACATCGTGGGCCAGATGGCGATCCTGGTGCTGGAGAACGCGGGCGCGTCCGTGGAGGACAAGACCGGACTGGTCGGCACCGAGACGGTGCGGACGGCGCTCACCTCGGGTGAGATCGACCTGTACTGGGAGTACACCGGCACCGGCTGGACCAGCCACCTCGGGCACGAGGCGACCGAGGCGCCGACCGACCCGGAGGAGCTCTTCGACGTGGTGGCCCAGGAGGACCTCCAGGAGAACGGGGTGCAGTGGTTCGCCCTCGCGCCGTTCGAGAACACCTACCGGATCGCGACCACCGCCGACCGGGCGGACGAGCTCGGCGTCACGACGATGAGCGACTACGCCGAGCTCGCCAACGAGGACCCGGCGGACGCCTCGCTGTGCGCCGCCACCGAGTTCCTCACGCGCGCCGACGGCTGGCCGGGCGTGGAGGAGGAGTACGGCTTCGACCTGCCGGACGGCCAGATCGCCGAGGTCGACCTGGGTCTGGTCTTCAACCAGGTCCCGGAGGGCGACCGCTGCCAGTTCGGTGAGGTCTTCAGCACCGACGGCCGGATCCCGGCGAACGACATGGCGCTGCTGGAGGACGACAAGAACTTCTTCGTGAAGTACAACCTCGCGATGACGGCCACCGAGGAGGTCTACGAGGAGCACCCCGAGCTCGAGGAGCTCTTCACGCCGCTGGCCGAGGCCCTGTCGACCGAGACGATGCAGGAGCTGAACGCTCAGGTCGACGCCGAGGGGCTGCCGCCGGCCCAGGTCGCCGAGCGGTGGCTCGAGGACAACGGCTTCCTCGACTGAGCCGGACCGCCTGACCCGGCGATCGCGGGGTCAGGCGCCGCCCTCGGCCGCGGCGAGCTCGGCCTTCCACTCCCGGAAGGTCTCCTCGGTGCGGCCCTGCCGCCAGTAGCCGGAGATCGAGACGTCCTCGCGCGGCACGCCCTGCTCGCGGAAGAGGTAGGGCCGGATCTCGTGCATGACGGCACGCGCCTCGCCGTGCACGAAGGCGTGCACCCGGCCGCGCCGCCACGGCACCTGACGGACCGCGTCGGCCAGCCCCGGGTGGGACGCGTCGTGGCGATGCAGCCACCGCACCGCGACGCCGTCCGGCGCGGTGAGGGGCGGCACGTCGGCGGGACCGTCGACCTGGACGATGACGTGCCCCTGGGCACCCGGAGTCATCGCGGCCAGTGACTGCCGGATCGCCGGGATCGCGGCCTCGTCGCCCGCCAGCAGGTGCCAGTCGGCCTCGTCACTCGGCCGGTAGGCGCCCCCGGGACCGCGGGCGATGATGCTGTCGCCCGGCCGGGCGGCCGCTGCCCACGGGCCCGCCACCCCGGCGTCGCCGTGCACGACGAAGTCGATGGCGACGGTGCCGGCGTCGACGTCGGGGTCGAGGGCGGTGTAGGTCCGCATCACCGGACGGACGTCGTCCGGGAGCGTCGAGACGTCGGTGCCGCCGCCGGGATGGAAGAGCAGCTTGACGTAGCGATCGGTGTGGGGGCTGTCGGCGAACGCGGACAGGTCGTCGCTGCGGAAGCGCAGGCGGATCATCCCCGGGCTCAGCCGCTCCGTCGCGGTGACGGTCAGGTGGCTCATCGGCTTGGTCATGGTTAGGTCAGCCTAACCCGTCGCGCAACGGAGGGCCAGGCAGCGAACGCACACCGAGACCCGCTCGACCTCGGGTCAGGCCCCGTAGCGACGCTCCCGGTGGGCGTAGGCGCGGATCGCCCGGAGGAAGTCGACCCGGCGGAACTCGGGCCAGTAGGCCTCGCAGAAGTAGAACTCCG
>CAZJDU010000103.1:0-7498 GCA_964544855.1 uncultured Nocardioides sp.
GCATCGTCGACACCGAGCCCTACCGCAAGCTCGGCCGCAACCAGCTGCGGATCGCGATGTATCCCGCGGTCGACCCCGCCGACGTCGAGGCCCTCACCGCCTGCATCGACTACGTGGTCGAGCACGGCTGAGGCGGACCGGTTGGTTCATCACGGCATGCAGACCAGCCCTCACTCCCCGTGGAGCTCCGCGAGGGAAGTGAGGACTCGGCTGCATCCGTGATGAACCGTCAGCCCCCCAGCGCCGCCCGCACCACCTCGTAGGAGTCGGCCCCGAAGGCCACGAACCGGGCCTCCTGCACACTGACGATCAGCGCGTCGAACGCCTCCAGCGCGCAGCCGACGGACTCCTCGGCCGACCAGCCGTAGACGCCGGCACCCACGAGCGGCAGCGCGAGCGTGCGCACGCCCAGCTCGTCGGCGACCTCCAGCGTCCGCCGGTAGCACGACACCAGCAGGCCGCGGTCGGTCTCGCCGGCGCGGCGGTTGGGGCCGACGGTGTGGATCACCCAGCGGGCGGGCATGTCGCCGGCCGTCGTCCAGCCGGCGTCACCGGTGGCGAGCCCATGGGGGAAGCGGCGCTCGCAGTCCTCGAGCACCTCGGGTCCGCCCGCGCGGTGGATCGCGCCGTCGACTCCCCCACCGCCCCGCATCGCGCGGTTGGCGGCGTTGACGATCGCGTCCACCTGCTGCTCGGTGATGTCACCGGAGACGACGGTTCGTTCCATGTCTCCGAGCCTGCCACGGCGCTCACACCGGCCGCAGTCGCACCCGGCAGACGGTGCCCTCCTCGAGCAGCCCCTCGGCGACCCGCACCGGCTTCTTCACCGGCAGTACGAACGTGCGCTCCTCGGTGCTCGGGAAGACCGAGGTGCGCCAGGTGGAGCCGCCGATCGTCACCTCGACCCGGACGCTGCCGAAGCCGTGCGGCTCACTGGCGGCGTCGAGCTCGTCAGCGACCTCGAACGGCAGCGACACGAAGAACCACGACCCCGGCTCCTGCTCACGGGCGCGCCACTGCCACAGCGGCGCCTCGAACTCGTACGACGACACGCTGCCGATCCTGGCACCGACCACCGACAACGATCCCGAGGCTGGCCAACACGCGCCTCACCCAGCGTTGCGCCGAGACCCGGTGAGGGCGCGCTCGAGCGCATCCGCGAGGTGCCGCTCGTACTGCTCGGAGGTCCAGCCCCGCTCCCGGGTGAGCGCGTCCCACACCTGGACCGACGCGATCGCCCACATCAGATCTGCGGCCGCCTCGACCGGAAGGTGATCGGACAAAGCGCCCTCACCGTCGAGCTGCTCGACGATCAGCCGCGGTCCCCGCCGTAGGTCGGCCATCCGGTCCTCCCACGCCCGCGCGGCCGCCTCGTCGTCGGCCCGCGCCGAGAGCAGCGCCCGCGCCAGTGGCGCGATGTGGGGCAGGTAGTCGGTCCAGACCCGGACCCACGCGCGAAGCGCGGCCACTCCGCTGCCCGCGCCGCACGCCCGGGCGAAGCGGTCGGCCGCCCCCTCGACGAGGTCGACATGCCGGGCGGTCGCGACGACGAGCTCGGAGCGGGAGGGGAAGTAACGGTAGACCGTCATCCGGGTCATGCCCGCGGCGTCGGCGACGGCCTCCATGGTCCAGCCGTGGGGATCGGCCTCGATGAGTCGCCGGGCCGATCCGAGAATGGCGGCACGGGTGCGTTCGGTCTGAGTGGTTGACATCCCGTGCCGAATGTTACACCGTGTAAATGTTACGCAGCGTAACATCTCTGGCGGTGAGAACCATGACCCAGCAGCACACGTCCACCGACGTCCTCGTGGCGGGAGCCGGCCCCACCGGCCTCACCCTCGCTCTGACGCTCAGCCGTCTCGGCGTCGAGGCATTGACCGTGGACCCGCTCCCAGCGCCGGCCGCGGGCTCACGAGCCAACCTGATGCACGCGGGATCGCTGGAACGGCTCGAGACCCTCGGGGTCACCGACGAGCTGCTCGGCCACGGCGCGATCGCACGACGCGGCGAGCTGCACAGTGGCGGCCGCGTGCTGACGACCAGCGACTGGGGCGCACTCGACAGCCGCTTCCCGATGGCGCTGCTGATCCCGCAGAGCACGACCGAGGCGGTCCTCGACATGGCGCTGTCAGCCACCGGCGCCGGCGTCGACCGGGGATGGGGCGTCACCGGGCTCGCGCCGGCGCCCGACGCCGTCACCGCCGACCTCACCGACGGCGACGGCGCCAGCCGCTCGGTGACCGCCCACTACGTCGTCGGCTGCGACGGCGCCCACAGCACCGTGCGCAAGCAGACCGGGGTGGGCTTCGACGGCCAGAGCTATCCCGAGAGCCTGCTGGTCGCCGACTGTCCCGGCTCCGGCCTCCCGGTCGGGGCCAGCCGGATCTACTTCACCCCGGACGACGGCTTCCTCGTCGCCAGCACGATGGCCGACGACGTGACCAGGATCGGCGCCTCCGTGGCTCCCGGGTTCCAACCGGAGGCGGCCGAGATCGCCACGCTCGTCCGCCGGCGCTCGTACGGCGAGGTCACGCCGGACGTCGTCGCGGACGCGAGCCTGTTCCGGACCCATCGACGCCGGGTCGAGCACATGCGGGTGGGCCGGATCCTGCTGGCCGGCGACGCGGCGCACGTGCACAGCCCGGCCGGCGGGCAGGGCATGAACCTCGGCATCCGTGACGCCTTCGACCTCGGTCACCGGCTGGCTGCGCACCTCGCCGGCGACGCGCCCGACAGCACGCTCGACGAGTACGACGAGCAGCGCGGAGCCGAGGCCGCCGAGGTGCTCGCCGCGACCAACCGGCTGATGCGGCTCTACACCGCCACCGGCCTCCGGCGGCGGCTGCTCGACATCGCGATGCGGGCCGGCAGCCGGATCGGTGTGAGCCAGCGGATCGTGGTCGCGGTGTCCAGGATCGAGACGCCGTGGCCGCCCGGCGTCGAGCGGCCCGCCCCGGTCTGACCCGGTCTGACCCGGTCTGAGTCGCGCCCGGGCTGCGACGGCACCGCCGGACGTTCGGCCATCCGACGCCCGGACCTTCGGCCCTCCACTCGCGCGCGGGCGCGGGGTGTGCTGGGAAGCGACAACGGATCACGCAGGAGGAGCACGATGCGCTACGACACCGACATCCGGGTCGTACCGGCCCAGCGGCTCGCGATCGCCCGGTTCCACATCGACGCAGCCGAGCTCGCCACGATCGGCGAGCACATGGGCGCGGCGTTCGAGCAGGTGATGGCCGGCGGTGCGTCGGTCGCTGGGCCGGCCGTCGCCTACTACGAGCCCAGCGACGGGGGCTTCGACGTGTCGGCAGGGTTCCCGGTGACCGACCGCGAGCAGAGTGGCGCCGTCACGGTGCTCGATCTCCCGGCCGTCGAGGTCGCCCACACCACGCACGTCGGTGCGTACGACGCACTACCTGAGGCGTACGACGCACTCCGGGCCGGTGCCGAGGCACAGGGACGGCGCCTCGCCGACGGCCCGATGTGGGAGGAGTACCTGACCGGGCCCGAGACGCCACCGGAGCGGACGCGCACTGAGGTGTACTGGCCGGTCGAGACCGGGTGAGTGGCCGGGTGTCCGGGCGGTTTCGAGGCTCGTCGCTAGCGCTCCTCACACCTCAACCACCGTGAGTCGCGCGCTCCTCGCACCTCAACCATCGTTGCCGCCGCGGAAGAGGCGGACCACGCCGTACACGACGACCACGCCCAGGCCGCCCATGAACAGGTAGGGCCAGAGCGGCTGGTCCGGCTCGGGCTCGGGGGCGGGCTCCGGCTCGGGCTCCGGCTCGACGCCGTCGACGAGGTTGCGGAGGTCCTCGGGGAGGTCGAGCCGCAGCACCGGGGCGTTGACGCCCTCGGAACTGAGGTAGATCGCGCCGTCCGGCGCGATCGCGACGCCCTCGCCCTGCTGCTGGAAGGGCAGGTCCACCTCGGCGACCTGCTCGAGGTCGGGCCAGGAGTAGATCACCGCGTCGGAGTAGCCGCGGATCAGCACGTGCCGGCCGTCGGGGAAGAAGGCGCCGTCGGTCGCGATCGCGACCACCTCGCCGACGCTGCGCATCCGGTTCGGCTCGTCGGGGGCGAGGTCGGCCGGCGCCTCGTAGACCCGGCCGGCGGTGAACTCCTTCGACACCACGTAGACCCGCCCGGTCACGGGGTGGGTCAGCAGGGTCTCGGCGTCGTGCGGCCCGTCCGGATAGTCGAGCTCGTAGGACGTCGGCACCGTCGTCTGGTCGCCCCGGCCGCTCGGCACCCGGTGGATCGTGATCGTGCTCCGGACGGCCTGGTTGTCACCGATGTCGCCGACCCACACCTCACCGTCGCCGGCCGGGGCGAGTCCCTCGATGTCGACCGGGTCGCCGGGCCAGCCGGTGGTGCCGACGGTGCGCCCCGAGTCCGGCGCGACGGTGAAGATCCGGCCGCTGCCGCCGGAGTCGTTGACGGTCACGAAGCGCCCGCCGACCACCGCGAGCCCGCTCGACTCGATGATCGCCGGGTCGGCGAACGCGACGACCTCCTCGGCGGCCTCCGGCTCGGGCTCCTCGGAGCCGGTCAGGAAGCCCAGCGCGAACGGCACCACGGCCACCAGGGCCAGGATCTTCACGGAACGACTCACCTCTCGCCGAGCAGGTCGGCGAGCCGCGGGCGGATCCGCCACGCGGCGACGAGGTCGTCGTACTCCTCGGCGGCGCCGTCGTCCACGGCCCCGGTGCGCACGGCGCGCAGCAGCGTGTTGCGCGGCGTGTGCTTGCTCTCCACGAACTGCATCACCTCGACCCGATAGCCGTGCTGCCGGAGCAGCAGCGACCGCACAGCGTCGGTCAGGGTGTCGGCGAAGCGCTCCCGCAGGATGCCGTGCCGGGTGAGCTCGGCGTACGGCGCCGGGGCGGGCGAGCGGCGCAGCTGGGCGGCGATGTCGTGGTGGCAGCACGGCGCGGCGAGCACCAGCGGAGCCTCCCACGCCACCGCGCGGGCGAGCGCCTCGTCCGTGGCGGTGTCACAGGCGTGCAGCGCGAGCACCACGTCGGGGGTCTCGACGGGCTCGACCAGCGAGCCGAGATCCACCTCCCCGATCGAGCCGACCACGAAGTCGGCGTCGATGCCCAGCTGCGCGGCCACGCCCTGGTTGTGGTCGCGCGACTGCTCCTTGACGTCGACGCCGATCAGCCGCACCGGCAGCCCCCGCTGCTCGGTGAGGAACCGGTGGGCGGCGAAGGTGAGGTAGCCGTTGCCGCAGCCCAGGTCGACGATCCGCAGCGGGCGCTCCGGCGACGGCTGCGGCAGCTGGTTGCCGATCGCGTCGGCGATCGAGGCGTCCAGGATCCGCAGGAACTCCTCGACCTGGCGGTACTTCGCCTGCCGGCTCGGCTTGATCCGGCCGCGATCGTCGGCGATGCCGAGCAGGCGCAGGGCGGGGTCGTCCTCGGGCAGCAGCCGCTGCTTCCTGCGGTCGTGGCTCCGGTCGGGGCCGGCATCGGTCGCCTCGGCATCGCGCCGCCCGGTGTGGACCGCCGCCTCGCCCCGCTTGGTGACCCGCAGCTGATGCACCTCGGTCGGTGTCTCGACGTGCCAGTTGCCGAACGGCTCGGCCAGCAGCGCGTCGACCGCGTGGCCCGCCTCGTCGCCGGAGGCATGGTTGGCGGTGTGGGCCTGGGTGGCGTCGTACGTCGTGACCTGCAGCCGCCGGCCCGCCTTCAGATCGACCCAGCGCAGCTCGGCCCGTCGCCAGGTCGGTGTGTGACCCTTGCGCCGACCCGACGCGACCGCGCGCACGAGCTGCTCGGGGTCGAGCAGCTGTCGGCGCACCTGCTCCAGACCGGTCGCGAGGGGCTCGACGCGGCTCACCATGCGATCACTTCACGATCGCCGCGACGACCACGACCACCAGCAGCGCGGTCAGCGCGACCGGGATCACGAGTCGGCGGTGGCGCGGGTTCACCCCGACAGCCTATGCGGTGGGCCTCCGGCCGAGGTGTTCGCCATCGGCCGCCAACCCCACATCAGCAGGGGCGGTCCACCGCGTCCGCCGGGCCAGCGCCGCTCGCGCAGCACGTCGTCGTACCACCCGCCCGGCTCGGCGAGCTGCAGGTGGCTGGCCGCTGCACCGTCGGATCGGAGCCCGGTGACGTCGGCTCCGAGCACGACGTAGCCGCTCACCGTCGCGACGAAGGGGATCGTGATGCCGGCCCGGCAACGGCTCCGGATCAGCATCCGCCAGCCCTGCTTCGGCCGCCACGGGCCACTCACCGCGCGACGCCGGTCGACCGGGTCGTCGGTGACGCTGACCGTGCTGTCGGCGCCCAGACGACCGACGAGGAGGCCGTGCGGGCAGGCCGCCGCGACCGCCCGCTCGGTGACGAACCGCCGGTCGCCGAGTGCCCACACCCGCTCCTCGTCGTACAGCAGGGCGCCCGAGGTGCGCAGCCCGCTGCCCGCGACGCCGGTGGCGAGCAGCCGGCGTGCGCGGTCCCGGGTGAGTCCGGCGTCGCGCAGGATCTCGGCGGCGCGGTTGGTGGTGATCAGCATGCGCCGGACGGTACGGCGGACCGGCGACACTCATCCCGAGGCCGACCCCGTCAGCGTTGTCGGTCAGGTCGGTCAGGTCGGTCAGGTCGGCCGGATCGGGGGTACCAGCGCGTGGTGGGGTTGAAGGTGCTGATCGGCACCTTCGACCCCACCACGCCGGAACACCCCCGGGTCACCCGCGGGTCGCCTCCCGGGCGAAGAGCTCGGCCAGGTGCAGCGACCGGACCCCCGCCAGGTCGCGCAGTTGCAGATCGCAGGACATCCCGTCGGCGAGCACGACGGTGTCCGGGTCGGTGGAGAGCGCCTCACGCACGGCGGGCAGCAGATGCGACTCGGCCACGGCGACCGAGGTCTCGTAGTGCCCCTGCTCCACCCCGAAGTTGCCCGCCAGCCCGCAGCACCCGAGCACCCGGGTCACCTCAGCGCCGGCACGCCGCAGCAGCGCCTCGTCGCTCGCCCAGCCGATCACCGCATGGTGGTGACAGTGCGGCTGCGCGACCACCCGGACGCCGGTGAGGTCGGGCAGCGGCAGGTCGAGACGGGTCACCAGCTCGGCGAAGGTCAGCACGCCGTCGGCCACCTCGGCCGCCCGCGGGTCGTCGGTGAGCTCGATCGCGTCCGAGCGGAGCGCCGCGACGCACGAGGGCTCCAGGCCGAGCAGCGGCGCCCCGCTGGCGACGTACGGCGCCAGCCGGGCCACCCCGCGGTCGACGATCCGCCGGGCCGCGTCGAGCTGCCCGGTGGTCACCCAGGGCAGCGCGCAGCAGGCCGCCTCGTCGATCACCCGCACCGACAGCCCGGCCGCGGCGAGATACGACATCGCCGCCAGCCCCGGTCCGGTGCGGAAGTGGTCGGTCATCGAGTCCGCCCACAGCCACACGTCCGGCACATCGGCAACGGTGGTTGAGGTGCGAGCCTGCGAGCCTCGAAACCACGAGGAGCCGACTCGCTGACCACCCCGCCGAGCCGACCG
>CAZJDU010000103.1:7598-12826 GCA_964544855.1 uncultured Nocardioides sp.
CGAGCCGACCGCCGCAACGTGCGGGGCGCGAACTCCGGCAGCGACCGCCGCTGGTCCACCCCGGCGACGGCCTTCGCGAGCCGCGCGACCGGGCCGGCCCGCAGACCCGCGTTGGCCAGCTGCGCCACCGGCGCCGTCAGCCGCGCCCACCGCGGTAGCCGACCGAGCGTGTAGTGGCTGCGCGGCCGCCGCCGGCCGGCGTAGGTCTGGTGCAGCGTCTCGGACTTGTAGGTCGCCATGTCGATGCCGGTCGGGCAGTCCGACGCACACCCCTTGCACGAGAGGCACAGATCGAGCGCCTCGTGCACCGCGGGATCACCCAGCCCGTCGACCAGCTCGCCGTCGAGCGCCTCCTGCAGCACCCGGGCGCGGCCGCGGGTGGAGTCCTTCTCCTCGCGGGTGGCGACGTACGACGGGCACATCACCCCGCCCGGACTCGGCGCCACGCACTTGCCGACCCCGGTGCAGCGGTGCACCGCGGCCCCGAGCGAGCCGCCGTCGTGGACCAGCCGCAGCGCGGTGCGCGGCTCCTGCACCGGCCGGCCGGGGCGCAGGTCGGCGTCCAGCGGCGCCGGATCCACCAGCACGCCGGGGTTGAGCAGTCCCTCGGGATCGCAGGCGTGTTTGACCGCGCCGAACAGCGCGAGCGAGGTCTCGTCGTACATCACCGGCAGCAGCTCCGAGCGCGCCCGGCCGTCACCGTGCTCGCCCGACAGCGAGCCACCGTGCGCGCAGACGCGCTCGGCGCAGGCCAGCAGGAACTCCCGGAACCGCTGCCGACCGGTGGCGTCGGAGAAGTCGAAGTCGATCCGCACGTGCAGGCAGCCGTCGCCGAAGTGCCCGTAGGGCACCCCACCCAGCCCGAACTCACCCAGCAGCCCGTCGAACTCCCGCAGCCACGCACCGAGCCGCTCGGGCGGCACCGCGGCGTCCTCCCAGCCGGAGTACGCCGGCCGCGCCAGGCTGCGTGCGGCCAGCCCGGCGCCATCCTCGCGGATCCGCCACAGCTCCGCCGCCTCGGCGGCTGCCCCGACCGTGCGGTGGCCCAGCGCCCCCGACGCGGCGACCAGCGCCTCGACCAGTGCCCCACGGCCGGCCCCGATCGCCTCCAGGAAGAGCCAGCCTCCCCCGTGCGGCAGCTCCGGCACCGCGCCGCCACCGGCGCGCACCAGGTCGACGATCCGCGAGTCCAGGCCCTCGCACGCGACCACCTCGGCGTCGTCCGCCGACACGGCGAGCAGCGCGGGCACGGCGTCCGCTGCCTCGGCCATCGACGGATAGCCCAGCACCAGCATCGACCGCTCGGTCTCCGGCACCAGCGAGACGGTCAGCTCGCGCAGCACCCCGAGCGTGCCTTCCGACCCCGCCAGCAGCTTGGCGACGTCACGCCGCTCCGGCAGCAGATGCTCGAGCCCGTAGCCGCTCCCCTGGCGCGAGAAATGCCCGAACCGGGTGCGCACCTGACCGAGCTCGGCCGCCACCACGTCGGCCAGCCGCTGCTCGACCTCCCCGGCCCCGGCCGACCGGTCGCCCCAGAGCACGTCGGCGGCCACCACGGTGTCCGAGGTCCGCCCGTAGCCGAGCGCCCGGGAGCCACACGCGTTGTTGCCGACCATCCCGCCGATGGTGCAGCGGGTGTGGGTGGACGGGTCCGGGCCGTAGCGCAACCCGTACGGCGCCGCCGCCTGCTGCAGCCGCGCGTGGACCACGCCCGGCTCGACCCGCGCCGTCCGCGCCGCCGGGTCGATCTCCAGCACCCGATCCAGCCGCCGGGTGTCCACGACGATGCCCGGGCCGACCGCATTGCCCGCGATCGATGTCCCGGAGCCGCGCATCGTCACCGACGATCCGCACAGCGCCGCGACCTCGAGCACCGCCTCCAGCTCGTCGCGGTGCCGCGGCCGGGCCACCGCGGCGGGCACCACGCGGTAGAGCGAGGCGTCGGAGGTGTAGAGCGCCGTGGTGAGCGTGGAGTCGTCGGCGTCGGTGACGCCCCGGCGCCGCAGCTCGGCGACCAGGTCTCCCGGCGTCACCAGTGCTCCATCGAGTCCCCGATCACGAAGGCCAGGTCGTCCACGGTGACCGGCTTCGGCGAGGTCGCGAGCAGCCGCTGCTGCTGCAGCGCACCCTCGACGAGATCGTCGACGTCCGCGCCGGAGTAGCCGACCGCAGCGAGACCGTTGGGCAGGCCGATGTCGCGCATCAGCGAGGTCAGCACCGCCGGCAGCACCTCGGCTCCGTCACCGGCCGCCGCCGGGTCCAGCAGCCGCGCCGCCGTCAGGTGCCGCTCCGGAGCGGCGTCGAAGGTGAAGCGGAAGGCCGCCGGCGCCGTCAGGCCGACCGCCATGCCGTGCGGCACGATCGGCTCGCCGGTCGGGTAGTCGTCCGGCACGAAGTCGCGCACCCGGCCGGCGATCGGGTAGGCGTTGGCGTGCGGGATGTGCACGCCCGCGTTGCCGAAGCCGAGACCCGCGAACGTCGCCGCCAGCGCCAGCTCCTCGCGGGCCGCAGCATCCGACCCGTCCCGCACGGCGCGCCGGAACGCACCCGACAGCAGCCCCAGCGCCCGCTCGGACCACAGGTCGGCGATCGGGTTGGCCCCGCAGTAGGGCACCCGCTCCTCCGGACGCTTGGCGTCGTAGTCGGCGTACCACCGCGCGGTGTAGCTCTCCAGCGCGTGACACAGGATGTCCATCCCGGCGGCAGCGGTGACCCCCGGCGGCTGGGTGGCGCTGAGATCGGGGTCGACCACCGCCAGCTTCGGCCGGAGCGCGGCGTGGCTGATGCCGGTCTTGACGTGCAGCGAGAGCACGTCGAGCACGCAGATCGTGGTGCTCTCGCTGCCGGTGCCGGTGGTGGTGGGCACCGCGACCAGTGGCAGCAGCGGCTGCTCGGGAGCACGGGCCCGGCCGACCGGCGCGTTGAGGTAGTCCATCAGCTCGCCGGGGTTCGTCGTGAGCAGGCAGACCGCCTTCGCCGTGTCGATCGACGAGCCGCCGCCCACCGCCACGACGGCGTCGAACGGTCCCTCGCTGCGCGCGAACGCCACCGCCGCGACCAGGGACTCGTCGGTGGGCTCCACCCGCGAGTCGTCGTACGTCGTCACCTCGAGCCCGCGCGCCGTCATCGCCTCGGCCACCGCGGCCGGATGTCCCGCCTTCGCCACCCCCGCATCGGTCACCAGCAGCACCCGCCGGGCACCCCACGTCGTCAGGTCGTGGCCGATCTCCCGGGAGGCGCCGCGGCCGAACTTGAGGGCAGGGGCGGCATAGGTGAACACGGTCTCACTCACGACCCCCACGCTATCGAGTCGCCCGTCACCGCCGCGGCGGTGCGCCGGACGTGCCCCGTTGTGCGCACCGCCCAACCGCTGGGCGGTCCGTCACCGCGCGGCGGCACGGACCACCGCGCCCCGCGCCCCGCGGCCCGCGGCCTGCGGCCTGCGGCCTGCGAGCTCAGGCGCGCGCCGCCCGGACGGCGGCATGCACCAGCTCGTAGACCGGCCGGTCGCCCGCCTCGATCTCGGCGACCGGCACCCACGCCACGGCGTCCGTGGTGCCATCGATCTCCAGCACGCGCGGCTCGACACCCTCGGGCACCGTGGCCCGGTAGACCACGTGCACCCCGTGGTAGTCCTCGGTGCGCCCGCCCGGCGACGTCCCGGTGAGGTGCACGTCGTGCACGGTCAGCAGCTCTCCGACCTTCCCCTCGAGCCCACACTCCTCGTGGAGCTCGCGCCGGGCGGTCTCGACCGGAGACTCCCCGTGGTCGACCCCGCCGCCCGGGAGGGTCCAGTGGCCGGGGCCGACACCCCGCTCGGAGATCCGGGTCAGCAGCACGGCGCCGTCACGCTCCACATAGGCGTACGCCGCGACCCGCTGCCGCTGGTACGGCCGATGGGACGTGAGTGCCTCGGTCACGACGCTGGTGGTCGGGACGGTGCCGTCGAGCACGGCGGCGATCGGCTGCCACGCGGCGTCCGCGGTCGAGCCGTCGACCTCGACGACCGTCGGCTCGGGGGCGTCGACCGGCACCCAGCCGTCGTACACGATGCGCAGCGAGTGGGCGTCGACCCGGCGGCCGCGCCGCCAGGTGTCCGAGACGTGCATCGAGAACACCTGGGCGGTCTCGCCGACCTCCGCGGCGAGGCCGGTCTCCTCGTAGACCTCCCGCACCACCGCGGCCCGGGGGTCCTCGCCGTGCTCCACGCCACCGCCGGGCAGGGTCCACAGCTCGTTGCGGGTGACGCGTCGTGAGAGGCGGCTCAGCAGGATCCGGTCGCCGCGGACGATCACGGCGTACGCCGCCACCCGCTGCACCCGCTGCGCCATCTCGCTTCTCCTGCCCACACCCGCCAGCCTACGGAACCCGGTCGCGCCCCCGACGGGACCGACACCCGGGCGATCAGGTGAAGGGAGGCCGGTGGTCGCGCGCGTGCGACCGGCGGCCGGCCCACCGCCACACCCGGGCGGCCCGGTCGCGGTCCTCCTCGGTGACCAGGTTGCCCATCCAGCGCAGCGCGAGGGTCATCAGCCACTCCGAGCGCATCCCGGCGGGGCCGAGCGTCGGCAGCAGTCGCGGCACGGTCACCAGGCCGGCCAGGCGGCGCGCGATCGAGAACGACTCGCCGTAGTGCTCGCGGAGCAGCGCCGGCCAGATCCGCTCGAGGTCGGCGTCGGTCTGCTCGGCGAGCAGGTCGGCCACCAGCCGACCGGACTCGAGGCCGTAGTCGATGCCCTCCCCGTTGAGCGGGTTCACACAGGCCGCGGCATCGCCGATCAGCGCCCAGTTGCGGCCCGCCACACCGGAGACGGCGCCGCCCATCGGCAACAGCGCCGAGGTGGGCGCCCGCAGCTCGTCGCCGAGGCCGAACTCCTCGCGCCGCTCGTCGGCGTAGAAGCTCATCAGCGGCCGGATCGCCACATCGGCCGGACGCCGGGCGGTGGCCAGCGTGCCGACACCGAGGTTCACCTGCCCGGAGTCGGCACCGAGCGGGAAGATCCAGCCGTAGCCGGACAGGATGTCGCCGTCCTGGCCGCGCAGCTCCAGGTGCGAGCTGATCCACGGGTCGTCGGCGCGGGTGGAGTCGACGTAGGTGCGGCCGGCGACGCCGTACACGGTCTCGCGGTGCCACTCCCGGCCCAGCGCCTTGCCGAGCGGCGAGCGGACGCCGTCGGCGACGACGAGCCGGTCGCATTCGATCTCGAACGTGTCGTCGGTGGATGAGG
>CAZJDU010000104.1:0-12611 GCA_964544855.1 uncultured Nocardioides sp.
ATGAGCGACCCCGACATGATCGACGGGATCGTCGAGGCGGTCTCGATCCCGGTGATGGCCAAGGCACGGATCGGCCACTTCGCCGAGGCGCAGGTGCTGCAGAGCCTCGGGGTGGACTACATCGACGAGTCCGAGGTGCTCACCCCGGCCGACTACGACAACCACATCGACAAGTGGGCGTTCACCGTGCCGTTCGTGTGCGGCGCGACCAACCTGGGAGAGGCGCTGCGGCGGATCACCGAGGGCGCGGCGATGATCCGCTCCAAGGGCGAGGCCGGCACCGGCGACGTGTCCAACGCCGTCACCCACATGCGCACGATCCGGCAGGAGCTGCGCCGGCTCGGCGGTCTGCCCGCGGACGAGCTGTACGTCGCGGCGAAGGAGCTGCAGGCGCCGTACGACCTGGTCAAGGAGGTGGCGGCGTCCGGCAAGCTGCCGGTCGTGCTCTTCACCGCTGGAGGCATCGCCACGCCGGCCGACGCGGCGATGATGATGCAGCTGGGCGCGGAGGGCGTCTTCGTCGGCTCCGGCATCTTCAAGTCCGGCAACCCGCAGCAGCGGGCGGAGGCGATCGTGAAGGCGACCACCTTCCACGACGACCCCGACATGGTCGCCAAGGTCAGCCGCGGCCTCGGTGAGGCCATGGTCGGCCTCAACGTCGAGGAGATCCCGCAGCCGCACCGCCTCGCCGAGCGCGGCTGGTAGGGGCGCGTCGCGCCCGGTTGCGCTACCGGCGGGTCGGGAGGACCCTGGAAGCGTCCGGCGGCGCCGCCGGGGCGCTGCCCTGAGCACGAGGAGATCCCGTGTTTGCGCGCTCCACCACGCTCTCCGGCGACCCGACGGTTCTCGACGCCGGGATCGCCTACCTCCGCGCCGACGTGATGACGATGCTGGACAGCATCCCGGGTTGCGTCGGTCTCTCGTTGATGGCCGATCGCGAGACCGGTCAGTGCATCGGCACGACGTCCTGGGAGTCCGAGGAGCTGATGCGCGACAGTGACGCACAGCTGGCCCCGGTCCGCGGCCGGCTGTCCCAGCTGATCGGCGGGACGCCGCTGGTCGAGGAGTGGGAGGTCGCGGCGATGCACCGCGACCACCGCACCCATGAGGGGACCTGCTGCCGGGTCACCTGGTTGCGCACCGACCACGCCGACGTCGATCGTGGCATCGACATCTACCGCCAGGCGATCCTGCCCCAGCTCGAGGAGATCGATGGCTTCTGCAGCGCGAGCCTGATGGTCAACCGCGCGGCGAGCCGGGCCTGCGCGACGGCGTCCTACGACTCGCGGCCGGCGCTCGACGCGTCGCGTGACCGGGCCTGGGCGATCCGCGACCACAGCGTCCGCGAAGCGGGGGTCGACGTGATCGACGCAGCCGAGTTCGAGCTGGTCATCGCCCACCTGCGGCTGCCCGAGCTGACCTGAGCCCTCAGCGGCGCCACGCAGGCGGTCGGGCCGGCCGCGCGACCCCGCGGCCCGGAGGGGCCGGGCGGCGGGTGCGCAGGCATGGCTTAGCGTCGCACCATGGGCCGCTACCCGTCACCTCGGAACTCACGGACGCTGCGAGGCCTCCGCGAGGACGTACGCATGATCCGCGGGCTCGTGAACCGCCGGGACCCGGGGGTCGTGGACCCCGCCGAGGCCGATGACGAACGGGCCGAGCAGATCGGGGAGTACCTCTCCTCCCACCCGGTACGCCGTGTCCAGCTGGGAGCCGGTCCGCACCCGATGCCGGGCTGGCTCGCCACCGACGCCGTGCCCCGGTCCGACGAGGTCGTGGAGCTCGACGCGCGTGAGCCGCTGCCGTTCCCCGACGACTGCATCGACTTCATCCACGCCGAGCACCTGATCGAGCACCTCGCCTACCGGCCGGGTCAGCGGCTGCTGCGTGAGTGCCGCCGGGTGCTGCGACCGGGTGGCGTGCTGCGGCTCGCCACCCCTGACCTCGCCCGCCTGGTGGCGATCTACCGCGGCGACGCCGGCGCCGAGGGGGAGCACTACCTCGACCACGCCCACCAGCGCTGGTTGCGGCACCGGCCCCACCGCCACCCGGCCTTCCTGGTCAACCACAACGTGCGCGCGTGGGGCCATCAGTTCCTCTACGACGAGGACCTGCTGACGCGCTGTCTCACCGACGCCGGGTACGTCGACGTGACACCGTGCGCGCTCGGCGAGTCCGACCACGAGGAGCTGCGGGGCGTCGAGCAGCACGGCACCGGTGGCGCCGCGAGCCGGCGGGCGGTCGCCTACGAGACGGTGGTCCTCGAGGCGAGGAAGCCCGAAACGGCTGCAGAAGCGGCGGGCGCGATCTAGCCTGGTGCCATACCCAATATTGGGGATCTCGGTACTGGAGGATCGATGAAGAAGTCAACCAAGGGAGCACTCGCGGTCTCGGTGGCCGCTCTGCTCCTGCTCGGGGCCGGAGGGACCGTCGCGTTCTGGACGGACGAGACCACGGCCGACGGCGGCGAGATCAGCTCGGGTGAGCTCACGCTCACGGCGGTGACCTGCGACGCCGACTGGAGCTACGCCGAGGGCGACACCGCGGCGACGGTGGACGTCATCGTCCCCGGCGACACGGTGACGAAGAGCTGCTCCGGCACGCTCACCCTGGCCGGCAACCACATCGGCGCGACGGTGACGGCGACCGACACCGGACTGCCGGCGGGTTCGCTCGCCGACGAGCTCGTGGTCTCGGGCACCATGACCTCGCCGGCGGCGACGGTGACCGGACCCGGCACCTACCCGGTCTCGATCGACATCAGCGTCGAGTTCCCCTACGGCACGGTGGCCGACAACGACTCGCAGCTGCAGACCGCAGCCCTCGACGCGATCACGGTCACCGCGGTCCAGACCCATCCGTAGCGAGGGCGAGTCGGGCAGATGACGCGCGGCCTCGCCCTCGGGTGGCGGGTCCTGGTCTGGTCGGTGATCGTCCTCGGACTCGGCGCACTCGCCGCCGTGGTCGTCGCTCCGCGGATCGCCGGTGCGACGCCGTACGCGGTGACCACCGGCTCGATGCGGCCCGCCTACCCGCCGGGCACCCTCGTGGTGGTCCGTCCCGTGGACGTCGGATCGCTCCGTGTCGGTGACGTCGTGACCTACCAGCGCGCGTCCGGGAGGGCGACGGTCGTCACCCACCGGATCGTCGCCGTGGAGCACCGGCTCGACGGCGAGCCGGTGCTCCGCACCCGTGGCGACGCCAACGACGCCGTGGACCCGGCACCGGTCCGAGCGGTCCAGGTGCGCGGCCGGTTGTGGTACGCCGTGCCCCACCTGGGACGGGTCAACCGATGGCTGACCGGGGACCAGCGCCGAGTGGCGTCGTACGTCGTGGTCACGGGGCTGCTCGGGTATGCGGCGTTCATGTTCGCCGGTGCTGCCCGCGACCGCGCGCGCTCGCGGCGCGGCGGAGCGCACGCCGCGCGCTCCCCGGTCACGGCTCCGGAGGAGGTGGCGCAGTGACGCTTCCCACCCGATGGCCACTGCTGACGGTGGTGCTGGCCGTCACGGCGCTGGCCCTCACCGGACCTGCCGCTGTCGCGGGCGAACGCCGTGTCGGGCTCAGCGACGACGGCCGGACGTGGGGCGCCTCGCTCCGTACGCCCGTCGTGGCGCACACCGGGAGGTGGGTGCCGGGCGAGTCCGGGCGAGGGTCGTTCTACGTCCGCAACGACGCTCCGACGGCCGCCCGACTGACCGTGCGAGTGGTTGCTCGGGGCGGTGAGCCGGTGCCCTCGGATCTCCGGCTGCGGGCCCGCGTGGCCGGCACGCGATGGCACCCGGTCGGTGCCCGTGGTCCGAGCACGACGCTCACCCGGTCGGTGCTCGCCACCGACGGGGTCGCGCGCGTCGACCTGGCCGTGGACCTCCCGTGGTCGGCGAGCAACGACTCACAGCGCAGCGTCGTGCCGCTGGAGTTCGCCGTACGGCTGACGCAGGCGGAGCCCGGCACCGGAGGACACACCCGGGGCCTCCTGCCCGGCACCGGCTCGACCGTCCCGCCGTGGCTGCTCTGGCTGACAGCCGTCGCGCTGGGCGCCGGTCCGGCACTGCTGGGGGCCGGGTCGCGGGGCGTCCGTGAGTAGGCGGGCTCCGCGCTCTTCCGCTCGGGGCCCGGGCCGACGTCGCCACCGGTGGACCGGTTGGCTCGGTGGGCGGTGGTTCGGACGCGGACGCACGCGGGCCCTGCTGTGCCTCGGAGTGGTGCTCCTGCTGGGTGCTGTCGGGACCTCGGCGTACTGGACCGACGAGGCGGTCGTCGACAGCGGCACCATCAGCTCCGGGTCGCTGGACCTGGAGCTGCAGACCCCGGGGAGCGGGACCGCCTGGCTGCACCAGGGCAACGGGACCTCGACGACCGACACCGCGCTCGCGCTCGACGACCTCACGCCCGGTGAGACCCAGGCGTTCGACCTCGCCGCTCGCAACGTCGCCGACGTGGCCTTCACCTACGCGGTGAGCGTGGACCGCGTGGAGCCGTGGGGCCTCGTCGACGGTGGTGCAGGCAGCCCGGTCACGGTGCGGTTCTACGCGGGCCCGACGGCGCGGGCGAGCAACGACACGACCCACCCCCGGACCGGCAGCTGCTCGGGGACCGCCCAGAGCGCCGGTGCGGTCCGGGTCGGTACCTCGTCCTCGACGGTCGTCCCGGACCGGACCCTGGACGTCGGCAGCAGCGAGCAACTGTGCGCGGTCGTGGGGTTGGCCGACGACGCGGTCACGGCCAACCAGGGCCAGCAGGGTGCTGTGCAGCTGACCTTCACCGCGACGCAGGTGGCGCCGTGACAGCGTGGTGTCCCGCGATCGGCCGGCGCCTGGGACCTGCGGCGCTGACCGTCGGTGCGGTCGTCGGGGGACTGTGCCTCCTGGTGACGCTGGCCGGGCTGCTGGGCGGCGTGCGGCTGCTGGTCTTCCAGAGCGGGTCGATGGCACCGGACCATCCGGCCGGGTCCCTCGGCGTGAGCCGGCCGGTCGACGCGGCCGAGCTCCGCGTCGGCGACGTGGTCAGCGTGCACGCCGGCGACGGGACGCGGGTCACCCACCGGGTCGTGGAGATCCGGCGTACGCAGGATCGGGCCGCGCTGACGCTCCGGGGGGACGCCAATGGTGTCGACGACGCGGAGACGTATCGAGTGACCGAGGCTGACCGGTTGGTGCTCTCCGTGCCGTGGCTGGGCCATCCGGTCACCTTCCTGGGCACGCGCGGCGGCCTGCTGCTGCTGGGCGTGCTGGCGACGGGGCTGCTCGCCTACGCCTTCCGCCCGACGCGGCAGGAAGGCGACGACCGGGTGGCGCTGTCGGTGCTCGTGCCGACCGCGGCCGTGGTGCTGGTGACCCTGACCGCGGTCGGGACCCTCGCCGCCTGGTCCGACACCGCCGAGGTGCGGTCCGGCCCGCTGGCCGCCGACACCGTGGTCTCGCAGGCACAGCCGACCTGCTCGGACGAGGGCGGGCTGCTCGGCGTGCTCGGCTCTGCGCGGCTGACCTGGCCGCACGTCGACACCCGGTACGAGTACGCCTACACCGTCGTGCGGGTGAGTGATGGAGACGTCCGGGCGAGCGGGACCGTGCGTCCGGACGGGGACCAGGGCAGCACCGTGGTGCTCGACATCACCAGCGCGCTGCTCGACCTCACCGTCGCGGACCGCGACTACGACGTGACGATCCGGGCGCGGCTGGCCGGCAGCCCCGGATGGACCGCCGCGACCGCGACCGTGACCCGGGTGCACAGCGTCAACCTGGTGGTCGGGCTCAGCATGCGGTGCGGCAGCGCCTGAGACCCACCGCCAGGGCACGTCTCCCAAGTCGTTGCCTGCTGCGCGAGGACTCCGACTCGATCTGGCTGCGTCGGCGTCGCTCGACGTGCGATCCGACGGCGCTGACGTGGGAGACATGCCCTAGCCTCGGCTCGTGGTCTCGATCGGTGTGTTCGCGTTGCAGGGCGACGTCCGCGAGCACCTGGACACGCTGAGCCGGCTCGGCGCCGACGCGTTCCCGGTACGACGCCCGGCGGAGCTCGAGCGGTGCGACGGACTGGTGCTGCCCGGTGGCGAGTCGACCACGATGGCCAAGCTGGCCCGCACCTTCGACCTGCTCGAGCCGCTGCGCGACCGGGTCCGCGGTGGCGACCTGACGGTGCTCGGCACCTGCGCCGGGATGATCCTGCTGGCCGACCGGATCCTCGACGGCGCCGCCGGGCAGGAGACGATCGGCGGCATCGACATGACGGTGCGGCGCAACGCCTTCGGTCGCCAGGTCGACTCCTTCGAGGAGGACCTGGAGATGCGCGGTCTCGACGGCACCGTCCACGGGGTCTTCATCCGTGCTCCGTGGGTGGAGGAGGTCGGGCCCGGCGTCGAGGTGCTCGCCCGGGCAGCCGGCCACCCCGTCGCCGTACGTCAGGGGCGGTTGCTGGCGACGTCCTTCCACCCCGAGGTCGGCGGGGACGGGCGGGTGCACCGGCTCTTCGTGGGGCTGGTCCGCGCGGACCCCGTGGAGCCCGACGGTAGAATCGCAGGTCGCGAGGCAATCGGAGACGCTGCGGAGAAGAGGGACTGAATGTCGGGCCACTCGAAATGGGCGACCACCAAGCACAAGAAGGCGGTCATCGACGCCCGCCGCGGCAAGATGTTCGCCAAGCTCATCAAGAACGTCGAGGTCGCGGCCCGGATGGGTGGCGGTGACCCCACCGGCAACCCGACGCTCTACGACGCGATCCAGAAGGCCAAGAAGTCCTCGGTCCCCAACGACAACATCGATCGTGCGGTCAAGCGCGGCTCCGGTGAGGACACCGGAGGCGCCGACTACCAGACGATCATGTACGAGGGCTACGGGCCCGGCGGCGTGGCGATGCTGATCGAGTGCCTGACCGACAACAAGAACCGCGCGGCCATGGAGGTGCGCACCACCGTGACTCGCAACGGCGGGTCGCTCGCCGACCCGGGGTCGGTGTCCTTCCAGTTCAGCCGGCGCGGCGTCGTGGTGGTGCAGCAGGCGCAGGAGGAGCGCCGCGTCACCGACGACGACCTGCTCGAGGCCACGCTCGAGGCCGGCGCCGACGAGGTGAACGACCTCGGTGAGACCTACGAGGTGATCTCGGAGCCGACCGACCTGGTCGCGGTGCGGACCGCACTCCAGGATGCGGGCATCGACTACGACTCCGCCGAGGCGTCGTTCGTCCCCGACACCACCATCGCGCTGGACAAGGACGGCGCGTCGAAGGTCTTCCGCCTCGTCGAGGCCCTCGAGGACCTCGACGACGTCCAGAACGTCTATGCCAACTACGACGTCCCCGACGAGGTCATGGCCGAGCTGCAGGACGCCTGACCCCTCGGACCGACCGTCGTTCCGCGTGTCGCACCGGGTGGACGCCGCTCGGCCGCTAGCGTGAGCGGTGGACGAACATATGTTCTAAGCGATCGCGAAGGGTGGGCACGGGATGCGCGTGCTCGGGATCGACCCGGGGCTGACCCGCTGTGGTCTCGGCGTGGTGGACGGTGCGGTGGGGCGGCCACTGGCGCTCGTGGACACCGGCGTCGTCCGCACGTCGGCCGGTGTGCCGGTCCCGGAGCGCCTGGTCAGCATCGAGCGCGGCATCGACGCCTGGATCGAGGAGCACCGGCCCGATGCGGTCGCCGTGGAGCGCGTGTTCGCACGCTCGGATGTCAGCACCGTCATGGGCACCGCCCAGGCGAGTGGGATCGCGATGGTCTGTGCTGCCCGGCGCGGGCTCCCCGTGGCGCTGCACACCCCCAGCGAGGTGAAGGCCGCCGTGTCCGGCAGCGGCCGTGCGGGCAAGGCGCAGGTCGGCACGATGGTGACTCGCATCCTGCGGCTCGAGACGCCGCCCAGGCCCGCCGACGCGGCCGATGCGCTGGCCCTGGCGATCACCCACATCTGGCGCGGAGCGGCGCAGGCGAGGATCGACGCCGCCATGGAGCGTTCGGCGCAGGCCCGACGGTCGGCTGCAGCCGTGAGAAGAAGGAGCGGAGCATGATCGCGCACGTGCGCGGCCGGGTGGCCGCGGTGACCCTGTCCACCGCTGTCGTCGAGGTGGGGGGTGTCGGGTTGGAGCTCCAGTGCGCGCCGGGCACCCTCGCCGAGCTGCGCCTCGGGGCCGAGGCGATGGTGCCGACGAGCCTGGTCGTCCGTGAGGACTCGCTGACGCTGTTCGGGTTCGCCGACGAGGACGAGCGGGCGACCTTCGAGCTGGTCCAGACGGCCTCGGGCGTCGGCCCCAAGCTCGCACAGGCGATGCTCGCGGTGCTCTCTCCTGACGACCTGCGGCGCGCCGTCGCGGCCGACGACACCCGGACCCTCACGAAGGTGCCGGGCATCGGCAGCAAGGGCGCGCAGCGGATCGTGCTCGAGCTCAAGGACCGGATCGGCGCTCCCAGCGACGGCGGCTCCGCCCCGGCGCCCATCGGTCCGGTCCCCGCCTGGCGCGACCAGGTCCACCAGGGACTGGTCGGCCTCGGCTGGTCGGCCAAGGACGCCGACAAGGCGGTCGACGCGGTGGCGCCGCAGGCCGAGCAGGACGGCACCACCGACGTCGCCGCCCTGCTCCGAGCGGCCCTGCGGACCTTGAGCAGGGCCTGAGCGGAGCGTGATGCACGACGACGAGCTGACCGCCGCCGAGGAGGAGTACCTCGGCTCGCTGACGGCTGCCGAGGCCGAGGGTGACGAGCGTGCGATCGAGGCAGCGCTGCGGCCGCACACCCTGGACGAGGTCGTCGGCCAAGGCCGGGTCCGCGACCAGCTGGGGCTGGTGCTCGAGGCGGCTCGCCGCCGCGGCCGGGCGCCTGACCACGTGCTGCTCTCCGGCCCGCCCGGCCTCGGCAAGACCACGCTGGCGATGATCATCGCCCACGAGATGAGCGCCGCCCTGCGGATCACCAGCGGTCCCGCGATCACCCATGCGGGCGACCTGGCCGCGATCCTGTCCGGGCTCAACGAGGGGGAGGTCCTCTTCGTCGACGAGATCCACCGGATGACTCGCCCGGCCGAGGAGATGCTCTACCTCGCAATGGAGGACTTCCGCGTCGACGTGGTGATCGGCAAGGGGCCCGGCGCGACGGCCATCCCGATCGACATCCCGCCGTTCACCCTCGTCGGTGCGACGACCCGCGCCGGCCTGCTCCCCGGTCCACTGCGCGACCGCTTCGGGTTCACCGCTCACCTGGAGTTCTACGACCCGGCGGACCTCGACGAGATCGTGCAACGTTCGGCGCGCCTGCTCGACGTCACGGTCACCCCTTCCGGCACGGCCGAGATCGCCTCGCGGTCGCGGGGGACCCCCCGGATCGCCAACCGGCTGCTGCGCCGGGTCCGTGACTATGCCCAGGTGCGCGCCGACGGTGTCGTGGACGCCGAGGTGGCGGCTGCGGCGCTCGAGCTCTACGAGGTCGACCGGCTGGGGCTCGACCGGCTCGACCGGGCGGTGCTCGACGTCCTGTGCCGCCGGTTCCAGGGAGGCCCGGTCGGCGTGTCGACGCTGGCGGTCGCCGTGGGGGAGGAGCGCGAGACCGTCGAGGAGGTCGCGGAGCCCTTCCTGGTCCGCAACGGGTTCCTCGCCCGCACGCCGCGGGGCCGGATCGCCACACCGGCGGCGTGGGAGCACCTCGGTGAGACCCCGCCGCCACCACGGCCGGCCGAGCCCGACGCGACGCTGTTCGACGAGTGACGCGGCCGTGACCGCACCGGGAAGTGGCGTGTCACACCCGCGCGGCTACACTTGCCCGTCGGCCCGACCCTGGGCCGGTTCTGGGCACCTGACGCCCGCACATCCCGTCCCCGCAGGAGAGGTCGCTTCGTGCAGGAATACGCCTGGCTGCTGTGGCTCGTCGCCATCGTGGCGGTGTTCTATCTCTTGATCATCCGGCCGCAGCAGCAGCGCCAGAAGGCTGCTGCGAAGCTGCAGGCCGAGCTCTCGATCGGCGACGAGGTGATGCTCACCTCGGGCATCTACGCCACCGTCACCGGGATCGGTGACGACCACATCATGGTCGCTCTGGCTCCCGGGACGGAGGTCAAGGTCGCCAAGGGCGCGGTCGGCGCGGTGATGCCGGGACAGGACGACGCCTTCGGCGACGTCCCGGACGACGAGGAGCGCTGAGGTGGCCCGGGGAGCCAAGCGTCCGGCGCGGACGCTGACGATCTTCTTCCTCGGCGTGGCCGTGCTCTACGGACTGGTCGCGCTCGCCGGCGACTGGAAGCCCTCGCTCGGGCTCGACCTGCAGGGCGGCACCCGCATCACGCTGACCGCCAAGGGCGACCCGACCGCCGAGAGCATCGAGGAGGCACGCCGGATCATCGACGACCGGGTCAACGGCTCCGGCATCGTCGAGGCATCGGTGACGACGCAGGGCGACGACCGGATCCAGGTCGAGGTGCCGGGGTCCACCGAGAACCGCGCCCAGCTCCAGGAGACCGTCACCCGGCAGGCGCAGCTGAGGTTCCGGCTGGTCGCGTGCTCGGACTTCGACGCCTCGCTGTGTCCCGCTCCCGGGAGCGGCCAGCCGAACCTCGGCGACCTCGGGCTCGAGCGTCCCGCCCCGGACTGGGCGGCCGACGAGGAGGCGACCGACGACCCGTCGCAGCAGCCGTCCGAGCAGGCGTCCCCCACCGCCGGGGGCGGCACCCAGCAGCCCGATCAGGGCGGCCAGGGCGCCGGGCCGGGCGACCCCTGGGACACGGAGGCCGAGCGCACCGTCGACGAGGTCATCGCCTGGTCGAAGGCACCCGACCAGCGCTCCATCCGGGAGTTCAACAAGTACCAGTGCGACGACGAGGGCAACCTGGTGCAGACCGACCAGGAGTCCGGTGACACCGAGGTCGTGCAGCTCGAGGACGACCCGCGTACGCCGCTCGTCTCCTGCCAGGCCGACGAGGACGGCGTCGTGAAGTACCTCCTCTCGCCGGCCGTGATCGAGGGCACCGAGCTCTCCGACGCCTCGGCGGGCATCCCGCAGAACGAGGTCGGCTGGGTGGTCAGCCTCGACCTGGGCAACGACGCCGAGGAGTCCCCGCTGGTGGACTCCGGCGGGGCGACGCGCGTGTTCGAGGCGATCTCCCGTGACCTCGTCGGCAGCGAGCGGCAGTTCGCCATCACGCTCGACGGCAACGTGATCTCGGCCCCCACGATGGAGGCCGTGATCAGCAACGGCCAGTCGCAGATCTCCGGCAACTTCACCGAGCAGACCGCGACCGACCTCGCCAACAGCCTCAAGTTCGGCGCCCTGCCGATCGCCTTCCAGGACCAGCCCACGGTCCAGGAGATCGGGCCGTCGCTCGCCGGTGACCAGCTCGAGACGGGCCTCCTCGCCGGGGCCCTCGGGCTCGGGCTCGTGATGCTCTACTGCCTGGTCTACTACCGTGGCCTGGGCCTGGTCGTGCTGTTCTCGCTCGGCCTGGCTGCCGGGATCACCTACGCGATGGTGCTGCTGCTCAGTGAGACCGCAGGCTTCACGCTGACCCTGCCCGGCCTGGCGGGCTTCATCGTCGCCGTCGGGATCGTCGCGGACTCCTTCGTCATCTACTTCGAGCGGATCCGTGACGAGATGCGAGAAGGCAAGTCCATGCGAGTCGCCGTCGAGACGGGGTGGGCACGGGCCCGTAAGACCCGGATCGCGGCCAACACGGTGTCGCTGCTCTCCGCGACGGCGCTCTACATCTTCGCGACCGGCGCGGTGAAGGGCTTCGGGTTCGCGCTCGGCCTCAGCACGCTCATCGACCTGGCCGTGCTGTTCTGGTTCACCAAGCCGCTGGTGTCCTGGCTGGCACGATTCGAGCTGTTCAACACCGGCCATGCGCTGTCGGGCCTGAGTGACTCCACGCTCGGCATCGACGGGATCGAACGGCCGGCGACGGCAGGAGGGAGGGCCTGATGGGACGCATGTCACGGGCCGGGTACGACCTCTACACCGGCAAGCGCTCGATCGACTTCATCGGCCACCGCGGGCTGTGGTACACCATCTCGCTCCTCGTGGTCGCCCTCGCCGTCACTGCCGTGGTGGTCAAGCCGCTCAACTTCGGCGTCGAGTTCACCGGTGGCACGCAGTTCGCCGTCACCGTGCCAACCGACGAGGCTGGCCAAGCCGGTGCCGACCGGATGCTCGACGCCGTCGGCGACGCAGGTGTCCCGGGCGCCGAGAACCCGATCGTCACGACGGCCGGCGACGATCGCATCGACGTCCGCGTCGAGACCCTCGACGTCGGGGAGCGGCGCGAGGTCGAGGACGTGATCAAGTCCGAGTTCACGGACGTGACCAACCAGGACATCTCCATCGAGGAGATCGGCCCGAGCTGGGGGCAGGAGGTCGCGCAGCGCGCACTGATCGGTATCGCGATCTTCCTGACGCTGGTCGTGCTCTTCATCTGGTTCTACTTCCGCGAGTGGAAGATGTCGGTCGCAGCGCTGTTGGCGCTCTTCCACGACATCGCGGTCACGGTGGGTGTCTATGCGCTCTCCGGCTTCCAGGTCACCCCAGCGGCGGTCACCGGTCTGCTCGCGATCCTCGGGTTCTCGCTCTACGACACCGTGGTCGTCTTCGACAAGGTCCGCGAGAACACCACGACGCTGCGCAAGAACACCCAGTCCTACGCCGACGC
>CAZJDU010000105.1:0-12506 GCA_964544855.1 uncultured Nocardioides sp.
ATGCGCAGCAGCTGGCGGCGCTCCTCGGAGGTGTTCTCCGGCATCACGCAGACCAGGCGGTAGCCCTTGAGCTTGGCCGCCATCGCCAGCGAGATGCCGGTGTTGCCCGAGGTCGGCTCGAGGATCGTGCAGCCCTCGCGGAGCACACCGTCCTTCTCGGCCTGCTCGATCATCTTCAGCGCCGGGCGGTCCTTGATCGAGCCGGTCGGGTTGCGGTCCTCCAGCTTGGCCCACAGCCGGACGTCCGGGCTCGGCGACAACCGCGGCAGCCCGACCAGCGGGGTGTTGCCGACCGAGGCGAGCAGGTTGTCGAAGCGGGCCATGATCAGACGGAGCCGCCGGCCACGGCCGGGAGCACCACGACCTGGTCGCCGTCGGAGAGCTCGGCGTCCAGACCGCCGAGGAAGCTGACGTCCTCGTCGTTGATGTAGATGTTGACGAAGCGGCGCAGGTCACCCTCGTCGACGAGACGCTCCTTGATGCCGGGGTGGTGCGACTCCAGGTCGTCGATCAGCGCGCTCAGGCTGCCGCCGTCGCCGGACACGGCCTTCTCGCCGTCGGTGTAGGTGCGCAGAATGGTCGGGATCCGGACCTCGATGGCCATCAGGCTTCGCTCCTCGTCACAGTGGGTACGACGTCGACGTCTTCCTCGGTCACGACGCCGTCGATGATGCTGTAGGACCTGAACTCCACAGGGCCGTCGTTATTCCCGTGCTCGCGGGTGCTGACCAGCACGTAGTGCGCGCCCGGCTCGCCGGCGAGGTTGATGTCGGTCACACTCGGGTAGGCCTCGGTCGCGGTGTGGGAGTGGTAGATCACGACCGGCTCCTCGTCGCGCGCGTCCATGTCCTTGTAGAGCTCGAGCAGGTCGGTCGAGTCGTACTCGTAGAACGTCGGACTCCCCGCCGCGTTCACCATCTCGATGAAGCGCTCCGGCCGGTCGCTGCCCTCGGGGCCCGCGACGATGCCGCACGCCTCCACCGGGTGGTCGCGCTTGGCGTGCGCCACGATGGCGTCGTACGTCGCCTGGTCGATCCTCAACACGCCTCACAGGTTAGGTGCTCACCGGGCGCTGCCCGGAATCCTCCCGCGGTGCGGACGCCGCCCCGGCTGCCGCATCGAGTGACACGAACGACAGGTTCCTGGGCAGGATCGACCTGCCGTCGGTGTCACTCGGCGGGCAGGGCGGGCGCAGCGTCTCTACGGTCCAGGAGCTGGTCCAGCGACGGCGGCGCCGGCCCGAGCCGCCACCGCTGCGAGAACCGGCCGGCGCGCTCGCCGGCCGCGTGGATCCGGTCCACGACGAGCTCACGGTCCTGCAGGTCCGGGCCGACGACCTCGACGTACTCGAGCCCGGCCCTCCGGAACAGGTCCTCCCGCCGTACGTCGACCACGTGGCGCGCCCGATCACGGTGGTCGGCGCCGGCGTACTCCCCCACGACGCCCCGCACCGGGTCGAGCAGGTCCGGTGTGCCGAGGAACGAGCCGGACAGGGCGTGGACGGCACGGTTGGTCAGCGGCCTCCCCCACCCGGCGTCGTTCTCCCAGACCATCCGAGACCTGGCCTCCTGGGGCGACCGCGCCCCCTCGTCGGCCAGGTCCAGCGCAGCCGACACCAGCCGGACCCCGCGCGCTCCCCGCCGCCACGCGACGTACCTGCGCATCCGGGCGATCGATGTCAGCTGTGCCTCTGCCGCCATGTCCGTCGCCACGACCGCCTCCCGGAACTCGCCGCGACCCACCATCTCGTCGAACAGCGCGCGCTCGACGCGGGCGCATCGGATGCCGTGACGCAGGGCGACCTCGGCGGGATGCAGCGTGCCGCGATCCAGCCGGATGCCCGACGTCTCGCGCAGCCGGTCGCCGTTGGCCGTGATCGGCACCGCCAGACCGGTCCGACCATCGGGTGCGACGCCGTCGAAGAAGTTGCCACCGTGGAGCCGGAGCGCTGCCCATCCGGTGACCACGCCGTGCGCCCGGATCACCATCGATTGCTCGACGATGCGCTGCTCGGCGGTCCGCGGCGTTTCCGCCGGCACGTCGTGGCCCTTCGTCGTACGACGCCACCGCGGGCCGGCCGCCTGGCCACGGGTGGGGCCGGCGGCCCCGGTCGCGTCCACCCGCACGGGCGTGACCAGACCGCGCGGCGGCGGCGCGATCGGGTCCCAGCGGTGCACCCCTCGCACCTACCCGTCGGCCGACGGGATCCGAACGAGACGGCTCCAGCCTGTGGAGGACCCCGAGTGTCACGAACCGCAGGTCTGAGGCCCCGATCGACCTGCCGTCGGTGTCACTCGGCGGCGGGAGCTGCTCAGCTCAGGCTGTGGACCAGGGTCTCCTGGAGGTAGCCCAGCCAGTCGTAGATGTGGTGGGCCTGGGCGCGCGGGTCGTCGTCGGGGAGCGCGTCCCAGTAGTCCTCGTCGCCCTCCTCGACGCCCAGCCGCGTGGCGAGGGCCAGGCGGAGGTCGGTGAAGGAGCGCAGCCAGGTCTCGGCCGCGGGCTCGTCGAGCTCGACGTCGATGGTGATCTCCTCCTCGCCGAGGTCGGCCGGCAGCCCGGCCTCCTCGAGGGTGTCGATCACCAGGGCGGCGGCGCGAGCCTTGCCGTCGCGCAGCGTGCCTTCCGTGAACCGCCGGAACTCGGCGGCGGACTCCTCGTCGCCCTGGTAGGCCGACGGGAACAGCCGCGCCAGCACCGGGTCGTCGGGCTCGGTCGTGGGCCCGGAGAAGTCGAGCATCTGCTCGAGCGGGTCGATCGAGCGCGGCGTCGCCGCCTCGTTGCGCAGCAGCTCCACCAGCTGCGCGGCGAGCGAGCGCAGCAGGTCGGCCTCGAACCCGGAGAAGGTGGCGTGGATCCGCTTGCTGCGCCGGTGCCTGACGAACCCGGTCACCTAAGCATCAGCCTTCTGCAGCGTCGCCCACAGGCCGTACTCGTGCATCGCCTGCACGTCACGCTCCATCTCTTCGCGGGTGCCGCGGCTGACCGCGGACTTGCCGTCCTCGTGCACCTCCATCATCAGCTGCTCGGACTTGCGCCGGGTGTAGCCGAAGTACTTCTGGAAGACCATCGTGACGTAGGACATCAGGTTGACCGGATCGTTCCACACGACGGTGACCCACGGCGTGTCGGCCAGGGTGATGTCCTCCGGCGTCACGTCCGACTCGACGTCCGGATCGACCTCGATGGGGCTGGCGGTCGGCACGGCCCCATCGTGACACACGGGTCAGGAGCACCAGCGCTCGGCGATCGCGGTGAGAACCGTCAGGTTGCGGTTGGTGGCCACACCGAGGTGCCGCTCGACGGGCGCGTTGGTGAGTGTCGCGGCCTGCTGGCCGTGCTCCACCATCAGGTGAGCGGCCCGGCCCACGACGTCCAGCCGCTCCCCGGAGCCGGCTGCGGCCGCGAGCGCGGCGATGCCCTCCGCCGCCGGCTCGTGCTTCAGCAGTGACACGTAGTGGCCGCCGGGGTGCGCCAGCCCGGCGCCGTACGTCGCGATCTCGGCGACCTCGGACGTGGTGAACACGATCGTGGGCACCTCGAAGCCCGCCCGCTCGGCGTAGGCCGTCTCCAGTGCCTCCTCGATCCGCGCGCGGGACCGCATCCGGGTGGTGAGCCGGACGTTGCCGGTGTTGATGTAGGTCGCGACATCGCCGAACCCCGCCGCCTCGGTGGCCGCCACGATCTCGGCCTTGGGGAACTTGCGGTGCGCACCGAGGTTGATGGCGCGCAGGAACGCGACGTAGGTCGGCACGCTCCGCAGTCTGGCATGCGGCGCCGACGCCCGCGCGCGTCCGAGGGAGGCTCGCGGGCGCGACACCCCGGTGACGGTCCGCTGTGGCGCGTGGTCCGGCCACTAGCGTGATCGAGGCGACCTCCCACCGGGAGGGCTGATCGAGACCGACGACAGGAGGACGCCGTGCTGCGACGCGGCTGGGCCGGGCCGCACCCGCTCCTCCTGGCCGCGACCGTGCTGCTCTACGCCGTCGCCACACTGGTCAGCAACGACAGCGGCGCCACGCCGACGAGCGACGGCGCGGTCGAGCTCGCCGCGGGCGTGCCGCAGGGCCCCGGGCTGAGCGCCGACACGCCGGTGCTCACCACGGTGCGTGCCGAGCCGGAGACCCGGGTCCGCGAGGTCGTCGGCGTCGCCACCTTCAACGCCTACAAGCAGCTCTCCCGCACCCGGACCGTCGCCGACGCCCGCACGCTGGCGCGTGACGACGCCGTCGACGTCATCGGCTGGCAGGAGGCCTACCGGATGGCGGCCGTGCGGCCGGAGCTGAAGAAGCTCGGCTGGCGCACCGAATGGGCCCGCGGCGAGTCCGAGGAGCTGGCGATCTCCTGGCGCACGAAGCGCTTCGCCTTCGTGCGCGCCGACCGGCGGCGGGTGGCTCCCGGCATCGACTCCTCGGCCAACCACCCCGTGAGCGCTCGCTACGTGCTCCGCGTCGTGCTGCGGGAGCGCTCGACGGGCCTGCGCACCAGCATCGTCACCACCCACCTGCCGCAGGCGATCGAGAGCGAGGAGCAGCCGGGGACCTGGCGGGCCACCTACAACGCCGCCCGCGCCCAGCGCCAGCTCGCCGCGCTCGGCCGGATCATCGACGGCTCGCCGGGCCGCTGGGTGATCACCACCGGCGACTTCAACCTCGACGCACGTGCCGAGCAGGAGCAGCGGCCGAGGCGCGGCCCGAGCCGGGTCCTGCGCGGGCGCGCGGTGTCGTCGTACGAACGGCTCGGCATCGGCGACCTCTCCCCCACCCATCCGGTGTCCGGGCGCCACATCGACTACGTGTACGCCGGCGCCGACGACCTGCGCCAGGATCGGCTGAGCTTCCTCCGGCAGCGCACCATCGGTGGGCTCAGCAGCGACCACCGGCCCCTGCTGGTGCGGCTCGCACTGACCTGAGGCGATGCCGCTCGGCGTCAGCTGAAGATCATGCAGCTCGACGTGGCGTGCGCGACGAGCTTGTCGGCCGCGTCGTAGAGGTGCGCCTCGGCGAGCGCCGTCCGCCGGCCGCGCTGCAGCACCGACCCCACCGCGCGCAACCGGCCGGAGTCGGCGGTGACCGGGCGGAGGAACTTCACGCTGAGGTCGAGGCTGGTGTAGCCCTCACCGACGCCGAGCGTGGAGTGCACCGAGCACCCGCAGGCGGTGTCGAGCAGCGTGGAGTGCACACCCCCGTGCACCGAGCCGAGCGGGTTGTAGTGCCGCGGCTCCGGCACCAGCTCGACGGCGACGGCGCCGCGGTCGAGCAGCTCGAAGGCGCTCATGCCGATCGTGTCGGCGATGGGTGCGGGGGGCAGCTGCCCGGCGATCATCGCCGCGAGCTGGCCGTAGCCGTCGAGCTCGAGCGGGTTCATCTGGGTCTCAACAGTGGACTCAGCCATGCCACGAGTGGACCACGCCGCCGCTGAGTCTGTCAACAAGACTCAGATCGCAGTACCCTGGCGGGATGAGCACCAGCATCCGCAGTGACGCTCCCCCGGCGCTCGCCTACTCGACCGACAACTGCACGCTCGGCCGGGCGATGGAGATCCTCGGCGAGCGCTGGACGGTCGTGGTGCTGCGCGAGGTCTTCCTCGGCATCCGCCGCTTCGACGACATCCGGCGCCACTCCGGCATCCCCCGGCAGGTGCTCACCAACCGGCTCGCGACGCTCGTGGAGCAGGGCATCCTGCGCAAGGTCCCCTACCAGGTCGCCGGTGCGCGGAGCCGCGAGGAGTACCGGCTGACCCAGCAGGGTCTCGACCTCCAGCCGATCCTCGTCGCGATCGCCGGGTGGGGCGACCGCTACCTCGCCGACCCGGGCGGCCCGCCGATCGAGTTCGTGCACCGTGACTGCGGTGAGCAGCTGCACGTCGAGCTCCGCTGCGGGTCCGACCACCGGATCGGCGACCCGCGCGAGGTCGGCAGCCGGCCGGGCCCGGGTGTCCACCACCTCCCGACGGAGGAGCCGGCTCAGGCGCGGGAGCGCGCCAGCAGATAGACGAAGTACGGCGCGCCGATCAGCGCCACACAGAGCCCGGCCGGCAGCTGGGCGGGCGCGATCGCGGTGCGGCCGACCGCGTCGGCGACCCCGAGCAGCACCGCCCCGAGCAGCACGGCCACGGGCAGCACCCGCACGTGGCGGCCACCCACCAGCGCCCGCGCCATGTGCGGCGCCACGAGGCCGACGAAGGCCACGGTGCCGACCGCGGCCACGCTCATCGCCGCCAGCAGCGCGGCGACCACGAGCACGAGCAGCCGTACCCGCTCCAGGCTCACCCCCACCACCCGCGGGGTGTCCTCGTCGAGCGCGAGCAGGTCGAGCTCGCGACGTACGACGACGGCGAGCGGCAGCGCCACCACCAGCAGCACCGCCACCGGGAGCACCTGCTCCCACGTGCGGCCGTACGTCGTCCCCGACAGCCAGGTGTAGATCCGGGGCGTGTCCCAGGGGTTGGCGCGCACCAGCAGGAAGGTGGTCAGCGCGACCGAGCCGTACCAGGTGCCGATGCCGATCAGCAGCAGCCGGTCGGCGTCGAGACCGTGGCGCCACGCCAGCCCGTAGACCAGCGCGAAGGCCACGAGGGCCCCGACCGTCGCGGCCACCAGGATCGCGCTCGTCGTCGGCGCCGCCGTCCCGCCGAGGGTCACCACGATCACGGCGCCGACACCGGCACCGCCGGTGATCCCGAGGATGCCCGGCTCGGCGAGCGGGTTGCGGCAGGTCGCCTGGACCAGCGCGCCCGAGAGCGCGAGCGCGCCGCCGGCCAGCACCGCCGCCGCGACCCGCGGCGCCCGCTCGTCCAGCGCGAACTGCACGAACGGCGACCCCTCGTCGCGCAGCCACAGCGCGATGTCACCCGTGCGCAGCCAGGTGTCGCCAGCGAGCAGGCCCAGCAGTACGACGCCACCCGCGGCCAGGCCCACCGCGCCGAGCACCAGCAGGAACCGCGTCCGGCTGCGCACCCCGATCAGCGATGCCGGCGGTTGCTTGGTCGGGCCGGAGTCGCGGCTGCGGCGTGCCAGCACCACCATCACCGTGGCGCCGACCAGCGTGGTGGTGACCCCGGTCGGGATCCGGATCGCCGCGTCGGCCCCGATGGCGGCCCGCAGCACGGCGTCGGCGAGCAGCACCGACAGCGCCCCGACCAGGCCGGCCGCCGGCAGCAGCACGACGTGGCGATGCACGGCGGGGACGACGCGGCCGCTGAGCCGGACGATGACCGGCGCGAAGAGCCCCACGAAGCCGATCGGCCCGGCGAGCATCACCGCGGCCGCGGTGAGCAGCACCGCGAGCACGGTGCCCACCATCCGGGTCGAGCGCACCGGCACGCCCAGCACGCCCGCGGAGTCGTCGCCGAGACCGAGCAGGTCCAGCCGCCGGGCGAGCAGCAGCGCCGCCACGGTGGCCGCGACCACCACGGGGGCGGCGTAGGTGAAGGTCTGCAGCCCGATCTGGCTGAGCGAGCCGCTCCCCCATGCGAAGAGGCTCGTCGTCTCCTCGTCGAAGAGGAGCAGCAGCGCGGAGGTGGCCGCCTGCAGCGCGAGCGCGGTGGCGGTGCCGGCCAGCACCAGCCGGCTCGTGGAGGTGCCGGCCCCGCCGGCGAGGCCCAGCACCAGTGCCGCGGCGGCCAGTCCGCCGCCGAACGCGGTGAAGCCGGACGCCCAGATCGGCACCGAGAGGCCGAAGGCGGCGACGACGGTGACGGCGAGGTAGGCACCGCCGGTGACGGCCAGCGTGTCCGGTGAGGCGAGCGCGTTGCGCGCCAGCGACTGGAAGAGCGCGCCGGCCACGCCCAGCGCGAAGCCCACGGCGATGCCGGCCGCGAGCCGCGGCACCCGCGACCCGACGAGCACCGCCGCGGCCCGGTCGTCGCTCTGACCGGTCAGCAGCCCCGCCAGGTCGGCGAGGCCGATGTCGGAGGTGCCCTGGGTCAGGTGCCACCCGCTGACGAGGAGCACCGCGAGCGTGAGCAGCAGCAGGGCCGACGAGGCACCGAGCACGCCGGTGACGCCGACGGTGCCGAGGCCGCCCGACGAGGGCGCTCGGTCGTCGGCGCTCGCCCGCCGGACCTGCTGCTGGTCGACCATCAGTGGGAGGGGCGGGCCGTCACTCGGCGTCGCCGGTCAGCAGGTCGACGTAGGCGTCGACGACCTGCTCGGCCGACCGCGGACCGCCGAAGGTCCAGATGCCCTCCGGGAAGGCGTGCACCCGACCGTCGGCGACCGCCGGGATCTGCTGCCACGCCTCGTTCTTCGCCAGCTCGGCGTTGACGTCGCCGGCCGGGTCGACCGTGCCGGTGTGGAAGAACGTCGCGTCCCCGACCTCGGTCATGCCCTCGATGTCGGTCTGGCCCAGGCCGTACGCCGGGTCCACCTCGCCGGTCCAGGCGTTGGTGAGCCCCAGCTCCTCGCCGAGCTCGCCCAGGAGCGAGCCCTGACCGAAGGGCCGCAGGGCCACGTTGCCGCCCTGGACCCAGCCGTCGTAGTAGACGAAGTCGGTGGTCTCGATGTCGGCGTCGGCCACCGTCTGCTGCGCGTCGGCGAGGGTCTGGTCGAACTCGTCGAGCACGACCTCGGCCCGCTCCTCGCGGCCGGTGGCCTCGGCGATGAGCGAGAAGGTGTCCTGCATGTTCTGGATCGGGTCCTCGGCGTCGGCGCCCTGGGTGGCCAGCACGGGGACGTCGTACTCCTCGAGCTGCTGGATGATCTCGTCCTCGGCGGTGTAGGCCTCGATGATCACCAGGTCGGGGTCGGTGCCGAAGAGCTTCTCCAGGTTGGGCTCCTGGCGGGTGCCGACGTCGGTGACGTCCGCAGGCAGCTCCTCGGCGGAGTTCCACGTCGCGAAGCCCTCGGCGTCCGCGACGGCGACGGGGCCCAGGCACAGGCTGAGGGTGTCCTCGATCTGCTGCCACTCCAGCACGGCGACCCGCTCGGCGGGCTGGTCGAGCTCCACGGTGCGCCCGAAGGAGTCGGTCAGGCTGACCGGGTCGGTGCCGGTGGCGGTGTCGTCGTCGGCACAGTCCACCGACGTGGGCTCGGCCGCGGTCGCGGAGCCGCTGTCGGCCTCGGTGGTGCCGCACGCGGTCAGGGCGGCGGACAGCACGGCCGCCGTCCCGAGGGCGGCGAGGATCGATCGTGAGGTCATGGCTTCCTTCGATTCGGTCGTGGGTTCCGGCGCTCAGCGCCGCGGATGGCGCTTGCCCAGGGCCTCCACCCGCACCCGCCCGGTCTCCGGATCGGGTGCGGTGTGGATGGGCAGGCCGTAGACGGGCGAGAGATGCTCGGCCGTCAGTACGTCGGCCGGCTCACCGACGGCAGCGACCGTGCCCCGGTCGAGCAGCACGACCCGGTCCGCCACCGCGGCGGCGTGGTTGAGGTCGTGCAGCACGACGCCGAGCGCCGTGCCGTGGGTCTCCGCGAGGTCACGGATCAGGTCCAGGGTCTCGACCTGGTAGCGCAGGTCGAGGTGGTTGGTGGGCTCGTCGAGCAGCACGACGCCGGTGTCCTGCGCGAGGCAGGTCGCGAGCCACACCCGCTGCAGCTCGCCGCCCGAGAGCTGGTCGACACCCCGGCCGGCCATGTCCTCGAGCCCGGTGATCGCCATCGCGTGGTCGATCGCGGCGCGGTCGGCGTCGCCGAGCGGCGCGAACCGCCGGCGGTGCGGGTGCCGGCCGAAGGCGACCACGTCGCGCACCTCCAGCCCCGAGGGGTGCGGCCGCGACTGCGAGAGCAGCGTGACCCGCCGGGCGAACTGCTTGCCGCTGAGCAGGAACGCGTCGTCGTCGGCCAGCCGGACGCCACCCGACTCGACGGGGTGCAGCCGGGCCAGCGAGCGCAGCACGGTGGACTTGCCGCTGCCGTTGGGGCCGAGGAGCGCGGTGACCTCGCCGGGCGCCAGCGTGACCGAGACACCGTGCACCACCGTCGTGCGGTGGTAGCCGAGCACCAGGTCGGTGCCCGCGAGCGCAGCGCTTCCCGTCATAGTCGGGAAGCCTAACCTAAGTTAGGTCTGCCTATACCGTGGGGTGGGTCACGTGATCACAGCCGCTGCTGCGCCTCGCTCCACAGCTCGCGATAGGCCCGCGCCGCCGCACTGCTCGGCGCCCAGTCGACGATCGGCGCGCGCCGGACACCCATCTGCTCCACGGCCGAGGCGGCCGGGATGAGGGTCCGGGCGACGTCGCCGTTCTCCCGCGGCAGCTCCTCGCTCAGCTCGCGGTGCAGCCCGCGGCGACGGTCGACCATCGACAGGAAGGCCAGCAGCTCGGGCGCCGGCCCCTTGCTGGCCTCGATGAAGTCGCGCAGCTGCTCCAGCGTGCGCACCGAGAGCGGCGCCGGCAGGATCGGCGCGAGCACCAGGTCGGCGGCGCGCACGATGTTCTCCGAGACCAGCGAGACGCTCGGCGCGGAGTCGAGCACCACCAGGTCGTACTCCTCGGCCATCGTCTCCAGCAGCCGTGACAGCCGTCGCGTCGGCTTCTTCTGCGCGTCCAGCAGCAGGTCGAGGTTGCGGTAGGAGAAGTCGGCGGGCAGCAGGTCGAGGTTGTCGTAGTCGCTCGCCTTGACGGCCTTGATCAGCTCGCGCCGGCCGGTCACCAGCGCCTCGCCGCCGCCCTTGACCTTCGGCCGGACCCGGAGGAGGTACGTCGCCCCGCCCTGCGGGTCGAGGTCCCAGAGCAGCACCCGACGCCCCTCGGCGGCCGCCAGCGTGGCGAGGTTGACCGAGGTCGTGGTCTTCCCCACCCCGCCCTTGATGCTGTACGACGCCACGATCCGCATCAGTGCCTCTCCTCGGTGGTACTCGTGTGGTTGGCGTGTTCAGAGTGCGTGCAGCGCAAGGCGCCGGCGCGATGGCATACCCCGGGGCTGTCTGTCGAGCGTCGGCAACGCAGCGCAGTGCGTGCTCTGGACGCGCGAAGCGCGCGAGGACCACCGAGGAGAGGCACTAGTGCAGGCCTCCCACGAGTCCGTCGTACAGCTGCTGGTTCTGGGGCCGGTCGAAGCGGGCCCAGCGGGCGGCGAACTCCGCACGCGCCCGGTCCTGGCCCTCCTCCAGCTGGTGCTCGAGGCGGCCCAGGCTCATCAGCGTGGCCGCCGGCACGTCGCGCTGTGCCAGTGCCTCGGCGTGGTCGAGGACGAGGAACCGCTGTGCCTCGTGGTCCTGGAACTCGCCGAGGTTGTCCTGCAGCCGCTTCAGCTCCTTGACCAGCCGTTTGCTGGTGCCGGGGTCGTGCAGGCTGGCGAAGAGCTCGAGCAGGTAGCGCAGCTCCTTGCAGCGCTTGCGCAGGTCGTGCAGCGCGTCGGGGGGCGACTCGTCGGTGATCGCTCGCCCGCGCTTGAGCACCCGGCGCCAGGCCTTCGCGAGCCGCTGGTTGGCGACCTCCGCGACCGGGGTCTCGGCGAGCTCGCCGCCGTGCGGCGTGGTCAGGTCGCGCTCCCAGCCGGTGAGGAGGTCGGCGAACCGATCGGAGCACAGCGCCCTGTCGAGGGAGCGATGGGCGCTGCGGCACTGGCGCACCAGCCGCTGGCGGAAGGGCTTCAGCGAGGCGGGGTCGGCGACGCGGCCGGCGAGGTCGTCCCAGCCGAGCAGGTAGACGTCGAGGTCGCGGCTCGTGGACGTCTGGTCGCCGAGCCACTTCAGCTCCGCGGCGTACGTCGCTGCCACGTCGTCGTCGACCACGCCGGTGGCGAACTTGAGCACGGCGCGCGTACGGCGCACGGTGACCCGGAAGTCGTGGAGGAACTCGGTGTCGAGCTGCTCCAGGGTGCCGTCGATGTTGTCGCGCAGGATCGCGAGCAGCTGGTCGAAGGTGTCGGCGAACGCCTCCCCCGCGGTCATCGTCGGCGTGAAGTGCAGGTCGGGCTTGGAGCGGTGGGCCGTCGGGTCCACGCCGGCGGCGGACGCGACCGCGGCGAAGCGGGCGCCCGTGTGGTGCACGCCCTTGAGGGAGGCGAGCCGCTTGGTGGTCCGGCGGAGCTCCTTGTCGTAGCCGCGCAGCGGCTCGACGCGGGCGCGGATCGGCAGCGGGTCGCCGGCCCCGACCTCGAGCGGGCCCTCGACGACGACCCGCGCGACGGTCTTGTCGAGCTCATCGAGCACGGCGAGCGTCTCGACCGGACCGCGCGCCACGATCTGCGGGAGCAGCGCCCGGATGCCGATCAGGTCACGCACGCGCTCGGCGATGGCCCCGTCGGGCAGGGTCGCCGCCGTGACGGTCTCCGTCGGCCCGGGCTGCTTGGCGACCGGGGTGCCGTCGAGCTCGGCGAGCCGCAGGGAGGGGCTGCGCCCGGCGGTCTGCTGCTCCAGCAGGTAGCCGGCCCGGTGCAGCAGCCAGTCGTGGGTGTCGAGCCAGACGGTGCGCTCGGTGTGGCTGTGCTCGACCCGGCCACCGAGCCGCTTCGCCAGCACCGGCATCGGCTCGGGCAGTGCGGTGGCGTCGATGACGTACTCGGTCGGCACGTGGCGCAGCGTACCGGTGTCGAGGCGACGCGGGTGTGAACTCCGGATCTCGTC
>CAZJDU010000106.1:0-12443 GCA_964544855.1 uncultured Nocardioides sp.
GGTTGAGGTCGGCGCCGAGCTTCTGCAGCACCTGGGCGGCGACGCCCTCGCCCTCCCGGATCAGGCCGAGCAGGATGTGCTCGGTGCCGATGTAGGAGTGGCCGAGCTGCAGCGCCTCGCGCAGCGACAGCTCGAGCACCTTCTTGGCGCGCGGGGTGAACGGGATGTGCCCGGACGGGGCCTGCTGGCCCTGACCGATGATCTCCTCGACCTGGGCGCGCACGGCCTCGAGCGAGATGTCGAGGGACTCCAGCGCCTTCGCTGCGACTCCCTCGCCCTCGTGGATGAGCCCGAGCAGGATGTGCTCGGTGCCGATGTAGTTGTGGGAGAGCATGCGGGCCTCTTCCTGGGCCAGCACGACCACCCGGCGAGCTCGGTCTGTGAACCGCTCGAACATGCGCATCTCCTGAAAGCTTGTCTCTGGCTGTGAAAGCCGGCTACGGGCAGTACAACCGCTGAGACCACCCTACGCGTTCCCGCCAGGCACCCCGCACCGATGCGCTGAGAGCGAACAAGCCTCAGTGGGCCGCCTCGAAGGCCTCGCGGATCTCGGTCGGGATCCGGCCACGATCCGGGACCTCCCAGCCGTTGCTCCGGGCCCAGTCGCGGATCTCCTTGGCGGAGTGCGTCGCGGTCGACTTCGCCGCCGCCCGACCCCGACCGCGCTTGGTCGAGACCCGCCGCGCGGAGCCGACGTACGGTGCCAGGGCGTCGCGCAGCTTCTTCGCGTTCTTCTCGTTGAGGTCGATCTCGTACGTCGACCCGTCGAGACCGAACGAGACGGTCTCGACGGCCTCGGACTCGTCGAGGTCGTCGATCAGGATGATGCTGACCTTCTGTGCCATGGCAGGAACGGCCTTTCAAGAGATATCGGAGAGGATGGAAGTGAACCTAGACCACAGCGTGTGGATATCCAACCCGTCGTGACGGCGAGGATCGCAATTCCTCGCACTTCATAAGGCCGACATCGAAGGCGGCGACAAACGTCAATCTCGGGCATTCCTGATGAATACGCGCTCGAGCCCCCGCAAGGTCAGCCACGGAGAATGATCGGTGAAACAACGACATTCCGAGACCACGAGGGGCGCGAGGTATCCCGTCGCGATCACGTGCACGTCCTCCACCGGCTCACCGAGGGCGTCGATCAGTCGCTCGACCAGCCCCTCGACCTGGCTCGCGACGCCGAAGACCATCCCTGACTGCAGCGCCTCCACCGTGTTCTTGCCGATCACCCCGCGGGGCCGGACCAGCTCCACCATCCGCAGCTGTGCACCGCGGCGCTCCAAAGCCGACAGCGAGATCTCGATCCCCGGCGATATCGCACCGCCCACATATCGTCCCTGCGCATCGACCACGTCGAAGGTCGTGGCCGTCCCGCCGAAATCGACGACGATCGCCGGACCGCCGGTCTCCTGCGCGGCGGCGAGCGCGTTGATGATCCGGTCGGCACCGACCTCGCGGGGGTTGTCGACGAGGATGGGAATGCCCGTGCGCACGCCCGGTTCGACGACGACCCTCGGCATTTCGCCGAAATAGCGGTCCAGCATCTCGCGCCATTCGTGCAGCACCGCCGGCACCGTCGCGCAGACCGCGACACCGGAGATGTCCGGCAGTGCGTCGGCCAGCAGCCCGCGCAACAGGACCGCCCACTCGTCCGCGGTGCGGCGCTCGTCGGTCGCCACCCGCCAGTGCGCCCCGACCTCGCCGTCCACGATCAGCCCGAGCACGGTGTGGGCGTTGCCGATGTCGACCGCCAGCAGTGTCATCGCAGGTCGAGGCCGAGATCGAAGACCGTCACGGAGTGGGTCAGCGCACCGACGGAGATGAAGTCCACGCCGGTCTCGGCGACCTCTCGAGCCCGCTCGAGGGTGAGCCCGCCGGACGCCTCGAGGGTCGCCCGGCCCTCGGTCTCCCGGACCGCTGCGGCCATCTGGCCGGTCGTCATGTTGTCGAGGAGGATCTCGGTGCACCCGGCCGCGAGCAGGTCGCGCAGCTGGTCCAGGTCGGTGACCTCCACCTCGACGCGCAGGTGGGGATGGGCGGCGCGCACCGCCCGGTAGGCGGCCACCACGCCCCCTGCGGCCAGCACGTGGTTGTCCTTGACCATCGCCCGGTCGGACAGGCTGAAGCGGTGGTTGACCCCGCCGCCGCAGCTCACGGCGTACTTCTGCAGCGCCCGGAGCCCGGGCAGCGTCTTGCGGGTGTCGAGCACCCGCGCCCGGGTGCCCTCCAGCGCAGCGACCCAGGCGGCCGTCGCCGTGGCGACGCCGGAGAGGTGGCTGGCCAGGTTGAGCGCCACGCGCTCGGCGGTGAGCAGGCCACGCACCGGCCCGGCCACGGTGAGCACGGCATCGCCGGAGCTCACCCGGCTGCCGTCGGCCACCCGCTGCGGCACGTCGAGGTCGGCGCCGAGCACCATCCGGAACGTGAGCTCGGCGACGCCCAGCCCGGCGACCACGCCGGCCTCGCGGGCGTTGAGGTCGGCCACCCCGCGGGTCTCGGAGGGGATGGTGGCCGCGCTGGTCACGTCCTCGGTCGGCACGTCCTCGGCGAGCGCCCGCGCCACCAGGTCGTACGTCGCCCGCGGGTCCAGCCCGGAGGCGTCCAGCTCCTTGCGCAGCGGCTCGGGCAGGTCGTCGTACGGCGTCAGCGGCAGGCTCATGCGGGATGCCTCCTCGGCTGCTGCGGGGTGCGGCCGTCGGTGGCCGGCGCCGGCCGGAAGCCCACCGTGGTCACGCCCTCGGTCATCGTCACGTCGAAGTGCCCGGCGCAGCGGGCGTCGTCGCGCTCGGGGAAATCCTCCCGCCAGTGCGAGCCGCGGGTCTCCTCCCGCCGCAGCGCGGCCTCGGTGAGCGCGGTGCCGAGGGTCAGCAGGTTGGTGGTCTCCCAGGAGTCCTGGTCGATCGCGTCGGCGGTCTCGCCGGCGAGCTTGTCGAGTCGCGCGGCGGCACCGGCCATCCCCTCGGCTGAGCGCAGCACGCCGACATCGGCCGTCATCGTCTCCTGCAGCTCGCGCCGCGCGCTGCCGGCGACCAGCCCGGCCGGTCGCTCGTCGGGGACCGGGTCGGTCCAGGGCCGCAGCTCGCCCGGCAGCACCGTCGCGATCCGGCGGGAGAAGACCAGGCCCTCGAGCAGCGAGTTGGACGCCAGCCGGTTGGCACCGTGCACGCCGGAGCAGGCGACCTCACCGGTGGCGTAGAGCCCGGGGACGTCGGTGCGCCCGTCGAGGTCGGTGACCACGCCGCCGGAGGCGTAGTGGCAGGCGGGCGCGACCGGGATCAGCTCGGTGACCGGGTCGACGCCGTGCGAGCGGGCGGTGGCGAGGATCGTCGGGAACCGCTGCTCCCAGAAGTCGGCGCCGAACCCCCGGGCATCGAGCCACATGTGCTCGCGCCCGGTCTCGCGCATCCGCTTCATGATCGCCTTGGCGACGACGTCGCGGGGGGCGAGGTCGGCCAGCTCGTGCACCCCCTGGAGGAAGCGGCGGCCCTCGTGGTCGACCAGGAAGGCACCCTCGCCGCGCACCGCCTCGGAGATGAGCGGCTGCTGGCCGCGGGAGTCCGGCCCGAGATACATCACCGTCGGGTGGAACTGCACGAACTCCAGGTCGCGCAGCGTCGCCCCCGCCCGCAGGGCCAGCGCCATGCCGTCGCCGGTCGAGACCGACGGGTTGGTGGTCTGGCTGAAGACCTGGCCGAGCCCACCGGCCGCGAGCACCACCGCCCGGCAGAGCACCGCGCCGACCCCGTCGCGCTGGCCCTCCCCCATCACGTGCAGCGTCAGTCCGGCGACGCCGCCGTCGGCGTCGAGCAGCAGGTCGACCGCCAGCGCGTGCCGGATCACCTCGATGTCCGGAGCGGCGGCGACCGCCTCCTTGAGCGCCCGCTGGATCTCCGCTCCGGTGGCGTCACCCCCGGCGTGGGCGATGCGGTCGCGGTGGTGGCCACCCTCCCGGGTCAGCGACAGCACGCCGTCGGCATCGGTGTCGAACTCCGTGCCGAGCGCGATCAGCTCGCGGACCGCCTCCGGCCCCTCGGTCACCAGCGCGCGCACCGCGTCCCGGTCGCACGCCCCGGCCCCGGCGACGAGCGTGTCGAGCTCGTGCTGCGCCGGGGTGTCGCCCGGGCCGAGCGCCGCGGCGATACCGCCCTGCGCCCACCTGGTCGAGCCGGCTGACAGCCGGTCCTTGGTCACCACGAGCACCCTGCCCACGTGCTCGCGCAGCCGCAGCGCCGCGGTGAGACCGGCGATGCCGGACCCGATGATCACCACGTCGGCGCGGGTGCTCCACCCCGGTGCGGGCGCGGTGAGCCGGCCGGGGAGCGGGTGGGACGCACCCGCAGCAGTGTCGACGGACATCGGTTCAGATTATCGGGTGCGGCGCGAGCCGACCGATGTCAGTGGGTCGCCGTGACGTCGCCGCGGGTGAGCGTGGCGTCGCCGAAGGTCTCCGCCGGGTCGTAGCCGGTGGCCATCAGCCGGTTGTCGGCGTCGACGAAGACGACGCTCGGCTGGTAGTCCTGCGCCTCGGCGGTGTCCATCTGGCCGTAGGCGATCAGGATCACCAGGTCGCCCGGGTGCACCAACCGCGCCGCGGCACCGTTGATGCCGAGCACGCCGCTGCCGCGCTCACCGGCGATCGTGTAGGTCTCCAGCCGGGCGCCGTTGGTGATGTCGACGATGTGGACCAGCTCGCCGGGCAGCAGGTCGGCCGCCTCCAGCAGGTCCTCGTCGACCGTGACGGAGCCGACGTAGTGCAGGTCGGCCTGGGTCACGGTGGCGCGGTGGATCTTGCTCTTCATCATCGTGCGCAACATGAGTTCACTCGCTTCGCTCGTGGGGGTTTCGCCCGGAAGTGCTCGGAGGCGCTTCGCGGCACTGTCTCGTCGTTCCGGACGACCAGGCTCGCTCCGCTCGCGGTCGTCCGGGCTCCGCTGCCGCGGAGCCGTGGTCGGTGATCAGGGCTCCCCTCCGAGGGTGAGGGCCTCGTTGTCGATGAGGCGGGTGGTGCCGATCCGAGCGGCGATGAGGGCGCGGGCGGGAGTGCCGGGTGCGACGTCGGCGGGCAGCTCGGCCAGGTCGGTGCCGAGCACCCGGAGGTAGTCGAGGTCGACGCCCTCGGAGCGGCGCAGCTCCGCGCGGGCAGCGCCGAGGGCGGACTCGACGCCGTACGCCGCTCCTTCGGCCGCGGCGACCAGCACCCGGTGGAGCGCCGCGGCCCGGCGCCGCTGCTCGCCGATGAGGTAGACGTTGCGGCTGGACCGCGCCAGCCCGTCGGGCTCACGGACGGTGGGGGCTCCGAGGATCTCCAGGGGGCCGTCGCTGCCGGAGAGGCACAGGTCGGCCACCATCCGGCGGATCAGCACCAGCTGCTGGTAGTCCTTCTCGCCGAAGACGGCCACATCGGGTCGCACCAGGCCGAACAGCTTGGCGACCACCGTCAGCACGCCGCGGAAGTGGCCGGGACGGCTGGCCCCCTCCAGTCGGTCGGCCAACGGTCCCGGGTCGACGGTGACGGAGTCGGTGGCCGAGCCGGTCGGGACCCCTCCGGGATAGACCTCCGCGACCTCCGGGGCGAAGACGACGTCGGCCCCTTCCCGCGCGCAGACCTCGAGGTCCGCGTCGAAGGTCCGCGGATAGCGGTCGAGGTCCTCGCCCTCGCCGAACTGCAGCGGGTTGACGAAGATCGACACCACCACGGTGCCCTCACCCGCGCGGTCACGCCCGGCGCGGACCAGGCTGGCGTGCCCCTCGTGCAGCGCGCCCATGGTCGGCACGAGCACCGTCGGCCCGCTCCGGCTCGCGAGCAGGTCGTCGAGCTCGGCCCGGGTCCGCGCGACGGTCGGGGCCTGGACCGACGTCCTCATCGGGCGTCCTGCGCCTCGACCGACGCGGCCAGCGCGTGATCGAGCAGCGCGATGATGCTGGCCGCGCGGATCGGCAGCACCCGGCCGTCGGTGACGGCGCGGTCGAGGGTGGCGCGCGCGAGGGCGACGTAGGTCGGCAGCGTGTCGGGCGCGTTGACGGCGATGTCCTCGAGGTGGGCGGCCACGGTCTGCACGTCACCACGCACGATCGGTCCGGTGAGCGCGGCGTCGCCGCGCTCGAGGGTGTTGTCGAGCGCGGCCTGCAGCAGCGGCCGGAGCGTGCCCGCCGGGTCGTCCGAGCCGGCGGCGGTGAGCAGCTCCATGGCCTCGCTGACCAGCGTGACGAGGTGGTTGGCGCCGTGGGCGAGCGCCGCGTGGTAGAGCGTGCGCCTCTCCTCCGGGACCCAGGTCGGACGACCACCGAGGTCCGCGACGAGACGCTCGGCCATCGGACGCTCCGCAGCCCCGGCCGTCAGGCCGAAGACGCAGCCGGAGAGCCGGTCGAGGTCGACGGAGGTGCCGCTGAAGGTCATCGCCGGATGCAGCGCGATCGGCCGCGCACCCACCGCGGCCGCGGAGTCGAGCACCGCGAGCCCGTGTCGTCCGGAGGTGTGGGCGACGTACTGCCCCTCGCGCAGGCTCCCGCTGTCGGCGAGCACGGTGACGACGTTGGGCAGCATGTCGTCGGGCACCGTGAGCAGCAGCAGGTCGCAGGCGCGGGCGACGGCGCTCGGCTTGAGCAGTGGCACGCCGGGCAGCAGGGCGGTGGCGCGCTCCCGGGAGGCGTCGGACTCGCCGGCGGCTGCGACCACGCTGTACGGGCCTGCGGCCCGGGAGTCGTGGCCGGCGTCGCGCAGTCGGGCGGCCAGCACGGCGCCCACCTTGCCGGCACCCACGACACCGACGCGCAGGCGTACCTCGGACGTGCTCATCTACGAACCTTTCGTTCCAGTCCCTCCGACCACCCGCGGTGTCGAGGCTCGGGCCCTGGCGGCCCTCGCACCTCGACCACCATGGGCCGGGACGGGTACCAGACGTGTGCTCCGGTCAGTCCGCGCTCAACGGTACGCCGCTGCCGCCGTCCGCGGAATGCCACGTGGGGAGCGTCACACCGCCCGGGGGCGCCAGCTCCTCACGCCGCCGCGTCGACGCGCGCGTCTCCGGCCGAGCGCGCCGGTCGCCGGTCCAGCGCGACCCACAGCGCGACCGCGATGTAGAGGGCCTGCTCGGGCACGCGCTGCCAGAGCGGCGTGGCCGGGTCTCCCGCGAGCTCGATGCCCTCCACCGCGGCGTAGACGTTGCCGGGGAGCAGCGCCACGAACAGCACCGCGAGGCAGAGCCCCGCCCAGCGCCGGGTCGAGGTGAGGACCAGCCCGACGGCACCGAGGAGCTCGAGGACGCCGGTGAGATAGACGATCGCCGAGGGGAAGGGCAGCGCGGGCGGAACCATCGCGACCAGGTCGTCGTGGTTGGGCATGACGGTGACGTCGCCGGGGACGACGTGGGCGGTCGCGGTCATGAGGAGCATCACCGCGAGCGCGTGGGCGGCTGCGGCGCGCCACGAACCGAGCCGCGTCACTCCGAGGGCGCCGACGCCTCGGAACACGATCAGCGAGACGAGAAGGACGGGCGTGGTCATGATCGCTCCAGAATCTTGACAATGACTAGATCTACTGGACGACGGTAGGGGTGGAGCCGGTATCTTGTCAATGACTAGTTCCGTGCGTGACGGGACGCGAGCGGTGAGGAGCACACTCCTGATGAAGTCCGGGTACCACCACGGCGACCTGCGCCGGACCATCCTCGACGCGGCGGTCGAGGCCATCGGCCAGTCGGGGGTGGACGGCTGGAGCATGCGGGAGCTGGCGCGCCGCGCCGATGTCTCCCACGCGGCGCCGGCCCACCACTTCGGGGACCGGGCCGGTCTGTTCACCGCGCTGGCGGCGGAGGCCTTCGAGCTCCTCGCCGACGAGCTCACCGGCGGAGAGGGCGACTTCCTCGAGACCGGCCTCGGATACGTCGCCTTCGCGGTGGCGCACCCGGTGCACTTCGAGGTGATGTTCCAACGGTCCCTCTACCGGACCGATGATCCGGAGGTGCGGGCGGCCGAGCAGCGAGCGGCCGCCGCGCTGGAGAGCGGTGTCGACCGCGCGGCGGGCAGCGACCCGGACCGGGCGAGCGTCGCGCTGGCCGGATGGTCGATCGCTCACGGCTTCGCGAGCCTGTGGCTCGGTGGCGCGCTCGGGTTCCCTGCCGACGCCGATCCCGTCGCGTCGGCGCGGCCCGTGCTCGCTCGGCTCCGAGCCGAGTGACCCGGTCGGACCGACCGAGCGCCTCAGCGGGCGTCGGGCGGCACGACGATCGGCCGCGGCTGCTGCGGGAGCCACTCCGCCGTCACGTAGGTGATCACGTGGTCGTAGGGCGCCGGTGCCTCGATCCGCACCACACCGGGGATCTCCTCGCCACGGCCCTCGCGGAGCCCGTGGAAGACCTCCCACTCGCGCAGCTTGCGCATGGTGCGGGGCGTGGCGCCGAACTTCTCGATGCCGTCCCAGTGGGAGAACTCGTCGCTGTCGAGATACTTCAGCTCCACACAGAGGCCCTCGGGCAGACGGAGCCGCTTGGCGTGGTCGGGGACGAGCCGCAGCTCCCACTCGTAGGCCTTGACGTGGCGGTACTGCTCCCCCATCGGGAAGACGTACTGCTCGATGTTCTGCAGGTGGACGTCCAGCCAGGCCACCCGGTCGCTCTCCACGAAGAGCGGGTGCCGTGGCATCGCGACGACCGCCTCGATGCTCTCCAGCTGCCAGGAGAGGTCCGCGAAGGCCTGGAGACCCTCGTCGGTCAGCACCATGTCGCCGTCCCACTTCATCGAGTAGGCGGTCCCGACGTGCGCGAAGGACCAGTTGTAGAAGTACGCCAGGTTGTGGAGGGAGAGCTCGGGCGTGGCGAGGTGCTCCGCGCCGCAGCGGCTGACGTCGAAGGGGTACGACGTCACCGTGAGGCGGTCCGCCGCGCCGTGCCGCTCCGCGGTGGCCCGCGCCACGTCGGCGGTCCCGTCGGTGGACCGGTTGTCGACGATCACGACGTGCTGCACGGACGCGAAGAGCGGCGGCAGCACCCACGGCAGGCTCCGCGCCTCGTCCTTCACCCGCAGGACCGCGGTCATCCCCGGCTCCAGTGCCCGGAAGTCGGCCGGCCAGGAGACGTCGTACGCCGCCTCGCCCTCGAGGTTCGTGATCCGCTGCATCGGCGGGTGCGTGGAGGTCACGACGCCCCCTGGAGGCGCCGCTTCGCCCGGCCGGCAGCCCGGCGTGCTGTGCGATAGGCCCGCGTCGAGGCGGGCTCCGGCGGCGGTGCCGGCGGGTGCGCGCGGAGGTACGCCGGCCCCGCGGCGCCGATCGCCGAGGCGGCGAGGGCCTCGGCATCGGCGAACGCCGCCGCATAGTCCCGGCGGACGGCGTCGAGCAGCTCGTGCGCGGCCTGCTCCTCGGCTCCGGGCTCGGTCAGCCGGACCAGGCCCTCCCAGGCCCGGTCGGCCAGCATCCGCAGGTCGTCGGGGACGGCCACCTGGTCCCAGCCGGCCGGGTCCGGCACGGGTGTCGGCGGCAGGAAGAGATGCACGTCGCGGATCTTGTTGAGCCCCGCCAGTCCGACCTGCTCGATCCGGAGTCGCTCGCCCAGCCGCACGATGCTGCTGGTCCAGTCGGCGAGGACGTCGTCGTACCGCACGAACGCGCGGCGGGACCCACGGGTGGCCCGCTCCCCGGCGAGGGACTCGTTGAGCCAGCCCGCGAGCCGGGCGATGTCGCCCGCTCGGCCGGCAGCATCGGTGTGCGCGTCGGCGACGACCGCGGCGGGATGGCGCAGCACGGTGACCGTCGCGAGCTCGGCGCCGGTGCGGAGCGCGGCCACCCGCCAGGCTGCGAGGAACCACAGCAGCCGGTCGTCCTTGACCACCAGCAGGTCGTCCTCGGCGAGCTCACCGGCCAGCCAGGTGGTGAGCTCCCTGCGGTGTGCCTCGTTCATCGCGGCACGGCCGGCGTCGAAGAACGCCCCGGGCCGCGCATCCCTCGACTGCACGTTGGCCCGGCTGACCAGGCGGGCATGGAAGTCGGCGACCCACTGCGGCCCGCCGAAGCCGGGCCGCTGATCGGCGTCGCGGCGCACCTCGGGTCCCGGTGCGCGCAGCCCCAGGTGCGCCAGCACGCCGGAGATCAGGGCGGCGTCGTCACCGTCGGACCCGACCACGGCGACGACGCAGCGGGGGGCGGGCGGGGACGGTTGCTCGTGGGCCGCGATCGTCACATCGCCGCTGGCCGTTGCCGGGGAAGCCGACATGGTCCGGTCCTCCAGGATCGTGGTCGAGATGGGGTCGAAAACCGCCGTCAGACTAGCCAGCCGGGGGCGTTCGGACTGGTTGCGTCGAATCCACCTGCTGGTCCCCTTCCGGCCACCTGAGGCCCCTAGGTTCACGCCGTGCTGTCCGCGACCTCTGCCACCTCCCGCCGCCTGGTGCTCGTCGCTGGCGCGGGACGCTCGGGCACGAGCACCGTGGCCGGCATCCTGCAGCGGCTCGGCCTCGTCGTGCCGCAGCCGGAGGTGGTGACCGACGAGACCAACCCGCGTGGTTTCTCCGAGTGCCAGTGGGTCGTGGACTACCACGACGACCTGTTGGCCACCGCGAACGTGCAGGTCGGGGACGGTCGCCCGGACGCCTGGCGGCGCACCGCACGCTTCGCCGACCGGCCGGGCGCTCCGGCCAAGCTCTCCCGGTGGCTCTCCGAGCAGTTCGACGCCGCGGACCACCTGCTCATCAAGGACCCCCGGATCTCGTGGTTCCTCCCGCTGTGGACCACGGTCGCGCAGCGCGTGGACGCCGAGGCGTCGTTCGTCACGATGCTGCGCCCGCCGCCCGAGGTGATCGGCAGCAAGCGGACCTACTACAACTCCGACCTGCAGGACGCCGCCGGCACGATCGCCTGGGTCAACATGCTGCTCCACACCGAGCGGGCCACCCGGGGGTCGGGGCGGGTGTTCGTGCGCTACCACGACCTGCTGGCCGACTGGCAGCCCGTCGTACGACGCACCCTCGCGGCCATCGACCTGCCCGCGCCCACCGCCGACGACCCGCGGCTGGCCGAGATCGACGCCTTCGTCGACCCCGACCTGCGCCGGGTCACCCTCACGTGGGACGACCTGCAGCTGCCGGCGCCGCTGCGGACCATCGCGCAGGAGACCTGGCGATGCCTCGACCGGCTGGTGACCGACCCGGACGACGCCACGGCGACCGCGGAGTTGGATGTCGTCCACAAGGAGTTCACCGACTATTACGCCGAGGCCGAGGCCGTCGCCCATGCCAGCGTCGTCGCAGCCCGCCGGGCCGCCCTCCGCCAGGCTCGCCCGTCGGCCCGCGACGCGGCACGGATCGTCGGCGACGCGGTCGCGCACCGGCTCGGCCCGGTGGGCCGGGTGGTGCCGGACCGGCTGCGGACGCCGGAGGGCCGGTGACGGCATGCGGTGGCAGCGACGGCAACCCGCGGGCACGCCCCGACTGCTGAGCGTCGTCGTCCCGGCGTACGAGGTCGAGGACTACCTGGCCGAGGCGCTCGACAGCGTGCTCGCGCAGGAGCAGGTCGCGCTCGAGGTGATCGTGGTCGACGACGGGTCGCCGGACGGTTGCGGTGCCATCGCGGACGCGTACGCCGCCCGTGACCCGCGGGTCCGGGTGCTGCACCAGGCCAACGCCGGCCTGGGCGGGGCCCGCAACGCCGGTGCCGCCCGGGCGCGCGGGGAGTACCTCGCGTTCGCCGACAGCGACGACGTGGTGCCGCCCGGCGCCTACCGCGCGATGGTCGGCTCGCTGGAGTCCTCGGGGTCGGACCTGGCGATCGGTTGCGCGCAACGGCTGGCCGGCGAGCGCGGGTTCCTCACTCCGCTCATGCGCGAGAACCACACCCGCGCCCGGCGCCGGATCAGGGTCGACGACGCGCCGCTGCTGCTGGGCGACGTGTTCGCCTGGAACAAGGTCTTCCGCCGGTCCTACTGGGACGCACAGCACCTCGCCTTCCCGGTCGGCGTCCGCTACGAGGACCAGCCCGCGCTCACCCGCGCGCTGGTCGCGGCGCGCTGCGACGTCCTCACCGACGTCGTCTACCACTGGCGGGTCCGCACCGACGGCAGCGGCATCAGCCAGCAGCGGGCGGACCTGGCCGACCTCGCCGACCGGATCGCCACCAAGCGGATGAGCGCCACGTCGGTGCTCGCGCACACGACGCCGGCGACCCAGCAGGCCTGGTTCGCCCGGGTGCTGCCGATCGACATGTGGGAGTACTTCCGGGCCGCCCCCACGGCCTCCGAGGACTACTGGGCACTGCTCCGCGAGGCGATGGCGGAGTTCTGGGGCGAGCACACCGTGCCCTTCGAGGAGACCGGACTGCCGCTGCGACAGCGGTTGATGGGCTGGCTGGTCGCACAGAACCGGCGGGCCAGCCTCGCGCGGCTCCTCGACCACCTCGACCAGCACCCGATGCCGCTGACGAACCACCCCTTCGCCGACGAGCCGGGGCTGCCCGC
>CAZJDU010000107.1:0-12372 GCA_964544855.1 uncultured Nocardioides sp.
CGGCTACGGCAAGACCGAGATCGCGGTGCGCGCGGCGTTCAAGGCGGTCCAGGAGGGCAAGCAGGTCGTCGTGCTGGTGCCGACCACACTGCTGGTCAGCCAGCACCTGTCGACCTTCACCGAGCGGATGTCGGGCTTCCCCGTGACGATCAAGGGGCTGAGCCGGTTCCAGACCGACGCCGAGTCGCAGACGGTGCTCGACGGCCTCGCCGAGGGGACGACCGACATCGTGGTCGGCACCCACCGGCTGCTCAACCCCGACATCAGGATCAAGGACCTCGGCCTGATCATCGTCGACGAGGAGCAGCGCTTCGGCGTCGAGCACAAGGAGCAGATGAAGCGGCTGCGCACCTCGGTCGACGTGCTCGCGATGAGCGCGACGCCGATCCCGCGGACCCTGGAGATGGCGATCACCGGCATCCGGGAGATGTCGACGATCACCACGCCGCCCGAGGAGCGGCACCCGGTGCTCACCTACGTCGGTGGCTACGAGGACCGGCAGGTGATCGCCGCCGTACGACGCGAGCTGCTGCGCGACGGCCAGGTCTTCTACATCCACAACCGGGTCAGCTCGATCGAGAAGGCCGCGGCCAGGCTGCGCGAGCTGGTGCCCGAGGCGCGGGTCGCGGTGGCGCACGGCCAGATGGGCGAGGCGCGGCTGGAGCAGGTGATGGTGGACTTCTGGGAGAAGAGGTTCGACGTGCTCGTGTGCACCACGATCGTCGAGTCCGGGCTCGACGTCTCCAACGCCAACACGATGATCATCGAGCGCGCCGACACCCTCGGCCTCTCCCAGCTGCACCAGCTGCGCGGCCGGGTCGGCCGCTCCCGCGAGCGGGCCTACGCCTACTTCCTCTATCCGACGGAGAAGCCGCTCACCGAGACCGCCCACGAGCGGCTCGCCACGCTGGCGCAGCACTCCGACCTCGGCGGCGGCATGGCGATCGCGATGAAGGACCTCGAGATCCGCGGTGCGGGCAACCTGCTCGGTGGCGAGCAGTCGGGTCACATCGCCGACGTCGGCTTCGACCTCTACGTGCGGCTCGTGGGCGAGGCGGTGCGGGAGTTCCGCGACGACGCGCCCGAGCAGCTGGAGGAGATGCGCATCGAGCTGCCGGTCGACGCCCACCTGCCGCACGACTACATCCCCAGCGAGCGGCTCCGGCTGGAGATGTACAAGCGGCTCTCGGAGGTGCGCAGCCAGGAGGACGTCGACGAGATCCGCGAGGAGATGGAGGACCGGTACGGCGAGCCGCCGGAGCCGGTCGCCGCGCTGATGCTGGTCGCCCGCTTCCGCGCTCGTGCCCGGCAGGCCGGGCTGAAGGAGATCACCACGGTCGGCAAGAACGTTCGGTTCGCGCCCGTCGTGCTGCCCGACTCGCGGACCGTGCGGCTCAAGCGGCTGCACCCCAAGGCGGTGGTCAAGGCGCAGACCGAGTCGATCCTGGTGCCGCGCCCAGGGACCCCCGGGCAGACCGGGCGTCCGATCGAGGGAGTGGCCCTGCTTGAATGGGCCCGCGGTGTGATCGACGCCATCATCGACCCCGAGACGTGAGCAACGGGAAGTGAGCACGGGAGTGAGCAGCGTGAAGAGGTACGGACCGGTCGTGGCCGCAGCGCTCGGCGCGGTGCTGGTCGGTGGCTGTGGTGCGCAGGACGCCCCGAAGGTCGGGGGCGTCGCCGCCGAGGTGGACAGCACCACGATCGAGACGAGCGACGTCGACACCCTGACCGACGCGCTGTGCGCGACCAACGCGGCGACGGGTGACGCGCGCTACACCACGCCCCGCAGCACGATGCAGTCCGACCTCGTGACCGCGATGGTGCAGATCGCCATCGTCGACGAGTTCGGGCTCGGCGCCGATGCCGAGCCCCGGGTGGAGGTCGAGCAGCTGCCGGGGTGGGACGAGATGAGTTCGGCGGAGCAGGACGCGCTCGAGGAGTTCCTCGTGGGGGACGCACGGCGTGGCGCCGCGCTGCAGGAGCTCGGAGGCTCGGTCAGCGACCCCGAGCAGGCGACGTACGCCGGCTATGAGGAGCTCGGGCGCCTGGTGCGCGAGGAGGACGTCTCCGTGGCGATCAACCCGCGCTACGGCGTCGACGTGGTCGACGGCCAGGTCGCGGGCAACACCGACCTGTCGGTGCCCGTGAGCGGGTTCGCGGAGGCGGCCACCGCCGACCAGGTCGAGCCGTCCTACCTGCAGTCGCTCCCCGACGACCAGCTGTGCGGCGTGCGGCCGCAGAGTTCCTGACCGATCCGTCGGGTGCGATGACGTCGGAGCCGGTCGCCGAGTTCGTCGCGGTGATGCGGCGACTGCGAGCGGAGTGTCCGTGGAAGCAGGAGCAGACCCACCGCTCGCTCGCCCGGTTCCTGGTCGAGGAGACCCACGAGACCCTCGAGGCGATCGACGTCGGCAACGAGACCGGCGAGTGGGCGCACCTGCGTGAGGAGCTCGGCGACCTGTTGTTGCAGGTGGTCTTCCACGCCGTGATCGCCGAGGAGGCCGGGCAGTTCGACCTCGACGACGTCGCGAGCGACATCACGGCCAAGATGCGCCGCCGCAACCCGCACGTCTTCGGGGACGCCGGCCCTGAGGAGTCCGGCGACGCGGCGGCGGTCACCGAGCTGTGGGAGCGGGCGAAGGCGGCGGAGAAGCAGCGCAGCTCGGTCACCGAGGGCCTGCCACCCGGCCTCCCCGCCCTGCTGTACGCCGACAAGGTGCTCGACCGGCTCGCCCGGGAGGGCCGCGCGGTCGAGGTCGCGGGCTCGGGGGACGCGGTGGACCTCGGCGACCGGCTGCTCGCGCTCGTGGCCGAGGCCCGCGAGACCGGCGCCGACCCGGAGCAGGCGCTGCGCGACGCCGTACGCCGGCGGCTGTGACCCGACACCGCCCGGTTCCCCAGAATCAGTGATTCGCACCGTCGTCCGGCGGGCGCAGGCTGGAGGATCACGCCTCGTCACCGGAGGTCGCCATGCGCCGACTGACCCCGCTCCTCGCCGTCGCCGTCGTGCCGCTCCTCGTCGCGCCGGCGATGGCCGTGCCCCGACCGGCCTCGATCCCGTTGCCCGTCGACTTCCAGCCCGAGGGCATCGCGGTCGGTGACGGCAACACCTTCTACGTCGGGTCGCTCGTCGACGGCGACATCTACCGCGGGGACCTCAGCAGCGGAGCGGGGGACACCTTCGTCGACCTCGACGCGGAGGACGGCCGGGTGGCGGTCGGCATGCGGGTCGACCGGGCACGCGACCGGCTCGTCGTCGCGGGAGGGGCGACCGGCCGGGCGTGGGTCTACCGCACCGGCGACGGCAGCGACGTCGCTGAGCTCGTGCTCGCGGAGCCGGGGGTCGGCTTCAGCAACGACGTCGCGATCGCGCACGACGCGCTCTACTTCACCGACACGTTCGCGCCCACGATCTACCGCGTGCCGATCCACGACGACGGCTCGTTCGGCGCGACCGAGCCGATCACCGTCACCGGCCCCGCCGCGGCGACCGGCGGGTTCGGGCTCAACGGCATCGACGTGACCCATCGCGGTGACCTCATCGTCAACCACACCGATCTCGGCATCCTCGCGCTGGTCGACCCCGAGACGGGGGTGAGCGAGCAGATCCCGCTGTCGGGGACGCCCCTGGTCGCGGGGACGCTCGACGGACTCCAGCTCGAGGGCCGGACGGTGTGGGTGGTGCAGAACTTCGCGAACTCGCTGGCCCGGGTGCGGCTCTCACCGGACCTCACCAGCGGCGAGGTGGTCGAGGTGGTCACCTCCGACCTCTTCCGGGTGCCCACCACGGTCGCTCGGCACGGCAGCCGGCTGGCGCTGGTCAACGGCAGGTTCGACCTCGGGTTCCCGCCGCCGTTCGGTCCCGGTGCGCCTCCGGGCACCGACTTCGACGTGGTCCAGGTCCGACCCTGACCACGCGGCGCCGGGGGGCGGTTCACGCGAGGTCCGGACGCGTGGTCGAGGAGACACGGCGCTGACCTCTGGCCGGTTCCGGTCAGCGGGGTTGTCGCCATGTGAGCGCCGCCATAACGTGACGCCCGACAGTGAATCGTTTCACAACGAACTCGGAGCTGATCGTGAACCCCACCCCCACCTGGCGCCGCCAGGTCGCGACCGGCGTCGCCGTGACGCTCGCCGCGACCGGCACCGCGCTGGCCGCCGGCGTCCCCGCTGCGACGGCCGCACCCCCGACACCCGCCCCCGTCGACCTCACCGTGGGCGGCGTGACCGACCCGCTCGGCATCGACGACACCACCCCTGACCTGCAGTGGAGCAACGCGCAGGGCGTCGGCGAGCAGACCGCCTACGAGGTCCGCGTCGCCGAGTCCGACGGCGAGCTCCAGCACCACCCGCTGTGGAGCACCGGCAAGGTCGACTCCGCCGCCCAGCAGGTCGAGTACGCCGGCGAGGCACTCGCGTCGCGCGACAGCCTGGTCTGGACGGTCCGCACCTGGACCGACGGTCGCGACGCCAGTGACTGGAGCGAGCCCGCCTCCTTCGAGATGGGCCTGCTCGACGAGGCCGACTGGCAGGGCGACTGGATCACCGACGCCCGCTGGAACGAGCCGCTGCACCAGGACATCGACCTCGGTGCGCAGGAGTCGCGCTTCGTGCGCTTCACCGTGATCGACCTCGGCCGTCCCGAGGAGCCGCTGCGCGACCCCGACTGGAAGCCGCGCATGGAGCTCGGCGAGATCGAGATCGCCTCCGGCGCCGACGGTGAGAACCTCGCCGAGGGCGCCACCGTGACGGTCTCGGAGGAGAACTCCGAGCCGGGCGTGTGGCAGCCGGACTACCTCACCGACGGCAAGGTGACGACCGCCGACGACCCGCGCGGCTACCGCAGCGACTACCACGAGGAGACCGACGTCCAGGACCGCCCGATCGTGATCACGATCGACCTGGGCGAGGTCACCACCTTCGACACGGTGCGGCTGTTCTCGCGCTGGGACTCGCCCGGCCGCTACGGCACCACGCCGAACTTCCCGCGCGAGCTGACCGTCGCCACCTCCGACGACGGGTCGGACTTCGACCGCATCGGCGGGCGCCGCAAGTTCCAGGCGGTCTCCACGCTGCACGAGTCGCCCGACGCGCTGCCGGTGCTCGCCCGCGACTTCGACGCGCCGGCCCCGATCGACTCGGCCCGGCTCTACGTCACCGGCCTCGGTGTCTACCAGGCCAGCATCAACGGCGAGCCCGTCTCCGAGGACCTGCTGGAGCCCGCCAACACCCAGCACCGCGAGCGGGTCCCCTACGCGACGTACGACGTCAGCGAGCTGCTCGGCAAGGGCGACAACACCGTCGGTCTCGAGCTCGGCAACGGCATCTTCAACGTCTTCCGCGACCCGGCCGACACCGGCCGCTACATGAAGGCCGCGGCCGGCCACGGCTCGCCGCGGGCGATGGGGCAGCTGGAGGTCACCTACCGCGACGGCAGCACCGAGGTCATCGCGACCGACGAGTCGTGGCGGACCACGCTCGGCGAGGTCACCTTCACCAACTGGTTCGGCGGCGAGGACCACGACGCCCGTCGTGACCTCGGTGCCTGGGACACCCCGAGCGCCGACCGCGCCGACTGGATGGACGCCGAGATCATCGGCGCCCCGCACGGCGGCACGCAGCTGGTCGCGCGGCAGAGCCCCCCGATCCGCCAGGTCGACACCGTCGACACCGTGAAGGTCACCGAGCCGGAGCCGGGCACCTACGTCTTCGACCTCGGCGTCAACGTCGCCGGTGTGCAGCGGCTGACCACGAGCGGTCCGGCCGGCACGACGATCACGATGCGCCCGGGCGAGAAGCTGTACGGCGACGGCACGGTCGACCAGCGCAGCGCCGGCGGCGACATCCGCGACTCCTTCACCCTGGCCGGCGACGGCGAGGAGACCTTCACGCCGAAGTTCGTCTACCACGGCTTCCGCTACCTGCAGGTCGAGGGCCTGGCCACGGCTCCGACGAAGGAGACCGTCGACGGCCTGGTGCTGCGCGCCAGCAACGAGAAGGTCGGCGACTTCACCACCTCCGACCCGATGCTGACCGACATCCACCGGATCATCGACCGGTCGGTGCAGAGCAACATGTACTCGGTCTTCACCGACTGCCCACACCGCGAGAAGCTCGGCTGGCTGGACCAGACCAACCTGGTCTTCGACACCGTGGCCTACGGCTACGACATCCAGTCGCACTACCGCAAGATGCTGCAGGACGTCGTCGACGCCCAGCAGGACAACGGGCTCGTACCGACCACCGCTCCGGAGGACGCGCTCTTCGCCGGTGCCTTCCGTCACGACGCCAACTGGGGCGCGACGCTCGCGGTGTCGTCCTGGCAGATCTACGAGTGGTACGGCGACGACAGCGCCATCCAGCAGCACTGGGGTGACATGGTCGAGTACCACGACTACCTGACCGGCCAGGCGCCCGACGGCATCCTCACCGGCGGCCTCGGCGACTGGATCACGCCGGCCGAGCCGGTCACGCCGCCGGCGGTGACCCAGACCTGGGCCTACCACCGGATCACCGACCACATGGCGCGGATCGCGCAGGTGCGCGGTGACGACGCGGCGGCGCAGGCCTACCGCGAACGGGCCGACGAGATCGCCACGGCGTTCCACGCGCAGTTCTACGACGAGGAGACCGGGCTCTACGGCAACGGCGACCAGGCCAGCCAGGCCCTGGCGCTCGAGGAGGGCCTGGTGCCCGCCGAGCTGCGCGACGAGGTGCTGGAGCGCTTCATCGGGCTGATCCGGGACGCCGAGGACCACCTCGTGGTCGGTGAGATCGGGCTGCACGCCGCGGTCGAGCTGCTGTCGGAGGAGCGTCGCGACGACGTGCTCCTCGCCTGGCTGCAGCGCACCGACGGTCCGAGCTACGGCGCCTTCCTGGGCCGCGGCTCCACGTCACTGCCGGAGAGCTGGACCAGTGCCAACGCCTCGCAGAACCACTACATGCTCGGCGCGACCGACGCGTGGTTCACCTCCGGCCTGGTCGGCATCACCCAGGCGGCGGACTCGGTGGCGTGGGAGCACGTCGTGATCGAGCCGGCGCTCGTGGGCGACGTCGAGACCGCCGCGGCGTCCTACGACTCGGTGCGCGGCGAGATCGCGGCCGAGTGGACCCGCGCCGACGGTGAGCTGACGCTGAGCGTCACCGTGCCGGGCAACACCGACGCCACGGTGCGGGTGCCGGTCGCCGACGGCGGCCAGGTCGCCGCGCCGGCGGGTGCCGAGGAGGTCGAGAGCTCCGTGGCCGGCTTCGCCGAGTACGAGGTCGGCGGCGGCAGCCACACCTTCACCGCCCCGGTGGGCTGAGGCAGCGCCGTACGACGGATCCGGGGTGGATCCGGTGAGAGGTGCTCACCGGATCCACCCCGTTGTCATGCCTGGCTCGTGCCGACCGTGATCCTCAGCGCCGCACGCGGAACTTCGAGAGGTCCGCGGACTTCTTGAGCCGGTCGGAGCCCTGGTAGCGCGCGATCACCTTGTACTTGCCGGGCCGGCGGAGCTTGCCCCTCTTGAAGACAGCCTTGGCGATGTCCCGGCGGTTGAGCCGGTCCTGCTTCGTGGCGATCGTCTTCTTGCCGCGCTTGAGGACGAACCGCACCTTGCCGTTGACCGCGATCCCGTTGACCGCGCGGACCTTCGCCTTGGCCACGGCCTTCTTCTTGCGCTTCTTGTACGTCGCTGTGGCGTTGGTCCTCGACGCGGCCTTGACGACCCGGACCGTGTCGACCGTGGTGGTCTGACCCGGGGCGGCGGAGCACGGGATCGCGAAGGTGCCGGCAGGTGAGCCGTCGCCCTTCAGCAGGTTCATCGTGACGTCCTGGTCACCGGCACCGATCGTGATCCGGCTGCCCGGCGCCCCACCCCGGATGGTGCCGAGGCGACCCGTCGCCGTCAGCTGCGCGTCCCCGCTGTCGCCGACACTGGACGTCGGGATCGCGAGCGACCGCTGGCGGGGCGCGCCGTTGACCGTCATCGTCGAGTCGACCGTCCCGGATGCGTCGGTGACCTCGAGGATGCCTCGCATGAGGTCGGCGAGCTCGGCCGGCACGGTCTGGACAGCGGTGATCCTCGGGTTGGTCGTCGACCCCGTGGGGAGCGTGCGCGGTGCGTTGGTGTTGATCCGGACCTGGAAGGTCCGGTCGCCGATCGGCGTCGTACAGGTGTAGTCGAGGTCGGCCGCGGCTGCCGGGCTCGTGACACCGAGGACGGCGACGGTGCCGACCGCCAGGCCGAGTGCGCTTCCTGTGGCGATCGTGCGCAGAGCGCGTCGTTGACGCATGGTCATGGGTTCCCTCCCGATATGGATGCTGTGTCACGCGACGTCCGCCACCTCCCCGTGACGGACGTCACAGCGAGCACTAGACCACAAGACGAGAACAAGTTCTAGATCCAGGTCGGATCTTTCTCGACCTCCGCGACGACGGTCGCGGGCCGTCTGACCGCACCCGGCGTTCGTCCGTTCGGACCGGCCTGCTGGTCAGTTCGGATCATCTTGGGCCCCTGGCGGTGACATCGGCTTGATCGACGTGCCATAGTTGATCTCGACGCCGCTGGTGACCCGAGACGCCAGCGGCGTCCCTTATTTTTCCGGTGGTCGCCGCCACGCGGTGCAGGTCCACCAGCGACGGCCCCGCGGCCACTACGTTGAGCAATGTGTTCAGTCGATCGCTGCGACCGTTCGAGGTGCGACTGCGCCGCCACGTGCCGGGCACCGCGATGGCCGACGACCTGACCTACCGGTGGACCGGACAGGCCACCGACGAGGCCCACGCCGTGACCCTGGCGAAGGCCGCCGCCCGCGACGACGGGTGGCAGCCCGGGGGACCGGTCGCGTTCCGGGTGGTCGAGACCGCCGGCTTCCTCCCCGTCGCCCACGAGTGGGTCGACGACGAGGTGTCCTGACCCCGTCGGACGGCGTCCCCCCAGGAAGGTGATGCGCCGCGGTGAGAGCGGGCGCATCATGGCCCCAGCGGCCCTTGCGGTGCGCGCAGGGCGCGACCGGGGAGGACGAGATGGATCTGAACACGCTCTACCACCGCGCTGTCGAGCTGTACGCCGACCGTGTCAACGCGGTGAAGGACGACCAGTGGGGCGACCCGACGCCCTGCAGCGCCTGGACGGTCCGTGACCTGGTCGGGCACGTCACCGCGGAGAACCGCTGGACGATCCCGATCCTGGAGGACGCCACGATCGAGGAGGTGGGTGACCGGTTCGACGGTGACCTGCTGGGTGACGACCCGGTCGGCAGGGCGCTGGCGGCGGCCCGGGCGGCGATCCCGGCGATGGCCGAGCGGCTGCGCCGCGGCGGCACCGTGCACCTGTCCTTCGGCGACACCCCCGTGGAGGAGTACGCGCACCAGCTGGCTGCCGACCACCTGGTCCACTGCTGGGACCTCGCCGCGGCCACGGGCGGCGACACCCGGCTGGAGCTCGACCTGGTGCGAGCGGTCGCCGACTGGTTCGACGACCGCGAGGACCTCTACCGCGCCGCGGGCGCGATCGGCGTACGACGCCCGCTCGACGGCGACCTGCAGCACGACCTGCTCGCCCGCTTCGGCCGGGACGCCGCGTGGGGTCCCTGCCATCGGACGCTGACGCGCTTCAACACCGCCTTCGGTGCCAGCGACGTCGACGCGGCGCTCGCCCTGGTGACCGACGACGTCGTCTTCGAGGCCACCGCTCCGGCGCCGGACGGGGCGCGCCACGAGGGCCGGGAGGCCGTCCGCGCGGCATGGGCGGAGGTGATGGGCACACCGGGGATGGCGTTCACCGAGGAGGAGTCGTTCATCGCCGGCGACCGGGCCGTGGTGCGCTGGCGCTACGCCTGGGCCGGGTCCGAGCCGGGCCATGTCCGCGGCGTCGACGTCCTCCGGTTCCGCGGCGACCTGATCTGCGAGAAGCTCTCCTACGTCAAGGGCTGACGCGGGCCGGACGGTCAGCGGCGGGGCCGGATCCGATGGGTCCGCGCCCGCGGGCCGGCCCCGAAGTCGTTGACCGCACGGACGGTGAACCGGTAGCGGCGGTGGGGGCGCAGGTGTCGGACCCGCACCCGGGTCCGGCTCGCCGGCACTCGGATGACCCTGCCGGTTCGCGACACGGTGATCCGGTACCTCCGGATCGGCGAGCCGTGGGCGGCGGGGCGGCGCCAGGTGAGGCGCACCGAGCGCCGGCGGGGCGCCGCGCGGAGTCGCCGGACCTTCCCCGGGACGTCGGCGGCGACGAAGGTCCGCACGGCCGGGGCGCCGGCGCCGATCGCGGAGACGCCGGCGACCTCGACGCGGTAGCGGCGGCCGCCTCGCAGGCCGCGCACGGTGACCCTGGTGCGGTCGACCCGACCGCGCTCGATGACGGGGGAGTCCGCGGTGCGACCGCGCCGCACGATGTAGGTCCAGTGCGTGATGGCCGCGGGCGCGTCGGTCGCAGCGGGGGACCAGGTGAGGCGGACGCCGCGCCGGATGCGGGTGCGGGTGAGGGCCGGCGGGTCCGGGGGCGCGCTCTTCTCGACCGGTGTGAAGGACGCGCTGGTCGCCGCCGGTCCCGGGCCGGCGGCGTGGTGGGGCGTGACCGTCACCCGGTGCGCTGCGGTGGGGTCCAGGCCGTGGAGCGTCACCGCGGTGCCCGTCACCTCCAGCGTCTGTGCGGGTTCCAGCGCGTACCTCGGCCGGGCCTCGACGGTGTAGCTGACCGGCGCCCCGCCGTCGTACGCCGGCGCCCACCGCACCTCGGTGCCGGTGACGGTCGGCTCGACGGCGAGCTGGTGGACCGGGCCGGGCGGCAGGCTGGGCGTGGCCGGCGACGGCGCGGCCAGGGGCTCGGAGACGTCGACGACCGGCAGGCGGGCGTCGTCGTGCCCGTCGTGGATCCGCTCCTCGGTGAGCGGGCCGTCCCAGTGGTTGCCACGGGCGTCGACGTCGCAGCCGGGGAGCACCTCGATGCCCGAGCCCTGGTCGGCGACCGGGTGGTCGTAGAGCTCGAAGGTGTTGCCGCGCGGGGCGAGGCTGCCGCCGGCGCAGCGCAGCCGCACGAGCCGGAGGCGGTTGTCGTCGACGACCACCGTCTGCTGGTCGGTGCCGGCGATGGGCACGTCGACCATCTGGTCGTCGGAGCGGCCGAGCGCGGTGCGCTCGACCTGGACGCGCTGCGGCAGGTCGAGGCGGCCGGGGACGGCGTCGAGGGCGGTGGAGTCGACGATGCGGAAGTCGGCGAGTGCCCCGGACGGCGCGGTGTCGGACGGTCCCAGGCCCTGCCAGACGAAGGGGGAGCCCCCATCGATGCGGACGTGCTCGAGGTCGACGCTCCCGACGGGGTCGTCGGTCGTCGCCCCGTGCGGTGCGCCGAACCACGCACCGGCCGTTCCGGTGCCGACCTCCAGGCCCAGCACGACGGGTGCGTCGTGGCTGCCGTGGGCGCGGAGCCCACCGTGGACGACGAAGAAGGCGGCGTCGGAGCCCGGGAGCCAGCCGCCGACGACCTCGACGCCGGGCTCGATCGTGAGCGTCGCGTCCGGCGCGACGGTCACCACGTCGGTCAGCAGGTAGGGGCTGTGGTCGGCGCTCCAGGTGGTGTCGGTGGTGATCGCCCCCGACACCTCGGTGCCGGCCGGTGCGGCCGTCGCGACCGGTCCACCGTCGACCAGAGCGGTGACGGTCAGGATCAGCGTGCAGACGAGCGCGCGGACGAGCATGGCGCGGACCTCCCCGGATGTGTGTGCCTGGCGTGCTGCCCCCTGCGGTCGAGCAACCGTACGACGCAGCGCGCGGCCTCGGGGCGCGAACGCGAGATTTCTGCCCCGTCGTGATGGAGTGCTGGAGGGCCTACCCGGAGCCCGTCCCGATCCCGCCGCCGCCCGGGAGGCGCTGGTCCGGCGGCACCCCGTCGGCCGCGCCGGGCGTCCCACCGACGTCGGCGTCGCGGCGGCTTATCCACAACGTGGACCGAGCCTCTTCACCTCGCTGGCCGGTGTGGTCTAGGTTCCTTGGCCTACACGCTCCATCGATCTCGGGACCTCAGTGTGACCATGCTCCAGCCGGCTGGTCCGTCGCAGCCGTCAGCCCTGCCGCCGCCACCCGCCGAGCCGCCGCCGGCCTTCGTCGCGCCGACGCCGGAGGACGTCGTGGCTGCCCTGGACGACGAGCTCCGGGCGGCGGTGCGGCGCGAGGGCCTCGACCCGCAGCGTGAGGCGGCTGCGGTACGACGCCTCGCGGACGGCGTCGTCCGTGCCCATGACGAGCGCAGCCTGACCGGCGTGGTGGCGCCGGTGGCCGACGTCGACGGGCTGGTCGCCGAGCTGGTGGCGCGGGTCGCGGGCTTCGGGCCGCTGCAGCCGCTGCTGGACGACCCGGAGGTGGAGGAGGTCTGGATCAACGCGCCG
>CAZJDU010000108.1:0-12199 GCA_964544855.1 uncultured Nocardioides sp.
CGGTGGTGGTGGCGCGCGAGTCGCGCGGTGGTGGTGGTGCGAGCTTGCGAGCCTCGAAACCACCGGAGCAGCGGTGGTTGAGGCGCGAGCCGGCCGAGACCGAACGGCCCGTGGGGACCTCGACGAGACGGACATCGGTGTGCGCTCCGTCGCGGCCGTTCCGGGCGAGCGCGGCGCGACTTCCGACTACGATGGCGCCGAGCCCTCGGCCTGGAGGTCCTGGGCGGCTGGAGGCGGCATGCTGGCAGTGGGCACAGTCCTCGACATCGGCGATCACTCGGTCGAGGTCACCCGGACCCCGGAGCAGACCGGCGATCGCTACGGGCTGCACATCGAGGCCGAGCCCGGGGGCCCGGGGATCACCGGCGACTTCCCCCATCGGCACCCGGTCCTGGTCGAGTCCTTCACCTGCCGACGCGGGCAGATGCTGGTCAAGGTGGGCCGGACGGTGCGCGAGCTGCCGGTCGGGGAGCGGATCGAGGTGCCGGTCGATGCGGTGCACGGCTTCCTGAACACGGGTACGGAGACGCTTGTCGTCGACTCCGAGGTGGTCTTCGTCCGGGGATACGACCCTTCCGACGACCTGATGCTCTTCGCGGCGGCGTACGACCGGATGCGGCGCGATGGCCCGGTGCGCACGAGGACGGGCGAGCCACCCCTGCTCCAGCTCGCGGCCCTGACGCACACCTACCGACGAGCCATCGTGCAGCCACCCCCGGCCGGGCTGCTGATCCCCGCGTTGGCGGGTCTGGCCCGCGTTCTCGGTAGGCGGCCCCCCGGTCCCTCGTAGTAGAGAGAGGAGGGAGCGTGGCTGACCAACGGGGAGCGGCGACCTTCCAGACGTCCGCCGCGGCCTACGACCGGCACATCGGTCGCTACGGCCCAGCCCTGGCTGCGTCGCTGGTCGAGGCGGCGGGCGTGTCCGCCGGTCGGCGAGCGCTCGACGTCGGCTGCGGTCCGGGTGCCCTGACGACGGTGCTGTCGCAGCTGCTCGGCCCGGACCACGTCGCGGCCATCGACCCCTCCGAGTCCTTCGTCGAGGCCTGTGCGCGACGGTGCCCCGGCGTCGACGTACGGCTGGCGAGTGCGGAGGCCCTGCCCTTCGCCGATCACTCGTTCGACGTGACGCTGGCCCAGCTGGTCGTCAACTTCATGCGCGACCCCGGAGCCGGCGTCGGAGAGATGCGACGGGTGACGCGGCCGGGTGGCACGGTGGCCGCGGCCGTGTGGGACTACGCGGGAGGGATGACCCTGCTGCGCCGATTCTGGGACGCCGCAGTGAGACTCGACCCCGCATCGGCGGATCGTGACGAGGGCCGCTCGATGCGCTACTGCACGCCTGCGGAGCTGGAGGCGTTGTGGCGCGACGCCGGACTTCGCGGCCCCGCGGTCACGGCTACCGAGGTCGTGGTGGAGTACGGCGGCTTCGACGACCTGTGGACCTCGCTCGAGCACGGCTCCGGCCCGTCGACCGCCCACGTCGCCACGCTCCCGCCCGACCGGCGCGCCCGGCTGCGCGACGAGCTGCGGAGGGGTCTCGATGTCGGCGAGGGGCGGTTCGACCTGACGGCCCGTGCCTGGATCGTGGTCGGAACGGCGAGCTGAGGCACGACTCAGCCGACGTCGACGTCGCTGATCCGGTAGCCGACCTCGTCGTCGCGCGCCGCGGCGATCCGATCGATCCTGACCTCGTCGGGCCACGCCTGCCCGGTGGGCCAGTCCACCTCGACCTCGTCGACGCCGGGGTCGTTGGCCGCGTCGATGATGTCGTCGATCGTCAGCCGACCCGCCTCCGGCACCTGCGCCCCCTTCCGGATCCGCCCGCCGTCCTGCGCGGCGACTGCGTCGACCACCTCACCGTCCGCCACGCTCACCCGGATCGGCATCGTCAGCGGGCAGTAGCACGCCATCTCGAGCGTGTAGGTGTAGTCGTCGGCACCGAAGGACGGGTAGTCACCGGGAGCGGCCGTCGCGCCGTCCACCGGGCTCGAGCCGGAGGCGGCCGGTGTGGTCCCGTCGGTCGCCGTCGTGCCGTCGTCGCTGCCGCACGCGCTCAGCGCGAGCAGGAACGCGGCAGCACCGGCCAGGGTCCCGATGGAGCGCATCTGCATGACGCTCATGATGCCCGACGACATGTCACCTGAGACGTCCACCGCAGCGGCATGGTTCCATCCGACGATGCGGATGCTGGCAGGCTGTCGCCCATGACGACCGAGCTGTGGCTGGTGCGCCACGGACCCACCGAGTGGAGCGAGAACGGCCGGCACACGTCGGTGACCGACCTGCCGCTGCTGCCCGCAGGGGAGCAGAAGGCGCGCGAGGTCGCCGAGCGGCTCGACGGGGCCGGGTTCGACCGCGTGCTCACCAGTCCCCGGTTGCGCGCGCGGCGTACCGCCGAGCTGCTCGGGTACGGCGACGCCGAGGTCACCGAGGACCTCGCCGAGTGGGCGTACGGCGACTACGAGGGCCTGACCACTCCCCAGATCCGGGAGCAGGTGCCGGGCTGGACGGTCTGGACGCACCCTTGCCCGGGCGGTGAGTCCGCCGACGAGGTGGCGGCTCGGCTCGACCGGGTGGTCGCGCGGGCGCGCGGCGCCGGCGGGCGCACGCTGGCCATCGCTCACGGGCATTCGCTGCGGGTCCTCGCGGCGCGCTGGCTCGGCCTCCCGGCGACCGACGGTCGGCTGCTGCGGCTGGACACCGCAACGGTGTCGCTCCTCGGCTACGAGCGGGAGACCGCGGTCGTGCTGCGCTGGAACAGCTGACCGACTCGACCGCTCCGGCACTTGACGACCACTGCTCAGCACAGCACCGTGTCAGTCATGTCGTTGCGCGTCGGCTGTCCGCGCTGCGCCACGCCGGTCGAGGAGACCGACGGGCGGTGGAGCTGCGCGCTGCACGGCGAGGTGCCGCCGCTACGGCGCGCCGAGGAGTCGTCGTACGACGCTTTCGCCGAGCACCTGACCCACAGCGGGGAGTTCCCCACCTACCTGCCCTGGCCGCTCGGGCCCGGGTGGAGCGTCTCCGACTTCGCCGTCGTCGGTCACGGTCCGGCCCTCGCGACCCTCACCTGTGTCTCGGGCACGAGCGCGCTGGACGGCCCGGTGGACGTGCTGGTCGTGAGCGAGGAGCCCGGCACCGGGCTCGGTGCGCGGGTCGCCGGGTTGCCGGGCGAGGGCCCGGCCGACCCCGGCGGTGTGGGCGACGGGCCGCCGACGATCAAGGTGCGGCTCGAGGCACATGCCACCGGCCTGTGGCCGGTCTCGGTCAGTGCCGCCCAGGGCGAGTGGGACCGGTCGGTGCTGGTCGGCGAGGCCGACGGCCGATGGCTGTGGCTGGTGCTCCGACCCGCCTCGGCACTGCTGATGCTGCGCGACGACTGGATCCTGCGCGACGTCTCCGCCGTCGGGCCACAGCTGGTCGCACTGCCCTTCGCCGGCCCCGCACCGCCCTGGTGAGCCGATGGGGGCGCGCCGTCGCTACCTGCGGCCGAGGGACTGGAACCGCTGCAGCACCGAGGTCGGCACGACGCGGGAGACGGCAGCGACCGTCTTGTAGCGCTTGCTGGGGATCGACATCGGCTTGCCCGCGGCGAAGTCCGCCAGTGCCTCCCGCACCAGCCGGTCGGGCTGGAGCCACAGCGGCCTCGGTGCACTGCGGTCGCGGTCGACCCCCAGGCGCTGGTGGAACTCGGTCTTCACGAAACCCGGGCACAGCGCCATCACGGTGACGCCGCGGTCGCCGTACTCCTCGTGCGCCCAGCGGCTGAAGCTGTTGACCCATGCCTTCGCGGCGCTGTAGGTGCCGCGCGGCAGGAAGGCGGCGACGCTCGAGACGTTGATGATGCCGCCGTGGCCGCGCTCGACCATGCCGCCGAGGGCGGCGTGCGAGAGCCGCAGCACAGCCCGCACGAGGACGTCCTGCTGCGCCTGCTCGAGCTCGATGTCGTTGTCGAGGAAGCGGCCCTTCAGTCCGAACCCGGCGTTGTTGACCAGCAGGTCGATCGGTCGGGTGCGGTCGGCGAGGCGGGCCTCGACCCGCGCCAGCTCGTCGGGCACGGAGAGATCGGCCGGCAGGCACTCCACGGCGACGCCGTGCGCCGAGCGCAGCTTCGCGGCGACCTGGTCGAGCCGGGCCGCGTCGCGGGCGTTGAGGACCAGGTCGTCCCCGCGCGCGGCGAGCTGGGTGGCGAACTCGTGGCCGATCCCGGCGGTGGCGCCGGTGATGAGAACGGTGGACATGGCGGTCAGTGTCCCATCGCCACCACCTCGTCCGGCATGATGTCTCCTGATGACCGCAGCCGAGACGACGACGCTCGCCGTCGCCAACCAGAAGGGTGGCGTGGCGAAGACGACGAGCGTGGCCTCGATCGGTGCGGCGCTGGGGGAGCGGGGCGAGCGCGTGCTGCTGGTCGACCTCGACCCGCAGGCGTGCCTCACGTTCTCACTCGGCATCGACCCCGAGGACGTGGAGCTCTCGGTGCATCACGTCCTGACCAAGGGGGTCGACGTGACCGAGGTGGTCATCACCACCGAGGACGGCGTCGACCTGCTCCCGGCCACCATCGAGCTGGCCCGGGCGGAGGCCGACCTGCTGACGCGCACCGGTCGCGAGCACGTCGTGCGCGGTGTGCTGGAGGATCTCGCAAGCGCCGGTGTCCACTACGACTGGGTGCTGCTCGACTGCCCGCCCTCGCTCGGGGTGCTGACGGTGGCGGCCCTCACCGCCGCCGACGGTGTGCTGATCCCGCTGCAGTGCGAGACGCTGTCGCACCGGGGCGTCGGCCAGCTGCTCGACACCGTCCACGACGTACGACGCTTCACCAACCGCGGCCTCGAGGTCTGGGGTGTGCTGCCCACGCTCTACGACGGCCGCACCAAGCACGCGCGCACCGTGCTCGAGACCATCTCGGAGGCCTACGACCTCGACGTCGTGGAGCCGCCGATCCCGAAGACCATCCGCTTCGCGGAGGCGCCCGCCGCCGGCCAGTCGATCCTGCAGACCAGCCGCAGCAGCAAGGGCGCCGATGCCTACCGCGAGGTGGCCGCCGCGCTCCTGTCCCGCGTGAGCTGACGTGAGCACGCATCGCGCACCCGGACGGCGCCGGGCACGCCCCTCGGCCAGGCGGAGGGCGGCCGGCCGCTGGGGCCGGGCGGTGCTCCTCGCCGGGGCGATGGCCGCCTGCGTGACGGTGGTGGTCGCCGGTCTCCGGTTGCTGCCGACCAGCGGCGACGCGACCGTCGCGGCCGGGTCGGTCGGGGCGGCCGCTGACGGTGCCGAGGGGTTCACGCTCTCGCCCGAGGAGCTCGCGGAGGCGGACGCGGTGAGTCGGTCCGGGGACGGTCGGGCCGAGCCGACCGGACCGACGTCGGAGCCGCAGGCCGCACGGTCGGACCAGGAGCTGCCGGCGGCGTCCGGTGCGGGGCGCCGTGTGGTGTTCAGCGAGGGTCTGCAGCGGGTCTGGCTGGTCGACTCCTCCGAGCGGATACGGCGTACGTATCCCGTCTCCGGCAGTGTCTTCGACAACCTTTTCCCAGGTGCCTACGAGGTCTACAGCAGGTCGCGCCACGCCGTCGGCATCGCCGACTCGGGGACGATGGAGTATTTCGTGCGCTTCACCCAGGGCACGAACGGCGGCGCGATCGGCTTCCACACGATCCCGATCGATGACGGGGCCCGGGTGCAGACGGTCGGTCAGCTGGGCACCCCGCTCTCGCACGGCTGCATCCGGCAGGCGACCTCGGACGCGGTCGCGCTGTGGGAGTTCGCCCCGATCGGGACGACGGTGGTGGTGACTCCCTGAGTGCGCCGGTGCTACCGGTCGGTCTCGCCCGTCGGCGAGGGCCGGTCGGCGTGAGCGAGTGCGCTGGCGCTGAGTCGTCCGACGATCGCTGGTGCCTCACCGACGAGGGTGTCGTCGGTGAGGGCCTCGACCATGAAGAGCGCGAAGTCGACCCGGCGCGTCAGGTCGCTGGCCAGCACCGGGTCGCCCACGTGGCGGCTCCACACGGGCAGGCCCTGGCTCTCGCCCTCCTCGAGGGTGCTGCCGCGGACGACGGTCCACCGGGTGTCGCTGGCGAAGATCCGGCGGCACGCCTCCACCTGGTCGTCGATCTCGATCGCACGCGTCAGCCTGCCCGCCCAGGTGGCGATCCGCAGGCCGGCGCGGAACCACGGTGAGTAGCGGTCCTGGCCGTCGCGGCTGATGTGCCAGCCGCAGGAGAAGACCAGCCGTGCTCCTGGTCGCGCGTGGTCGAGCACCGCCTGCGCCGTGCCCGAGGAGTACTGCTGCACCCGCCACGGCACCAGCACCGTGAGCACCGCGTCGCACCCGGCGACCGCTCGTCGGATCACCTCCGGGTCGTTGGTGGGGCCGGGGACGACGGTGATCCGGTCCCCGAACCGGGCGAGCTTCCCGACACTCTGCTCGCGGCACACGCCGACGACCTCGTAGCCGCGGTCGAGTGCGTGCTGGACGAGGTACTGCCCGAGCTTCCCCGACGCCCCGACGACGCAGACTCGGTGGATGGGATGGGTGCTCATCGGACTCTCCTTCGGTCAGGCCGTACCTTACGGCGTAAGGCTACGCTACCCCATCGGAGCGCGACCGGCCGAGGCGCGATCACCGGCCACTCAGCCGCCGGCACCGGTCGTCGCGAGCCGTTGCTCGATCTCGACGGCCGGCACCGGCCGACCGAGCAGGAAGCCCTGGGCCGACTCGACCTCGAGTGCTGCCAGCAGCGCGAGCTGCTCGTCCTGCTCCACCCCCTCGCCGACGACGGTCAGCCCGAACGTGTGGGCCACGTGCACCATCAGCCGGAGCAGCGTCTGGTCATGGTGCGTCGTGGGGTCGAGGTAGCTCCGGTCGATCTTGACCATGTCCACCGGGAGCCGCGAGAGCTGGGCGATCGAGTTGTATCCGGTGCCCCAGTCGTCCAGGCTCAGCGTCACGCCCAGACGACGGAGGGCATGCAGGTTCTCGATCGCCACGCGGTCCTCGACCAGCACCGTCTCGGTGATCTCCAGGATGAGCTGGCTCGGGTCGACACCGTGCTCCTCGAGCGCCGTGCGCACCTCGTCGGTGATCTGTGGTGCCGTGACGTGGCGCCCGGAGATGTTGACCGACAACAGCAGGTCACGGGCGCCGCTCGTCCGGTTCCAGCGCGCGAGCTGCTCGGTGGCCCGGTCCAGGACCCAGTGGTCCAGGTCGCAGATCAGCTCCGACCGCTCCGCGAACGGGATGAACTCCGACGGCGGGACCAGCCCGTGCCCGGGGCGCTCCCAGCGCACCAGCGCCTCGTAGCCCTCGAGCTGCCCGGTGGTCACCCGGATGATCGGCTGGTAGAACAGCACCAGCTCATCGTTCCGTAGCGCCCGCTCCAGCGCCGCGCGCAGCTCGGCGCGCTCGGCCAGCTCGGTGCCCAGCGTCTCGCTGAACGTCTCGACCCGCCCACGGCCGCGCTGCTTGGCCCGGTAGACCGCGACGTCGGCATCGTGGAGCAGCAGGTCGGCGTCCACGCGCTCGTCGCGGTTGTAGGAGATCCCGATGCTGGCGCCGACCTCGGCGTCCAGCCCGACCGACAGGCCGATCGGACGCCGGATCATGTCGATCAGACGCGCGGCCACGGCCTCGGCCGACGGCTCGGCCTCCAGATCCTCGAGGAGAACGACGAACTCGTCGCCACCGAGCCGGGCGGCGACGTCCCCGGCCCGCAGCTCGTCGGTCAGCCGCCGTGCGACCGTCCGGAGCACCTCGTCACCGGCGGGGTGGCCGTGGGAGTCGTTGACCGCCTTGAAGCCGTCGAGATCGATGAAGAGCAGCGCGACGATGCGGCCGGTGCGCCGTGCGCGCGCGAGGGCGCGGTGGACCAGCCGTGCTGCTTCGGCGCGGTTGGGCAGCCCGGTCAGGGGATCGTGTGCGGCCTGGAAGGCGAGCTCGTCCTGCAGCCGCCGGAGCTCGGCGTTCGACTCGGTGATCTGGTCGATCGCGAGCCACATCCGCGCGACCACCAGCAGGAACATCAGCACCGAGCCGAGGATCACGGCGATCACGTCCAGACGGAGGTCGGCGAGGTGCTCGACCGCCAGGATCCCCGGAGCGATGAGGGTGGCGAGCGTCATCGCCACGAGTCTGCGGCGCCGGAACCGGGCCGCGCTCCGGAGCACCGGGAGCGCGAGGTCGTGCACCGACGGATGCAGCGCAGCAGCGCCCCAGATGACGTACGACGCGAGCCACAGGAAGTCGATCGTGTGGCTCTCGCCGGCCCCGTAGAGCTCCAACGCGACGAAGAGGGTGTCGGCCGCGATGAGCAGGGTGATGGCGACCAGCAGCAGACGCAGCGAGGCCGACTCGCCGTCGGACAGCGTGAGCAGCCGCACCAGTCCCGCGAGCAGCAGGATGTCGGCGACCGGGTAGGCGGCTGCCACCGCGGCGGTCACGAACGACTCCCGTGAGGAGTCGATCGTCGGCTGGGCGAGGACCACCCACGACAGCAGGCCGAGTCCGACGGTGACGGTGGCGCTGTCGAGTGCCCCGCCGAGGTCGCCGGTGATGCGCCGTCGCCGGATCAGCAGATGGAGCCCGACCGCGATCACGGGGTAGCCCGCGAGGTAGAACGCGTCGGCCCAGGACGGGAAGGGGTCGACGTGCCGGACGTTCTCGTACCAGGCGAACAAGGTGTCGCCCGTGATCCAGAGCAGCAGGCCGACCGCCATGAGGTGCCACGGCAGGGGAGCGACGACGCGCTGCAGCCGGACACCCGCGAGGATCCCCGCCACGCCGTACAGACCGAGCACGAGGTAGCCGACGTCGCGGGTGAGGGCAGTCGGGAGCAGGTAGTAGCCCACGAGGCCGGCGGCGCCCAGCGACAGGTAGCCGAGCCACAGGTGCGGGAGCCGCGGTGCCGCGACGGGTGCCGGGTGCCGCTCGCTACCGGGCACGGGACACCGTCGTGGTCGGGCCGGCCAGCGCGGCGAGCGTCGGGGTGTCGCGCGTCCACGTCGTGGCGGCGGCCACCGGGACGCTCGGCGGGATGTGCCCGACGGCACCGGGCGGGGTGTGGAAGAGCCACAGCGACAGTCGCCGGTAGGCGTCCCAGTCCTCGTCGCGGACCCGCAGCGACACCACGTGACGGTGCGTCGCGGCCGCCGAGGTCCGGACGACACGCATCCGGACCGGCTGCGCCCCCGGCAGCAGCAGGTCGAGCTCGGCGTCGTGCGGTGGGACGTCCTCCCGGAGCTCCACCGCGGCCCCGCCGACCGAGACGTCCAGCAGTCGTCCGGGGACGCCGTCGACCGTGACGTCGGCGCGCACCGAGATCCGGTAGGCACTGCGTCGCGACGTCGCGTACGCCGGTGAGGTGATGCGCCGGATGCCTGACACGAGGACGACCGCGGCGACGACGAGCCACGCGCCGGAGGCCACGGCGGCGCCGGGGGTCGCATGCCACGGGACCGCACCGGCGAGACCGGCACCGGCGTAGCCGAGGACCGCCAGGACCGCCACGAGGACGACGGTGAGTGCTGCGGGGACGCGACCGCGGACCCGTCGCTCCGACGCCCCCTTGGGAGTGACGTCGAAGGCGAGGGTACGGCGGGTCAGCAGCCACCACAGGCACGAGATGCCGACCGGGATCCGGAAGATGCGCAGTGCGAAGGCGGTCGGCACGTGGAGGTGATGACGGAGCAGCCGGCGCACGCCCCACATCCGCAGGGCGAACATCGTGACGAAGACGGTGGCGAACAGGAGCGGGCCCGCCGTGGAGGTCCGGGCGCCGCTGAGCAGGATCGCTGCCGGGATGGCGAAGGCGATGACGGTGGCCACGCCCTCGAGCCACCACAACGTGCCCGAGAGGTACTCGTAGTAGTTGCGCCACGACAGCCATCGCTTCGCCGCCCAGAGCCGCTCCTTCGCCAGGACCTGCATCGCGCCGAGTCCCCACCGGCGTCGCTGCAGCAGGTACTGCGCCGGCGTCGCCGGCGCCAGGCCGACGGCGAGCGTCTGGTGGTGGTAGACCGTCCTCCACCCCGCGCGGATCAGGTGCAGGGTCGTGTGCATGTCCTCGATGATCGTGTCCGTGGCGACTCCGCCGACCTCGTGGAGCGCGCGTGCCCGGAGCAGGGCCGTCGATCCGCACCAGAACGGCCCGGCCCCGACGTGGTTGCGCGAGGGCATCAGCACGTGGAAGAAGAGCCCCTGCTCACCGGTGGCACGGTCGTCGTCGAAGGCACCGGCGTTGTAGAACGACTGCGGTCCCTGCACCAGCGCCACCCCGGGGTCGTCGAACCACGCCAGGGTCGAGGTGAGGAAGTGCGGCAACGGCACGTGGTCGCAGTCGACGACGGCGATCACGTCGATCTCGGCAGCGCCGCCGGCCTCCTCGTGCCGCATCAGGTCGAGGGCGTGGTTGATGTTGCCCGCCTTGGCATGATCGTGGACCGGGCGACGCACGTAGCGCGCGCCGTAGCGCCGGCACATCTGCTCGAGCCAGTCGCGGTCGCCGTCGTCGAGCACCCAGGTCTCGTGGGCGGGCTCGATCGCGCAGGCCGCTGCGATCGTCGGGGCCACGACCTCGGCGGGCTCGTCGTAGGTGGGGATCAGCAGCGCGACCCGCCGATCTCCCGGAGTCTCCCCGACCGGTGACGGCGCTCGGCTGTCGATGTCCCACAGCGTGATCAGCCGAAGCAGCAGGCCGGGCAGCGCGAGTGCTTCGAAACAGATCAGCGCCCAGGCAGCGACGCGGTCCCAGCCGTCGGCGGGGAGCGTGGTGGTCACGCGCCAGGTGAGGTAGCCGACGAGGGCGGCCGCGGCGAGGATGCCGCCGCATCGCGCGAGCAGACGGACCCGTGGGTCCTCCGGTGCCGGAGGACCCAGGTAGTGGGCCCAACCTGCGAGGTCGGTGCCGGGCTCGATCGTCGCAGCGGTCGCTCGGGCCAGCGGCACCCGACTGGGGCGCTCTCCCGAGTGAGCGCCACTCGACGAGCTCGGGGAGTCGTCCATACCCCATGCTCCTCGAAGTGTCGAAGACACCTCGACGATAACCGTGCGGGTGGGTCGAACGCGACCCCGGAGTCGATCCGGTGCCGCACCGGCCGGCGCTCAGCCGGTCGGTGATCCGGCCGTCAGGCCTCCGAGGGCGTGCTCGGCTGCGTGGGCTGGGCGCCCTGGGCGCCGCCACCCGAGCGGCGACGACGGCGCCGGCGCCGGTTGCGGTTGCCGGAGCCGCCGGCCTCGTCCTTGCCCTCGGCCGTCGCCCCCTGGGACGGGGCGGTCGAGGACGTCGTGACGTCGGACGCGTCGGTACCGGAGACCACCTGACCACGCTTGGTGCGGGTCCGGTTGCGGTTGCGGCTGCGCGACCGCTGCCGGTCGCCGGCCTGGTCGCGCTCCTTCTTCTCCACGGGCTTCGGCGCAGCGATCCGGCCCTTCGTCCCCGGGGCGATGCCCTGGTCGTGGAAGAGGTGCTCGGAGGTGGAGTAGGTCTCGACCGGCTCGTCGAAGGGCAGGTCGAGCGCCTTGTTGATCATCTTCCAGCGGTGCAGGTCCTGCCAGTCCACGAAGGTGATCGCGATGCCGGAGGCGCCGGCGCGGCCGGTGCGGCCGATCCGGTGCACGTAGGTCTTGTCGTCCTCGGGACAGGAGTGGTTGACCACGTGCGAGACGCCGGTGACGTCGATGCCACGGGCGGCGACGTCGGTGGCGACGAGCACCTTGATCTTGTCGTCGCGGAACCTCGTCAGTGCCTTCTCACGCGACACCTGCTGCATGTCACCGTGCAGCGGGCTGGCCGCGAAGCCGCGCTCGACGAGGTCCTCGGCGATGCGCTGCGCCTGTCGCTTGGTACGGGTGAAGACGATCATCTTGTCGGCTTCCTCGGCCTGCAGCAGCCGGCCGATGATCTCCGGCTTGTCGAGGTCGTGCACCTGGTAGATGAACTGCGCGGTGGCGGGCACGGTCGCGTTCTCGTACGACGACTCCGCCCGGATGTTCATGGGGTGCCGCATGTGGGTGCGGGCCAGCGAGACGATGGGCGCCGGCATCGTCGCTGAGAACAGCATCGTCTGCCGGGTCTCGGGCGTGAGCGACAGCAGCTTCTCGACGTCGGGGAGGAAGCCCAGGTCGAGCATCTCGTCGGCCTCGTCGAGGACGAGGGCGTGCGCGTGGGACAGATCGAGCGCCTTGCGGTTGGCCAGGTCGTTG
>CAZJDU010000109.1:0-12113 GCA_964544855.1 uncultured Nocardioides sp.
CTGCGACCTCGACCACGCCGTCCCCCACGCCGAGGGCGGATCTACCTGCCCCTGCAATCTCGTGCCGAGCTGTCGCGCGCATCACCGCGCGAAGACCCACACCGACTGGGCCTACGTCGTGCTCGATCCCGGCACCTACCTCTGGACCTCACCGCAGGGGTATCAGTACCTCGTGGACCACCGCGGCACCCGCGACCTCTCCGATCCACGGTGGTTGAGGTGCGAGGAGCGCCAGCGACGAGCCTCGACACCACCACCCGAGGACTGACCGCCGAGCACCGACACCCCGCCCACGGGCGGGGCCGTCGGTATGTCGACGTGGGTGTCGGCCTGGCTCAGCCGACCTCGACGAGCAGCTTGCCGAAGTTCTGGCCGCGCAGCATCCCGATGAACGCCTCGGGAGCGTTCGTGAGGCCCTTGACCACGTCCTCGCGATACTGCAGCCGGCCCTCGCGGACCCACGCCGTCGCCTCCTCGAGGAAGCGCGCCTCGTGCTCGGCGACGAACTCGGTCTGGATGAAGCCCCGGATCGTCAGGCTCTTGGTGAGCACCTGGCTCATCAGCAGCCCCGTGCGGTCCGGCCCCGGCGGCAGCTCGGTCTGGTTGTACTGCGCCACGAGCCCGCAGACCGGCACCCGGGCGTAGGTGTTGAGCCGGCGCAGCACGGCGTCCCACACGTGGCCGCCGACGTTCTCGAAGTAGACGTCGATGCCGTCCGGGGTCGCCGCCTTCAGCTGGTCGGTGAAGTCGGGGGCTCGGTGATCGAGGGCCGCGTCGAAGCCGAGCTCCTCGAGGTGGGCGACCTTCTCAGGGCCACCGGCGATGCCGACGGCACGCGCGCCCCAGATCTTCGCGAGCTGTCCGACGGTCGCTCCGACCGGTCCGGTGGCGGCAGCCACGACCACCGTCTCACCCGGCTGGGGCCGGCCGATCACGCCGAGGCCGGCGTACGCCGTGAAGCCGGGCATGCCCAGCACGCCGAGTGCGGTGGAGACGGGGGCCGCGTCGGGGTCGAGGCGGCGTACGTGCGCGGGACGCGCGACCGAGTACTCCTGCCACCCGCCGTAGGAGAGGACCACGTCGCCGACGGCGAGCGACGGGTCGCGCGACTCGACCACCTCGCCGACGGTGCCGCCGACCATCACCTGCCCGACCTCGACGGGCGCGGCGTAGGACTTCGCGGCGCTCATCCGGCCGCGCATGTAGGGGTCGAGCGAGAGGTAGCGCGTGCGCAGCAGCACCTGGCCGTCGCGCGGCTCGGGGGCTGCGGCCTCCACGACCTCGAAGTCGTCGGGGGTCGGCTCGCCGACCGGTCGGGAGCGGAGCAGGATCTGGGTGTTCGTCGGGGTGGCCACCGACCCATCCTGTCGCACGACGGAAGCCCCCCGGCGATGGTCGTAGGGCACACTTCCGTCATGTCTCCGCGCACCATCGCGATCCCGGCCGGCCTGGCGGCCGCTGCCGTCGCCGCCCATGCGGCTCGGTACTACCTGTGGGTCCCTGCCTCCCTCCGCCACCCGTCGCTGCTGGCACCGCTCCCGGTCCGTGGCCGACGGTCGCTGGCATTGGTGCGCCGGCTCTTCAGCGCCCCGGGCGTCCCGGTGCCCGGCGTCGAGGTCACCTCCGTGCAGGTGCCGGGGCCCGGAGGCACGACCGTGCCGGTGCTGCGCCACGAGAGTCCCGCCCGGCGCCGGCCGTCCGGAGCGCTGCTCTGGCTCCACGGCGGCGGCTACGTGGCCGGCACGGCGGCGGGCAGTACGGCGTACTGCAGCACGGTCGCGGCGCGGCTGGGCATCCCGGTGTACGCCGTCGACTACCGCCTCGCACCGGAGCACCCGTTCCCCGCCGCCCTCGACGACGCCTACGCCGCCCTGAGGTGGCTCCGGTCCCGCGCCGGCGACCTCGGCGTCGACCCCGATCGGATCGCCGTCGGCGGCGCGAGTGCGGGAGGGGGGCTCGCCGCCGCGCTCTGCCAACGCGCCCGGGACGGCGACGTCCCCGTGCGCTTCCAGCTGCTGCGCTACCCCATGCTGGACGACCGCACGCGGCGGCAGCGCGGCTGGCGACGGGACGCCTGGACCCCGGCGTCCAACCGGTTCGGGTGGCGCAGCTATCTCGGCGGCCGGTCGGACCGCGCGCAGCCTCCGCGCTATGCCGTCCCGGCGCGCACGCCGGACCTCACGGGCCTGCCGCCGGCCTGGATCGGCGTCGGCGCCGGCGACATCTTCCACGACGAGGATGAGCGCTACGCGGCCGACCTGGCCGCGGCGGGTGTGCCCGTCGACCTGCGCGTGGAGCCGGGGATGTACCACGGTGCCGACGGCGTGGTGCCCGACGCCCCGCAGATGCAGGCCTTCACGGCTGCGGAGATCGCCGCGCTCGGTGCTGCGCTGGAGCGATAGCGTCGAGCCATGGAGCTCTACGACGTCATGCGCACCACCTTCGCGGCCCGCGAGTTCACCGACGCCCCGCTGCCCGACGAGGATCTCTACCGGATCCTCGACAACGCGCGGTTCGCGCCCAGCGGCGGCAACCGCCAGGGCGCGCACGTCACGGTCGTCCGCGACGGGCAGACGCGGGAGCGGATGGTCGAGCTGTCCGACCGGGGCGGCAAGCGGTACGCCGCGCAGGCCGGTGCCGGCGAGACGCCCTGGAACCCGGTGGCCCCGCCCGGTCCGACGCCGGAGGACATCGCGGCCACTCCGGTGCCGGACGGGCTCACCGGGCCGCTGCTGCGAGCACCGGTGGTCCTGGTCGTGAGCGTCGACCTCGGAGCGGTGGCGGCCCTCGACCAGGACCTCGACCGGATCGCGGTGGTGCCGGGTGCCTCGATCTACCCGCTGGTGTGGAACATCCTGCTGTCGGCGCGCAACGAGGGGTACGGCGGCACCATCACCACCCAGGTCATCGCCCGCGAGCCCGACCTCAAGCGGCTCCTCGGGATCCCGGACCAGCACGCGGTCGCGGCGGTCCTCCCGCTCGGCAAGCCCGTCAAGCAGCTCACCAAGCTGCGGCGGACGCCGGTGGGGGAGTTCGTCACCCGCGAGCGCTACGACGGGCCTCCTCTCGGGAAGTGACCCGCGGGTAGGGCAGACTCTGCCCCCATGTCCTGGACCCGGGGTGCTCCCCTCAGCGACGTCCATCGTGACCGGCTGCTCGCCGTCGGCACCCTGCCCGAGGTGCTCGACGGCCTCGCACTGCGGGAGGTGACCGCCCCGCTGCCGGACTGGTGGCACGTGCAGGGCAACGCGCTCTACCTGCACGCGGACGTGACGCTGCCGCGCGACCTCGTGGACGCGATGGCGCTGTTCCCGTTCAGCGACGCGCTGGTGGTGGTGGCCAGCACGGTGGAGAACATGGCCAAGCTCCACCTCGGCGGTGTCGGCGCGACCGTCTTCCTCGGGCCCAACAGCAGCTACACCGCGACCGACCTCTACTGCGGCGACCGCTCCAGCATCGTGCTCAACGAGCAGACCACCGCCACCCGGTGTGCCGTGCTCGACGCCCGCAACGGCGGAAGCATCGTGACCGCGCCCGACCAGCTCTGGGCCGCTGACGTCTATCTCGCGACCGACGACATGCACCGGCTGGAGGACCGCACGACCGGCACCCGGATCAACCCGTACGGCGCCCACATCCGCCTCGGGCACCATGTCTGGCTCGGCCGGGACGTGATCGTGACCGGGCACGTCGAGATCGGTGAGGGGGCCGTGGTCGGCATGCGCAGCCTGGTGCGCGGGCAGAAGGTCGCACCGCACACGGCCGTCGCCGGCACTCCGGCGCGGGTCGTGCGTGAGGACGTTGCCTGGACCGAGGACGACAGCCCGTGAGGCTCAGGGAGTGAGCAGCCGCTGCATCGCCGCGCCGTACTCGGTGGCGATGAACTCCTGCTCCTCGGCGCTCGGCGCCATGTCGCGCCAGACGTACATCGACGTCAGCATCCCGCACAGCTGGGCGCCGACCAGCAGCATCCGCATCTCGCGGTGGTCGCCCTCGAGCCGGGCCGCGACCGGGTCGATGAACGTGCGCTGCGAGCGCTGGACCAGCTCGTCGCGGATCCGGCCGTGGTGGGCGGCCTCGAGCAGCGCCACGAAGAGGCGGCGCACCTCGGTGCCCTCCTCACTGAGCAGGTGGCGGACCATCCGCTCGCCGAGGGTCTCGAGCGGCCCGTCGAGCACGTCGAGCCGACCGGGCGCGGTCTCCACGACGTGCAGGAAGAGATCCTCCTTGGACCCGAAGTGACGGATCACCAGGGCCGGGTCGATCCCAGCGGCCGCCGCGATCGCGCGCACGGAGGTGCCGTCGTAGCCGTGCTCGCGGAACATGGAGCGGGCGGCGCCTTCGATGGCCTCACGAGTCGCCCGGCCGGCCGGCCGGAGGCGGCTCTCGTCGAGGCGGGAGGTGGTGGTCACATGACCACCCTACGTCACCGGTGAACGCTTGTTGAAGATTGCATGAAACCCGCCACGGCCATCCCCACGATGGGGGAAGGCGGAACCACGGGCCGCGGCATTCGTTGTCTGGGTACGACGCTGCTCGTGGCTACTGGGGGAGCCGCGGTCAGCGTCGTACGGCTTCGGCGACCACGCGGAAGGCCCTGCTGTCGTCCCGGGGCACCCCGCCGCACGCGAAGTGCAGGTCCTTGCCGCAGCGGTACCGGGTCGAGGCGTTGACCAGGGTCACGACGACGTCGCGCACCCTGCGGGGGTCGAACCGGCCGGCGGCCAGGCGGACCACACCGTCCCCCTGCTCGTCGAGCAGCACGGGCCGCCGTCGCACCGTGCCGTCGCGCAGCCGGATCAGCAGTGCCGCGGTCGGCGCGCTGCGCCAGCCCGGCCCGTCCACCCGGATGCGGAGCCGCCAACCCTCGCCGCGCAGCGCACGGTCCGGCACCAACCGCACGTGTCGGGCCGCGAGATGATCGATCCGGTAGCCCGCGCGGACCCGGCGCTGCTGCGGTCCGAGCGTGCGGGTCCGGTCGACCCGGGCGCTGGGCCAGCGGGCGCCCTCGGCGTAGGAGAGGGCCGGGGTGAGGTTCGCCGACGCGTACCGTCGCAGTGCCCGCGGCAGGCCACCGCGCTGCTCGAGGGCCCACTCGAGGGCGCGCACCGAGTACATGTCCTCGCCCTCCCGGGCGCCGGCGCGCTGCCACACCCGGCGGACCAGGTCGTCGCCGTGTCGCTCCGTCAGGAACTCCCAGAACGACCAGTTGCCGTAGTCGGAGAGCGTGACGCCGTCGGAACGGTCGAGCGAGACGTGGGGGAGCCGGGTGCTGCCGTGGCGCAGGAAGCGGCGGTTGTCGTCGGCGCCGTCGACGAAGCGCTCCTCGATCCAGGTCGCGGTGGACTCCATCAGCCACGGGTCCTCACGGACGTCGTAGCCGAACTGCACGGCGTGGAAGAACTCGTGGGCCGCCGTCACCCGCAGGGCGGTGGTGGGGTCGATGGCGTACTGCCGGCGGGCGAAGTCGTTGTCGAGCACGCAGTACGACGTCGCCCGCGCGCGTTCCTTCGCGACCCGGCGCTCGGGGACGCAGTAGCCGAACATCCCCCGCTCGCCGAGGTCGGTCAGGTAGACGTCGAACCGGTCGTCGCCCCCACGCCGGCCGTCCGACGGCGGCGCGGCGTAGCCGAGGTACTGCACGTGGTGACGCCACACCTCGGCCCACACGCGCAGCGTCCGCCGCACGGACGCCCGGGTCGACCGGTCCTCGCCGCGGGTGACGTAGTGCACGCAGGTGCGAGCGTCGCACCGGCGGTCGGGTGCCTGCTCGAAGCCGTCGCCCATCCGGTCCTTCGGACCGTCGGTCGGCCGGGCGAGCAGCTGCTGGGCGCGCAGCGAGGCGAAGAAGCCGAGCCGCGGCCGCGCGCGGTAGACCTCGAGCAGCGCCATCGTCGCCTCGGGGTGGGCTGCGTCTCCGGAGGTGCCGCCGCCGGAGGACGTGCTCTCACCCGAGAGCAGCTCCGCGGCCTGGTCGACGACCTGCTCGTCCGGGCTGTCCTCGTCCGGGCTGTCCTCGTCCTTGGGGCTCGCGAGCGCCTGCGCCACGGGAGCGGCGGACGACGCCGTGGCGTGTGCGGGCGTGCTTGCGAGCAGCCCGATCACCAGCCCCATCACCACGCCGGCAGCCGTCGACGGCACGACGAGGCGACGGGGAAGGCCCATGACACCAGCGTGGTGCACGCCGCCGGAGCGGTCAGGGAGACGCGCCGGAGATCTTCTCGATGAGTGCGGTGGTGGAGATCGCCGGGGTCCGCGGGAGGTAGACGACCTCGCAGAGGTCGCGCAGGTCGTCGAACCGGCCGGCCCAGTCGTCGCCCATGACGAGCACGTCGGCGTGGTGCTCGACGAGGTAGTCGCGCTTCTGCTCGAGGCTCTCCTCGACGAACACCTCGTCGACGTCGCGCAGCGCGGCGACGATGGCGAGCCGCTCGGTCTGGCTGAAGACCGGCGCCCGCCCCTTCTTCTGGATGTTGAGCGCGTCGGCGGACACGCCGACGACGAGGCGGTCACCCAGCGCGGCGGCCCGCTCGATCACCCGGAGGTGACCGACGTGGAAGACGTCGAAGGTGCCGAAGGTGATGACGGTGCGGCCCGGGGTGGGGGCACCGGCGCCGTCTGACATGGCGGGCATCCTCTCACGAGGATCGGCTGTGTGGGTGCCCGGGAGCGCAGGGCTCGTGGGGGAGACTGGCGCGGTGACCGTGTCGCTGATGTCCACGGAGTCCGTCGCCGACGTCGACCGCCGCAGCGCACTGCGCCGCATGCGCACCGTGGCGGTGGCGCTGCTCCTCTTCGCAGCCGCGGTGTACGCCGCGACCCACGGCCGGGACGGCTTCTGGGGGTTCGTCAACGCTGGGGCCGAGGCGTCGATGGTGGGTGCGATCGCCGACTGGTTCGCGGTCACCGCGCTCTTCAAGCATCCCCTGGGGCTGCCGATCCCCCACACCGCCCTGGTGCCGAAGCGCAAGGACGATCTGGGCCGTGGGCTGGAGCAGTTCGTGGGGGAGAACTTCCTGGCGGAGGACGTGATCCGCGACCGGATCCGCTCGGTGGGCATCGCGGCGCGCGTCGGGGCGTGGCTCGCGCAGCCGGCGAACGCGCAACGCGTGGTCGACGAGGCGGCGGACCTGGCGGCGATCGGGCTGGGGAAGGTCCGCGAGGAGCACATCGCCGCACTGGTGACCGAGGCGCTGGTCCCGCGGTTCCGCGAGGAGCCGATCGCGCCGCTGCTGGGCGGGCTGCTGGACGAGGCGCTCGCGGACCAGCTGCACCACGGCCTGGTCGACCTGGTGCTCGACGAGCTCCTCGGCTGGCTGGTGACCAACCCCGCGACGGTGCAGGAGGTGCTCGGGGAGCGGGCGCCGCGGTGGGTGCCCGACGGGCTCAACGACTACATCACCGCCCGGCTGCACCTGGAGATGGTGCGCTGGGTCGGCGAGATCCGGGCCGACCCCGAGCACCGGGCGCGGAAGGCGCTCGACTCGATGCTCCAGCGCCTCGCGACGGACCTGCAGGAGCGGCCGGAGACCCAGGAGCGCGCTGAGCGGCTCAAGGAGCGGGTGCTGGACCATCCCGCCGTGATCGACACCGCGATCTCGCTCTGGAACGCGCTGCGCCGGGCACTGATCTCCTCGCTCGACGACCCGCGCGGCGCCGTACGGGAGCGCGTCCTGACCGAGGTCGACGCCTTCTCGGCCCGGCTGACCGCCGACGCCGCGCTGCGCGACCGGCTCGACGGGCTCGCCGCGGACTTCGCGGTCTTCGCCGTCGACCGCTACGGCGCCGAGGTCACCGCCGTCATCACCCACACCATCGAGCGCTGGGACGGCAAGGAGGCCGCCCGCAAGATCGAGCTCCACGTGGGGCGGGACCTGCAGTTCATCCGGATCAACGGCACCATCGTCGGCGGCCTGGTGGGGGTGACCATCCACGCCGCGTCACTGCTCGTCCACTGAGCGAAATATGATCGGACCCATGTCCGAGCCCACCGACGTGACCATCTCCGACGACTCGATCAAGCTGGGTCAGTTCCTCAAGCTGGCCGATCTCGTCGAGTCCGGCTCCGAGGCGAAGCCGTTGCTCGCCGCCGGCATGGTGCGGGTCAACGACGAGGTCGAGACCCGCCGCAGCCGGCAGCTCCAGGTGGGCGACGTCGTCCAGATCGCCGCCCACGCGGCTCGGGTCGCCCACGCGTGACGGAGGTTGAGGCCCGACCGTGGTCGAGGCCTGACGATGGTTGGGGCCCGACGGTGGTTGAGGTGCGAGCGCCAGCGAGCCTCGAAACCAACCGGAGGTCGCTCAGCGCACCTCGACCAGGTCCACCACGAAGATCAGGGTCTCACCGGGCGCGATGACCCCGCCGGCCCCGCGGTCGCCGTACGCGAGGTGCGGCGGGATGACCAGCTGCCGCCGGCCGCCGACCCTCATGCCCTGGACCCCGGTGTCCCAGCCCGGTATCACCTGACCGGAGCCCAGCTGGAACTGCAGCGGCTGGCCGCGGTTGTACGACGCGTCGAACTCCTCGCCGGTGGAGTGGGCCACCCCGACGTAGTGGAGACTGACGATCTTGCCGGCCACCGCCTCCGCGCCGTCGCCCTCGGCGACGTCGGTGACGACCAGGTCGGCGGGCGGCTCGTCGCCGGGGAACTCGATCTCGGGCTTCTCCATGACCGCGACCCTACGTCAGTCCACGGACCCGGGGCACTCCGCGGGGACGCCGCGCGGCGCTGCGTCGGCAGCCGGGAGGTGGTCCGCCGCGCGACTCCGGCCGAGGTTCCACTCGAGCAGGTCGTCGTCGCTCCGGGTATGGCCGGCGAGGGCGCACGACTCCAGGTCGGAGGGCAGGTCTGCGAGCACGGGGACGGCGTCGTCGGAGAGACCCTGGAGGTAGGCCCAGTCCACCCGGCCGGTCTCGGCATACCGGTCCAGGTTGCGCTCGGCGATCCAGGCGTCGGGGTTGACCGCGGCCAGGCCGAGCAGCGCAGCCGCGCCACTGAGCAGCGCGAACCGCGGCAGCCAGCGGGCACGCAGTGCGATGCCACCGGCCAGCACCGCCACCACCAGGAGACCGAGCCAGCCCTCGAAGACCGGGACCAGCAGCCGCAGCCGGGTGAACCCGTAGGCGTCCTGATAGAGCTGCACGCGGTGCAGCGCCGAGGCGACCACGACCAGCGTCTGCACACACAGCAGACCCAGCGACACCCGCAGCCACGATCGGTCCGAGGCTGTCGCTCGGGGGGCCTTGCGCGCGGCCGCCCAGATCACCAGCAGCGTCAGCGCCGTGGCGACGGTGAGCTGGCCGAACCCCTGGTGGACGTACTCCGCGTAGGTGAGCCCCGTCGTCTGCTGGAGGTAGTCGTGGCCGCCGAAGATCACCGTCGCCTGCGCGGCCAGGAAGGCGGCGAAGACGACGTTGACCACGACCACGGGCGTGAGCCACTCGAACCGGCGCTCCACCGGCCGGGCGCGCCCGAGGTCCCGGTCGAGCCGCGGTGGGTTGAGGGCGAGGTAGGCCGCGGCCAGCACCACCCCGCCCACCGCGACGGTGAGGAAGGCCCGCAGCACGAGGGTGTCCACGGTCAGGTCGGGCACCAGGGTGTCGACCCATTCGGCCAGCAGCGCGTCGGCGGAGGCGAAGAGGGCACCGAAGACGAGCAGCCCCAGCACCGACCACACTGCGGTGCGCAGCAGCGCCGCCCCGTTGCCGAGACCGGTGAGCGACGCGGTCGTGCGGCCCAGCCACGGCATCCCGCGCAGGCCGGCGAGCGGCCAGGCGAGACCGGCGAGCACGAAGCCCGGGAGCGTGCGGGCACCGGTCGTGCCCACGATGCCCACGGCCGCGCCCGCCATCACGCACAACGCCATGATCCAGTCGGCGTCGCGGAGCACGACGGTGCTCGCGAGCAGCATCGCGAGCACCGCACAGGCGAGCGCGAAGGGCTCGCGGCGCCGCGGCGCCGCGGCGAGCACGACGCCTCCCGCGGCGACGAGCACCAGCAGGGTGCCCACACCGGCATCGCGGAAGGGCAGCACCACGGCAGCGAGGAGCCCGGTCGCGAGCGCGCCGAGCAGCAGCCGGAGCCGCGCCGGGGCCCCGCCGGGCGGCTCCGCCCAGAACCCGCCGAACAGGTCGTCGAGGAGCGGTCGCGCTGGCACGGGCGCCGGCTCGTACGGCGCGCTCGCTGCTGCGGGAGGATGCGGGGGAGGGGGTGCGGTGGGCAAGGTCTGCTCCTCGGGTCGGGGACGTCGGCCGGTCGGTCGCACGGGGAGATCGACCCGAACCCGGGCGCCGGTGGTGCCGGGGTCGGGGTCGACGAAGCGGATGGTGCCGCCGTGCAGGTCACTCACCCAGCGGGCGATGGCGAGTCCGAGCCCGGTCCCGCCGCCGCCCTCGGTGGCGCGCAGCGTGCCGAACGGCTCGAAGATCCGCTCCCGGTCCTCGGCCGCCACCCCTGGTCCGTGGTCGCGGACGACGAGCGCATAGCGGTCGTCGTCCTGCTCGGCGAGCACCTGGACGGTGCCACCGGCCGGGCTGTGCCGCGAGGCGTTGTCGAGCAGGTTGGCCACCAGCTGGTGCAGGCGCGCCGGATCGGCGTGCACCTCCAGGTCGGCCGGCTCGACGCGGACGTCGTAGGTCACCTCCCGGCCCAGCGTGCGCGCCTCCGCGACGGCGTCGTCCAGCAGGGCCGACAGCTCCACCGGCACCGGCGAGACCGGGGCCTGGCCGGCGTCCACGCGCGCCAGGTCGAGCAGGTCGGCCACGAGCCGCGACATCCGCTCGGCCTGGGCCAGCGTGGCGGCCAGCGCGTCGGGGTCGCGGGGGGACACATCGTCGACGAGGTTCTCCAGCATCGCGCACAGCGCGGTGAGCGGGGTCCGCAGCTCGTGGCTCACGTTGGCCACCAGCTCGCGGCGCTGGCGGTCGACGTCGGCGAGGTCGCGGGCCATGGTGTTGAACGCCTGCGCGAGCTCGCCGACCTCGTCGCCCGAGGTGGCAGTGACGCGGACGGCGTAGTCGCCGGTCGCCATCCGGCGCGCGGCCGCGGTCATCTCCCGGAGCGGAGAGGTCATGCCCACCGCGAGCAGCTGGGTGACCGCGAGCGCGAGCAGGATCGTCACCGGCACGCTGAGCCACGCCGGTACGCCGGCCGCGCGGCCCAGGGTCGCGACCGCCGAGGCGACCGTGACGCTCGCGGCGACCAGGAGCCCCAGCTTGACCTTGATCGACCCGACCCGCGCCAGCGGCTCGGCGCTCACCGCGCGTCCCCGGTCTCGAGGGCGTAGCCGACACCGTGCACCGTCCGGATCCGGCCGGTGCCGATCTTGGCGCGCAGCCCCTTGACGTGACTGTCGACCGTGCGCGTGCCCGACCCACCCGGCCAGCCCCAGACATCGGCCAGCAGTCGTTCCCGGGGGACGACGTCGCCGGGGCTGGCGGCGAGGCAGAGCAGCAGATCGAACTCGGTGGGCGTCAGCCGCACCTCGTCATCGCCACGCCAGACCCGCCTCGCGCCCGGATCGACCCGCAGCTCGCCCAGCTCGAGCGCGCGCCGGGCGGCGACCTCGCCGGCCCGCTCCACCCGCCGCAGCAGTGCGGCGATCCGGGCCACGAGCTCCCGCATCCGGAACGGCTTGGTCAGGTAGTCGTCGGCGCCGACGCCCAGCCCGGTCAGCACGTCCGCCTCGTCGTCCCGAGCGGTCAGCATCAGCACGGGCACGTGTCGCGCGGCCTGGATCCGGCGGCACACCTCGTAGCCGTCGTACCCCGGCAGCATCACGTCGAGGACGACCAGGTCCGGACCGTGCTCGCGGTCGGCGGCCACCGCGGCCGGGCCGTCAGCGGCGGTCACGACCTCGTAGCCCTCCGCGACGAGGCGGTCGGCGACCGCGCGGCTGATCGCGGGATCGTCCTCGACGACGAGGATCCGGCGGCGGGGGCTCCTGCTCATGGAGGCAGGCTACGAGCGCACCTCGTCAGGAAGGGGGGAGGAGTTGTGGAGGTTCTGTGCAGGTCGGCCGGGAGACGCCCTCACGCCTTGGTCTGGTGCACGTAGTTGTCGAGCTGGTCGCGCTCGAACTGGAGCTGGTCGATCTTGTGCTTGACCAGGTCG
>CAZJDU010000110.1:0-11905 GCA_964544855.1 uncultured Nocardioides sp.
CAGCGTGCCCATATGGTGGCGCGCAGTAGCCGCAGATCGGTGAATCCAGGCTGAGCGCGGATCCACCGATGTCCGGGCTGCTGCGCCTCACCGATCGGGCTCGTCCGCGGTGACCGCGGCGTTCCGGGCACGGGGTCCCCGTCGTTCCCTTACCATCTCCCGATGGAGTCGGACTCCGTTCTCGGATTCAGGGGCCGCAGCGGGCTCGACGCGTTCCGCGACACGCTCGGCGAGTCCCTCGTCGACCAGACCGTCGAGTCCGAGCAGCCGGACGCGTTCCGCGCCGGGCTCGCGGCCGAGGAGGTCGGCGGGGTCGCGCTGGTGGACGTCGCGGTCACGCCGGTGCGTGCTGTCCGCAGCCTGGCACGATCGCCGGGTGACGGCAGCATCTTCCTGCTGACGGCGACAGCGGCCGACGGGGTGATCGAGCACCGTCGCGGCCAGGAGGAGATCCGTCCCGGACGCCTGGTGGTGGTGCCGTCGGCGGAGGAGTTCGACGTCTCCTACCGTGGCTCGGCCCGGGTGCAGTTCCTGGTGCTGCCGAGCGAGGTCGCGCAGCGGCGGTTCGCGGACCTGGACGGGCCGATCCGGTCGGTGCCGCTCTCCGAGACCGGTGCCGCCCTCGCCGGCCACCTGCGCTCGGTCCGGGAGGAGCTCGGCCGGGGTGATCTGAGCGCGACATCGCGGGAGGCGCTCGCCGGCGTGCTCGACCCGGTGGTCGACGGACTCGTGGCCGAGGTGGACACCGGGACCAGGGCCGCGGGGGCGCGGCGGCGGCTCGCTGCGGTGCGACTCGCGGCGGAGCGCTTCATCGACCGCAACCTGGGCGACCGCCAGCTCGGCGCCGGCGCGGTGGCCGCGGCGATCGACGTACCGGTCGACACGCTGCACCGTGCCTTCCGCGCCGGCGGCGACACCGTCGGTCGCCACATCCGGCTCCGGCGGCTCGAGCGTGCGGCGGCCCAGCTGGCCACCGGATCGGTCACCGTCTCCCGCGTCGCCACCGAGGTCGGGTTCGACTCCGTCCACCGGTTCGCCGCCGAGTTCCACGAGCACGTCGGCTCCGGTCCGGCCTAGGCTGCATGGGCATGACCCCCGGTACGCCGCGCGGCTTCACGGGAGTCTCGGGCCTGGCCGCGTTCCATGACGCCGTCGGCGACACCCTCGTCGCCCAGACGGTGCTCACCGACCGTCCCGACGCCTTCCGGGCCCGGCTCCGGGCCGAGCACATCGGCGGGACCGGGCTGGTCGACGCCGTGGTCTCGCCGCTGCGCGCGCAGCGATCGGTGGCATCCGCCCCGGGCGACGGCAGTGTCTTCCTGCTCACGGCCGCGGTGGGCGACGGCACCATCGAGCACCGGCGGGGCAGCGAGGCCATCCGTCCCGGCCGGCTGGTCGTGGTGCCCGCCGCGGAGGCCTTCGACGTGCGCTACCGCACGTCCGCGCGCGTGCAGTTCGTGGTGCTCCCCGCGCCGACGGTCGAACGGCGGTTCACCCATCTCGACGGGCCGATCCGGTCGATCGACCTCACCGAGCTGGGCGTGGTCCTGGTCGATCACGTCCGCGCCCTGCAGGCGGCGGTCGCGGGGCTGCCGGCCGAGGGGCGGGCGGCGCTGCGCCGGGTGCTCGACCCGACGCTGGAGGAGCTGGTCGCGGACGTGTCCGCCGGCGCCCCTGCGGCCGCCGCGGACGCACCGGTGGCCGTGCGGCTCGCGGCCGAGCGGTTCGTCGACCGTCATCTCGGCGACCCGGGGCTCGGCGCCGCGATGGTGGCCGCCGGTGTCGGGGTGTCGGTGCGGACGCTCCACCGCTCCTTCGGGGAGCCGGACACGCTCGGACAGCACATCCGGGCACGGCGCCTGGACCGTGCCGCCGAGCGGCTACGCAGCGGGTCCGGCACCGTCGCCGAGATCGCGGCCGACGTGGGATTCGGCTCGCCGTCGCGGTTCGCCGCCCAGTTCCGGGAGCGCTTCGGTGCCACGCCCCGCGCCTTCCGGGAGGGCTGACCGGGTCGGACGGGTCGCGCCGCACTGGCACGAACCGGGCATCGGCGTGGCAGGCAACGGCTCGCTCCGGGCGGCCGGGCTGCCTAGTGTCACCGGGCATCAGCAGCCAGAGGAGGACCGGATGATCTACGTACTCGTACACGGCTCGTGGCAGGACGAGCGGTGCTGGGACCAGGTGCGTGTCGAGCTGGAGGGAGCCGGGCATCAGGCCCACACCCTCACGCTGCCCGGCAACGGTGACCGCGCGAAGCCCGACGTGACGATGGCCGAGACCGCCCAGGCGGTGGTCGACCTCGTCGAGGAGCGCGACCTGCGCGACGTCGTCCTGGTGGGGCACAGCTTCGGCGGCGCGGTGGTGCAGCTCGCGTCCCTGCGGCTCGCCGACCGGCTGGCGCGCCTGGTGTTCTACAACGCCTATGTGGTCGCCGACGGCCGGTCGGTGTTCTCCTACGTGCCCGCGTCGGTCGCGGGTGCGTTCCAGGAGCTGGCGTCGCCGGACGGCACGCTCACGCTGCCCTACGACTACTTCCGCGACCACCTGATGAACGACGCCGGCGCCGCGACCGCGGAGCGCGCCTACGCGCTGACCTCGCCCGAGCCGCTCGCGCGCAGCGCCGAGCCGCTCGAGCTCGCCGGCTTCGACACGCTCGCGGTGCCACGCTCCTACATCCATGCGTACGGCGACCACGTCTTCCCGGCCGCCGAGTTCAGCTGGCACCCGGGCATGTCGAGCCGCCTCGGCGACTTCCGGCTGGTCGTCGTGCCCGGCGGCCACGAGCTGATGTTCTCCGACCCGGCCGCCCTCGCCGCGGCGTTGCAGCAGGCGGGGGAGCACTGAGGTGCTCCTGGACGATCCACTGCCGGTGATCGCTGCCGCCGTACGAGCCGATCCGGGCCGCCTTGCCGAGCTCGTCGCCGAGGCCGGCCGCCGTATCACCGAGGACGACGTCGTCCTCGGGGCCGTGGTGGATCGGGCGCCCGATCCCGGTTGCCGCAACCCCGGCGGTGCGTTGGCCGGCGTCCCCTACCTGATCAAGGACCTGCAGGCCGACCTCGCGGACCTCCCACTGCGAGCGGGCAGCCGTGCCCTGCGGCACCGGATGCCGCGCGGTGACTCGACGCTCATCGGCCGGTTGCGTGACGCAGGAGTCGTCATCCTCGGCCGCACCAACACCCCCGAGCTCGGCCTCAACATCACCACCGAGCCGCAGCTGCACGGCCCCACCCGCAACCCCTGGGACCACACGCGCTCGGCCGGTGGATCGAGCGGCGGAGCGGCCGCGGCCGTCGCGGCCGGACTGGTGCCGGCGGCCCACGCCACCGACTCCGGCGGCTCGACCCGGATCCCGGCCGCCTGGTGCGGTGTCGTCGGCTTCAAGCCCTCCCGGGGGACGAACCCGGCCGGTCCCCACCGCCTCGACGACTGGATGGGGCTGAGCCATGAGCATGCGATCACCCGGTCGGTCGCCGACACCCGGGAGCTGCTGGCCGTCACCGCCGGCGCAGCTCCGGGCGAGTGGCACCCACCGCCCCACCCGCGACCGGCGACGGAGCGGTGCGTGGTCGGTGTGCTCCGCGCCGGGCCCGGCGGCGCCACGGTCGCCCCGGCGTACGAGCGCGCGCTCGCCGACGCCGTGGCGGAGCTGGCATCGCTCGGGCATCGCGTGGTCGAGCTGGAGCCGGTCGCCGAGGCCGCCGAGATCGGACCGGTCTTCGGGACGATCGTCGCCGCCCACCTGGCCCGGCTGGTCCGCGGCGAGCCGGTCGAGCGCCCCGCCGACGACCTCGAGCCCGCCGTCCACGAGCTGGTGCTCCGTGGTCAGCGGCTCGCCGCTGCGGACCTCGTGGACGCCGTCGACCGGCTCCACGAGCTGGGCTTCCGGATCGGAGGACGGTTCGCCGGGGTCGACGTCGTGCTGAGCCCGACCACGGCCTGGCCCGCACCGGCCCTCGGTGCGGTCTCGACGGCGTCGCCCGCGGCGGACCTCTTCGCCGAGATCTTCCGCCTCTCGCCGTTCGCCGCGATGTTCAACGTCACCGGAGGGCCCGGGCTCAGCCTGCCGTGGGGGCTGGACGGCGACGGGATGCCGATCGGCCTGCATCTCGGCGCCGCGCCGGGCGGCGACGGGACCGTGCTCGACCTGGCCGAGCAGCTGGAACGACGGCGTCCCGACCTGACCCGCCTGGTGCCGCCGGCCTACCGACGGGTCGAACGAGCGCGTGCCGGAGGCGGGACTCGAACCCGCACACCCGAAGGCACAGGTACCTAAAACCTGCGTGTCTGCCAGTTCCACCACTCCGGCACGGCCCTGGGCCGAGGCAGGGCCGGACACAGTCTCTCAGGTCGTCGGCGCAGGCGGTTGCGGGCGCCGGCGATCAGTCCGTCCACTGCCACGAGTCGAGCACGTCGTCGTAGATCGGCTCCACGGCGCTGTCGTTGTTGACGATCGTGACGGTGACGCCGTACTGCCGGCCGTCGTGGATCGCCAGGTAGGCGAGCTGGCGGATGTCCGCGTCGTACTGGTTCTGGTAGCGCACCTCGACGCCCCTCGCCGACTCGCCGCCGAGCTCACGGTCGGGGAGGTCCTGCTGCTCCACACCGGCCGTGGCGACCGCGTCGAGGCTGCTCACCATCGTCTGCTTCCAGGTCTCCGCGAGATCGCCGACGTCGTCGTTGCCGTACGACGACGCAGCCTCGACGATCAGGTTGGCGCGGGCCGATGCGATGTCGTCGCCCTCCCACAGCGAGAGCGTGTCGATCGAGGCGGTCCCGGGATCGGTGCCGATCTCGTCGCTGCCGTCCCGCCAGCCCTCGGGCAGGTCGAAGACGTAGCCGTCGCCGTAGACGGTCAGTCCGTCGGAGAGGTCGGTGTCCTCCGTCGCGGTCGGCTCGGTCGTGACGGGAGCCGTGGATGCGGTGGTCGCCGACGTCGTCGGGTCGTCGGTGGGTCCGTCCGCACGCGGCTCGTCGTCGCCGCCGGTCAGCAGCACGGCGGCCGTCGCGACCCCGCCGAGCACCAGCACCAGGGCGGCGGCGACCAGCCCGACGATCAGCCCCGTCCGGGACTTCGGCGGTGCCGGCGGCGGGTCCCACGGGTTCCTGGTGGGTACGGGTGGCGGGACGGCGGGCCCGGGACGCATCGCGGTGCCGCCGGCGTACGGCGGCGGTGGCGGCGGTGGCGGTGGCGGCTGCTGGGTGCTCGCGTCCGGTGTGAGCCGGGTGACGAGCTCGAGCGGGATCCCACCGAGCGCGTAGCCGAGCACCGAGCACGCCCATCGCGACCCGACGGTGTCGCGGCTGCCCCGGTCGCGGGCGAGCCGGTCACCGGCCGACTCGACGGCGCTCTCGGGGCTCGCGCCGGAGGCCAGCATCGACTGGAGCTGCTCGAGCGCGCCGAGCCGTACGGCATCGGTGAGCAGGTTGATGGTGCCCGCAGAGGCGGTGCCCTCGTCCAGGTAGTCGTCGAGCGCTCCGCGGAAGGCCGCCGCGTCCGAGAACACCGCGCGATGGTCGCGAGCGAGGTCGGCGAGTGCCTGGTGCAGCTCCATGTGTCCCCCCTTCGTCGGCCGGCCGTCAGGCGGTCAGGCCCAGGTCCTTGCGCAGCTTCGCGACGTGTCCGGTGGCGCGGACGTTGTACTGCGCCAGCTCGACCGTGCCGTCCGGACCGATGACGAACGTGGACCGGATCACGCCCTCGACGACCTTGCCGTAGAGCTTCTTCTCCCCGAAGGCGCCGTACGCCGTCAGCACCCGCTTGTCCGGGTCGGAGAGCAGTGTGATGGTGAGACCGTCGCGCTCCCGGAACTTCGCGAGCTTCTCCGGCTTGTCGGGTGAGATGCCCAGCACCCGGTAGCCGGCGGCCTGGAGCGCGTCGAGGGAGTCGGTGAAGTCGCAGGCCTGCTTGGTGCAGCCGGGGGTCATCGCCGCCGGGTAGAAGTAGACGATCACCTTCTCGTCGCGGCCGAGGAGGTCGCTGAGCCTCACCTCCTCGCCGGTGTCACTGGGCAGCGTGAAGTCGGGTGCGGCGTCGCCGACGCCGAGACGCGGGGCAGCAGGCACGAGAGAGCACTCCTGAGGGAATATTGTTGTTGCGTTTCGTGTGCAATAAGGTGACACACCTACGGACCCATCTAACTACCTCCCCACGACCTGCGACGGAGCGGCATGCACGTACCCGACGGATTCCTCGACGCACCGACCTCGGTGGCCACCGGAGCGGTCGCGGTCGCCGGCGTCGCCGTGGCGCTCCGCAGGGCCCGCACCGAGCTCGACGACCGCACCGCGCCGATGGCCGGCCTCGTCGCGGCGTTCGTGTTCGCCGGCCAGATGATCAACTTCCCGGTCGGCGCCGGCACCAGCGGCCACCTGATCGGGGCGGCGCTGGCCGCCGTCCTCGTCGGCCCCTGGACCGGCGCGCTGTGCCTGAGCGTGGTGCTCCTCGTGCAGGCGCTCTTCATGGCCGACGGTGGCATCACCGCTCTGGGCACCAACACCGTGCTGATGGCGCTCGTCGGATGCTTCGTCGGCTACGGCGCGTTCCGCCTGGCGATGCTGGTGCTGCCGCGTCGGCTGTCGTCCGTGCCGCTCGCCGCCGCCTTCGGCGGGCTGGTCTCGGTGCCGGCGGCGGCGCTCGCCTTCACGCTGCTCTACGCGATCGGCGGCACCGCCGACATCGACCTCGGCACGCTGCTCACCGCGATGCTCGGCTGGCACGCCGCGATCGGCATCGGCGAGGCGATCGTGACCGGTCTGGTGGTGAGCGCGGTCGTCGCCTCCCGCCCGGACCTCGTCCACGGTGCGCGGACGGTGATCGAGGTGCGAGGAACGCCGGCGACGAGGCTCGGGGCCACCGATCGCGAGGCCACACCATGAGGCGCCGTACGTTCTGGATCACCGGCGTCGTCGTCGCTCTCCTCGTGGCGGGCGTCGCGAGCTACTACGCCAGCAGCCACCCGGACGGCCTCGAGTACGTCGCCGAGCAGACGGGCTTCATCGACACCGCGGAGGACAGCGCCACGGCCGACGCGCCGCTGGCGGACTACGAGACCAGCGGGGTCGAGGACGAGCGGGTCAGCGTGGGGCTGTCGGGCGTGATCGGTGTCCTCCTGGTGCTCGTGATCGCCGGTGGCCTCGCGTGGGCGATCCGCCGGCGCGGCTCGCCCGTCGACGCGGTGGACTGACGTGGGCGCCGGCCACGGGCACCGCCTGCACTACCACGGTCACAGCCGGATCCACCGCGCACCGGCGCACCTCAAGGTGCTGGTGCTGCTGGCGTTCGTGCTGACCGTGGTCGCGACGCCACGGGAGTGGTACGCCGTGTTCGGCGGCTACCTGCTGATCGTGCTGGGCGTGATCGTGGCGGCCGGCGTGCCGATCGGCTACGTGCTCAAGCGGGCGGTGATCGAGGTGCCGTTCCTGGTCTTCGCCGCGCTGATGCCGTTCGTGGTGCAGGGCCCCGAGGTCGAGGTGCTCGGCGTCGGGCTGTCGGAGCCGGGCCTGATCGCCGCCTGGGGACTCGCCGCGAAGGGCACGATCGGCGTGCTCTCCTCGCTCACCCTGGCCGCCACGACCGAGCCCTCGGACGTGATGCTCGGGCTGCAGCGGCTGCGGATGCCCGAGCTGCTCGTGCAGATCATGGCGTTCATGGTCCGCTACCTCGACGTGGTCACCGCCGACCTCGGCCGGATGATCACGGCGATGCGCTCCCGCGGGGTGGACCCACGCTCGCCCCGGCACTGGCCGGCGCTGGCCCGCACCCTCGGGGCACTCTTCGTCCGCTCCTACGAGCGGGGCGAGCGGGTGCACCTGGCGATGCTCTCCCGCGGCTATGACGGCAGCCTGCCGGACCGTCGCTGGTCGAGTAGCCCTCGTGAGGAACGAGCGAGGGCGTATCGAGACCCCGCCGAGGCCGGCGCATGACCGCCCCGGTGCTGGAGGTCCAGAACCTCTCCTTCGCCTACCCGGACGGTCACCCGGCACTGCAGGAGGTCGACCTGCAGGTGCACGCCGGGGAGCGGGTGGCGCTGCTCGGGCCCAACGGCGCGGGCAAGACCACGCTGGTCCTCCACCTCAACGGCATCCACACACCGACCGCCGGCACCGTCGCCGTGGACGGGCTGTCGGTCGAGCGTGCGCACCTCACCGAGATCCGGCGCCGGGTCGGCATCGTCTTCCAGGACCCCGACGACCAGCTGTTCATGGGCTCCGTGCGGGCCGACGTGGCGTTCGGCCCGGCCAACCTGGGGCTCAAGGGCGACGCCCTCGAGCGTCGGGTGACGGCGGCACTCGACCGGGTCGGCATGGCGGACTTCGCCGACCGCCCGCCGCACCACCTCTCCTTCGGGCAGCGGCGCCGGGTCGCGATCGCCACCGTGCTCGCGATGGAGCCGTCGGTCCTGGTGCTCGACGAGCCGTCCTCCAACCTCGACCCCGCGTCGCGCCGGGAGCTGGCCGACATCCTGCGGGGGCTCGACGTCACCGTGCTGATGGTGACCCACGACCTGCCCTACGCGCTCGAGCTCTGCCCCCGGTCGGTGGTGCTCAGCGGAGGCACCGTGGTGGCGGACGGGGGGACCTACGACGTCCTCACCGACGAGCCGCTGATGACCGCGCACCGGCTGGAGCTGCCGTTCGGATTCGCGCCTCGGTCGATGCCGCCCGAGCAGATTGATAGCCTGCGCGGGTGAGCACCCAGCCCGCCGACATCGAGCGCGAGATCGAAGAGACCCGTGAGCGCATGGCCTCGACCATCGACCAGCTCCTCTACCGCTCGCACCCCAAGACCATCGTCCGCCGCGAGATCGCCGACCTGAAGGCGGTCTACGTCGACCCCGAGACCGGTGAGCCCCGCACCGACAACATCCTCAAGACCGTGGGCGGCGTGGTCGGCGTGATCACCGTGTTCGCGGTGATCCGCAAGATCGTGCGCTGACGTGTCGGTCGCTGCGATGGGCACGGTCGACAAGACGCCGATCAAGATGCTGCACGACCGCGTCCTCTGTGAGGCCGACACCGAGGAGGGGGAGCGCCGCTCCTCCGGAGGCATCGTGATCCCCGCGACCGCCGCGATGGGCGGCCGTCGCCTGGCGTGGTCCAAGGTGGTCGCGGTCGGGCCGCATGCCCGGGCCGTCGAGGCGGGCGACCAGGTGCTCTACGACCCCGAGGACAAGGCGGAGGTCGAGGTCAACGGGGAGATGTACGTCGTGATGCGCGAGCGCGACGTGCACGCGGTCGCCGCCGACCGGCTGGGCGACGAGTCCGCCGGGCTCTACCTCTAGCGTCGCCGGCCGTTCGCGGGGCGGCGCCGTCCGTGCGAGCTCCACAGCGCCGCCGTTCGGCCCGGATCCACCGATTGTCCGACGTTGTGCCGGGGGTCTGCGTCACACTGGCTCTGGAAGGACGCGCGCCGAGCACGGAAGAGACGCAGGTGGCCAGAGCACCCGGACGCGACCAGCGGGGACCCATGGAACGGCTGGTGCGGATCGCGGCGTCGCTGCACGCCCACGGGGAGCGTGGCCTGTCGGGGCGGCGGCTCGCGGAGATCGCGGGGTTCGAGGGTGACGGCGCGATGGACCAGCTGGCACGCGACGTTCGCCACCTCACCCGTCAGGGCTGGCAGATCGACAACGTCGCGGAGCCGGGGGAGGACTCCCACTACCGGATGCGGCCGGTGGACAACCGGCTGCGGGTGCGGCTGTCGGCCTCCCAGGAGCGCGCGCTGCAGCGTGCGGTGCTGCTGGCCGACCGGGACGACCTGGTCGGTCGGCTCGGCCTGGGCGGCACACCGACGGCCGACGCGGCCGAGGAGGTCGACGCTGCGGTGCCGACCGGGGTGGCTCCGGCGCTCACCGAGGTGCTGCGTGCGGTGCGGCTGCGCTGCCTGCTGCGCTTCGGCTACAAGGGGGCGCGCCGGGTCGTGCACCCGGAGTCGGTGCGCACCCAGAACGGCACGTGGTACCTCCGCGGCCGGGAGGACGGCGACGAGCGGGTCAAGGCGTTCGTCGTGACCCGGATGAGCGACGTCGGCACGGATCCCCCCGGGACGGCCGACCGGATGACGCCGGTACGGCACCCGAGCCTGCATCCGATGAGCTGGGAGGTGGACCCGCCGGTCGAGGTGACGCTGCGAGCGGCGAAGGAGTACCGCGCGGACGTCGTACGGTGGCTCGGGCAGCCCGACTCGGAGCAGTCGCTCGGAGACGAGCTGGTGCTGCACTACCGGGTGACCAACCGCGCCGCGCTCCGGGCGCGGCTCTACGAGCTCGGTCGGCGCGTCGTGCTGGTGGGCCCCGACGACGTACGTCGCGAGGTGCTCGAGGAGCTGCGGGAGAAGGCGGGGCGGGGCTGATGGCGACACCGAGGTACGCGACCCGGTTCGCGCGGCTGCCGCAGGTCTTCGAGGTGCTCGGCGCGCACCCCGACGGCGTCCCGCTGACCGCACTGGCCGCGGAGGTCGATGCGCCGGTGGACGAGCTCCGGGAGGATCTGCTGGCGTTCTTCAGCGCCGACATGATCGCGCACGACCCGATGTTCGGGATGTCGCGGCCATCGGTGCTCGAGTTCCTCGAGGCCAGCGGGGCCGAGGCCGATCCGCAGTCGGCCGAGGTGGTGCGCATCGTCACCGAGCGGCCCACCGAGGAGCTGGGGGTGGAGTACGTCGACGCCTCCGAGCTGGCCTTGATCCACACCGCTGCCCTGGCGCTGCACGACATCGCGCCCGACCCGGATCTCGGTGCGGCGATCGGGGTCCTCACCGAGACCATGGTCGGGGAGCCGGCCGGGCAGCCGGAGGTCCCGGCGTGGAACCGGCCGCTCCGGCCGTTGCAGAACGCGCAGCGCCGGCGCAACGCGGTGCGGATCGTCTACTCGCGGGCGTGGTCGCACGGGATCACGTCGAAGGTCGTCCATCCCTATCGCCTGGTCCAGACCCGCCGTGGCTGGGAGGTCGACGCCGGACCGCCGGACGCCCGGGGCCGGCTGCGCACCTACCTGCTCTCCGGCATCCGCGACGTCGAGGTCCTCGACGAGCACTTCACGCCGCCGCCGGACCTGACGGACCTGCTCGACGCGCAGCGCGCCACGCGGCGGGTCCGGGTGCTGCTCCCGCACGCCGACCGTTGGGTGGCCGACATGTACGCCGAGCAGGTGACGGTGGTGCACGCCGACGACGATGACGTCGCGCTCGATCTCGAGCTGCTCGAGCCGCTCGAACGCCGTGTCGGCATGCTGCTGCTCGCGGCGTCGCCGGAGGCCACGGTCATCGACCCGCCAGAGCTGGACGCCGCCGGTGTGGTGCTCGCCGAGGAGCTGCTGGTGCACCACGAGGTGACCGGCTGACGCTCGGCGCCGGTCACGGCAGTGGGACCTCGCGCAGCGGAGCGCCACCGTCGACGTACAGCCGTCCGCCGGGCACGAGGGCTGCGGCGAGTCGCGCCCGCGCCCGGGCGCCGGCGCGTGGGTGCCGGCCGTCGAAGGCGCCGACGCGGACAGCGAACGCGAGGTCGTACGGCGCCTCGCCCGGCTCGAGCGCGAAGTCCTCGGCCGCCACGCAGCGCACGCTCACCAGGCCGGAGCCGATCTCGTCGGCGAGGTGTCGCTCGATGAGCGCAACCCCGCGGGCCGAGCGGTCGATCACCAGGAGGTGGCCGTGGCCCATCCGCGCGGCCAGGCCACGTACCGCCGCTCCGGGCGCCCCGCCGATCTCGATGACGCGCGTGCCGGGGCGGACCGGGAGAGCATCGACGATCGCCGCCAGGCGCGGTGACAGGGAGCCCATGTGGAGCAGGCTAGGCGCTGGGCCGGGCTGGGACCTGACGGCTCTTGCGCGTTCGTGACGGTCCGCCGGCGCTGTTCGAAGACTGTGCGTGACCGGGCGTGGAGATCGGGTGGTTTCGAGGCT
>CAZJDU010000111.1:0-11830 GCA_964544855.1 uncultured Nocardioides sp.
GGTGCACAGCGGGTCGGTCGACGGTCTGCTGAACCACCCGGACTCGATGACCGGGCAGTACCTCTCGGCGCGCCGCGAGATCCCCGTGCCCGCCGTACGACGCCCGCGGACGGTCGGCCGAGAGCTCACCGTGCACGGCGCGAAGGCCCACAACCTCGCCGACATCGACGTCAGCTTCCCGCTGGGACTGCTGGTGGCCGTCACCGGTGTGTCCGGGTCCGGCAAGTCGACGCTCGTCAACGACATCCTCTACACCGCGCTGGCCAAGGAGCTCTACCGCTCGCGCGCGGTGCCGGGGCGCCACCGGCGGATCACGGGCATCGATCATCTCGACAAGGTGATCCACGTGGACCAGTCGCCGATCGGCCGCACCCCGCGGTCCAACCCGGCGACCTACACCGGCGTCTTCGACCACGTCCGCAAGCTCTTCGCGCAGACGCCCGAGGCGAAGGTCCGGGGCTATCAGCAGGGCCGGTTCTCGTTCAACGTCAAGGGCGGGCGCTGCGAGGCCTGCACCGGTGACGGCACGATCCGCATCGATATGAACTTCCTCCCGGACGTCTACGTGCCCTGCGAGGTCTGCCACGGTGCGCGCTACAACCGTGAGACGCTCGAGGTGCACTACAAGGGCAAGACCATCGCCGAGGTCCTCGACATGCCGATCGAGGAGGCCGTCGACTTCTTCGCGGCGGTTCCCGCGATCGCCCGCCATCTCACGACGCTGGTCGAGGTCGGCCTGGGCTACGTGCGGCTCGGCCAGCCGGCGACCACCCTCTCGGGGGGCGAGGCGCAGCGGGTCAAGCTCGCCTCCGAGCTGCAGAAGCGGTCGAGCGGCCGCACGCTCTACGTGTTGGACGAGCCGACCACCGGACTGCACTTCGAGGACATCCGCCGGCTGCTGGGCGTGCTGTCCTCACTGGTCGACAAGGGCAACACGGTGCTGATCATCGAGCACAACCTGGACGTCATCAAGACCGCCGACTGGATCGTCGACATGGGCCCCGAAGGCGGCAACCGCGGCGGCACCGTCGTCGTCGAGGGCACACCGGAGCAGGTCGCGGCGCACCCGACGAGCTACACAGGGCAGTTCCTCGCGCCGATGCTCGACGGGCGGGAGGCGGAGCAGTCGGAACCGACCCCGGCGAAGCGGGCGTCGGCTGCGAAGGACACCTCGAAGAGGACGGCGACCAAGAGGACGGCGACCAAGAAGTCGGCGGCCACGAAGGCAGCAGGCAAGAAGGCAGCAGGCAAGAAGGCGACGACCACCCGGACACCGAGGAAGAAAACTGAGAGTTCAACGAGAAACCGCCGCTCGACCGCTTGATCGTCCCGGGGCCTCGCTACCGTGGTGGTCACTCGGCCCGAAGGAGCTCCACGTGGACCACGATCGATGCCTGACCCGGCGACACGCACTGGGCGTCGCAGCCCTGGGTGCCGGAGGGGTGGTGCTGGGGGCGTGCGGGAGTGACGATGGCGGCGACGCCGGAGCTGAGGCCTCCGACCCGACCTCAGACCCGACCACGCCGCAGACCTCAGCGCCGTCGAGCGAGCCGAGCTCGGTCGCTCCTCGGGACAACCAGAAGTCGCTGGTCGCCGCCGACGAGGTCCCCGTCGGGGGTGGCGTGATCCTCGCCGGCCGGCAGGTCGTCGTGACCCAGCCCGCCGAGGGCGAGTTCAAGGCGTTCTCGGCGATCTGCACCCACGCCCAGTGCGTGGTCTCCAGCGTCGACACCTCGATCATGTGCGAGTGCCACGGCAGCAGCTATGCGCTCGACGACGGCTCCGTCCTGGGCGGCCCCGCCCCGTCCCCGCTGCCGGCGGTCGACGTCGCGGTGCGCGACGGCCAGGTGGTGCGGGGATGAGCGCCGTCGGTGGCATCCGCACCGACCGCCGCATCGTGTTCCAGGGCCTGGGCTCGCTCGGCGTCGCGGTGGCGCTCGCCGGGTGCGGGAGCTCCGGCGACGGTGACGGCACCGCGACCGACGGTGGCGGAGGCGGCGACGCGCCCGCGACGGGCGCGGCGCTGGCGACCACGAGCGAGGTCCCGGTGGGCGGCGGTGTGGTGCTCGGGGAGCAGGAGATCGTCGTGACGCAGCCGACCGAGGGCGAGTTCAAGGCCTACACCGCCGTCTGCACGCACCAGGCCTGCCTGGTCTCGAGCGTCGCCGACGGCACCATCACCTGCGACTGCCACGGCAGCACCTTCGACGCCGGCACCGGTGAGGTGACGGGTGGTCCCGCGCCCGCTGCACTGACGGAGGTCGCCATCACGGTCGACGGCGACCAGATCCTGACGGCCTGACGACCGTCGTCCTCGTGCCGCGGCGATCGTCCGCACGACGGCCGGTCTCGCGACGTCAGTGATCGACGCCGATCAGCCCGATCTCGGGAAGGCCCGCGGGTGACGTGGTGAAGCCGACGACCTCGGAGCCGTGGACCCAGTTGAACCTGAAGGTCTCGAGCGGGATGTAGGCCACGTCCTCGCCGAGCAGCAGGTCGGCCTCCTGCAGGACGCTCGTCTGCTCCTCGACACTCGATGCGCTCGCCGCCTCGTCGACCAGTGCCTCGAAGTCCGCGCTCCGGTAGCAGCCGTAGTTCTCGCCGCAGCTGGTGGCCGAGAAGTTCGGTCGGCTGTCGAAGAGGGGCGGCAGCACGGTCATCATCGAGGGCCAGTCGGCGGCCCACGAGGCGAACGTGACGTCGAAGGCGTCGTCGGGGCGCGCGATGTGGCCGTAGTAGGTGTCCTGGGTCTCGCCCTCCAGCGAGACCGCGAAGCCGGCCCGGTCCCAGGTCTCCTTCAGCACCGCCATCGCCTTGTTGTTCGCCGGCGTGGCGACGAAGCCCACGGTGATCCTCACGGGCAGCTCGACCCCGGCTTCCTCGAGCAGCGCCCGTGCACCCTCGGGATCGCCCTCGTTGCCGCCGTCCTTGGCGAACGCCGGATTGTCCCGGCTCCCCGGGATGCTGGGGTTCACGATCGTCTCCGACGCGACCGCCGCTCGGTCACCACCGATGGCCGTGAGGTAGCCGTTGAGATCGGTCGACATCGCCAGCGCACGTCGCACGGTCGCGTCCTGCATGGTCGCTCGGTTGAAGTTCGGCGCGAGGTAGGAGTTGATCGGCGACGGCACGCTGGCGAAGCGGTCCTCGACGTCACCGGTGATGCCCGGCAGCTGCGACGCCGCGACGAACGTCGTGGTGATCGCGTTCCGGACGTCTGGACTGTTCGCGATCAGCCGGTCGTTGATGAGCTCCCCGCCCGTCTGAGAGGCGACCACGTCGAACTCGATCCGGTCCGGCAGCGCCCGCCGCAGGAGCCTCGGGTCGTCGGTGGACGCGTCGTACTCCTCGTTGCGGACCAGCGTCGCACCGCGCTCGCTCCATTCCCCGCCCTCGACCCGGTACGGACCGTTCGACAGCGACTTCCACTCGCTCTTGGCGCCCTCGTCGAAGGACTCCTTGTACGGATCGGTCATCATCATGCCCGCCACCGCGAGGGGGAAGTCCTGCCACGGCTTGTTGAAGCGGAAGGTGATGGTGCGACCGTCGCAGCCCACCGCGTCCTCGAAGGCGGCCTGTTGCTCATCGGTCGCCACGTAGGGACCGGGGTAGTCCTCGACGTCGAGGTAGCTCAGCGTGTAGTTGGGCCCGCCGGTGATGACGTCGTTGGCGAAGACCCGCGAGGTGCCGTACTGCACGTCCTCACAGGTGATCTCGGAGCCGTCCTCCCAGGTGACGCCGTCCTTGAGGGTGAACTCCCACACCGCGCCTCCCTCGGAGGAGGTGCCGATGTCGGTCGCCAGGTCGGGCACCGGGGTGGTCGCGACCACGGGGTCCTCCGACATCGGGAACGCGAGCAGACCGCGGTAGAGCAGGCGGCGGTACCACTCGAGCTGGACACCGGTGTAGACCCGCTGCGGGTCGTAGCCGAGGGGGTAGACCGCCAGCACCTTCAGCGTGCCGCCCGCAACAGGGTCGCCGCCGGCATCGTCGTCGCTCGACGCGTCGCTGCAGGCGGCCAGCAGCGACACCGCGAGGGCCAGCGCCACGCCGGCTGCGAGATCCGTTCGCTGTCTCATGGTCCCTTCCCCTGACGGGCGACCCGGGCCTCGGATGGTGATCGCCGGTCGGCGAGCCGGCTGAGCTCCTCGGCCAGGGCGCGGCGGAGCGGCACGTGGGTGCGGGCGTCGGCCAGCGCACGTCGGACGAGGCGGGCGGCCTGCGTCCCGTGGCCGGTGGCGGCGGCTGCCTGGGCGGCACGCCAACGGCAGTACGCCGCGGCGTGGGGTCGCTGGAGGTGGTCCCACTGACGGGCGGCGGTGAGCCAGGGGGCGGGGTCGGGGTGGCCGTCGAGCCGGTGCAGCTCCCCGGCCCACTGGGCCGCGAGCGGTCGGCGCGCCGGGAGCGTGGGCAGCGGGGCGAAGGGGTCCTGTGCTGCGCTGTCGAGGAGCGCCGTGAGTCGCTGGTGGGCCCGCCGCGCTGCCGGGCCGCCGGCGTGACTGGCGTGGAGGTCAGCCAGGGCGCGCGCCGCGGAGATCAGCGCGGGCGCTGCGTGGGCGGCCCCTTCGGTCGGCAGCTCCGCAGTCAGGAAGGTGAGTGCAGGCTCGACTGCGAGGGCGGGCCGACCGGCCCACACGTAGACCTCCGCCTTCCGCTGGACGAGGTCGGACCGGTTGATCGGGTCGCGGACGCTCTGCTCCAGTGTGCGGCACTTCTGGAGCGCTGCCTCGGTCCGGCCGCGGAGCAGGTCCATCTCGACGCTCGTGCGGAGGTCGTCAGTGGCGAACGCAGCAGCCTCGTCCACACGCCCGGCAGCAAACAGAGCTTCGGCGACATTGCACCGAAGGAGCACGACGGAGAGCGGTTCGATGTGCCACTGTCGTGCGATCGCCAGGCCCGGTTCGGCGGCCGCGAGCACGTCGTCGGCGCTGGCAGCGCCGACGAGCAGCGCATCGCTGCGGTTGACGCAGGTGCGGACGGCCCGGACGGGATCGGGATCCTCCTGGCCAGGATCGAGTGCCGACTCCGCCAGATGTGCGTCGAAGGCCGCGCTGTCTCCGGCCACCTGGTCGTCTCCGAGCATGAGCGCGCAGGCCAGCCGGCGACTGTGCGGGTCGCCGATGCGGCCACTGATATCGGCCACCTCGGCGAGCACTGCGTCGCCTCGGTCGCCACAGCGGAACCACCACTGGGTGAAGAGCGTCTCGATGAGATGGGCGGAGGGTTCGAGCTCACGCAGGATCTCCGCCGAGCGCTCCAGCAGCGGCGTCCCGGCCGGTGGGTCGCCCTCCCACCGTTCGAACTGGGCCGCCAGGCGCAGGATGTCGGCAGCCTCGGCATCCCGCCGGTCGTCGAGCTCGGTCACCGCCTGGCGGGCGATGTCGAGCCCGGGGGGACGGTCGCACTCGAAGAGCGCGGTGAGTGCGGCGAGCTGGGCGGTCGAGCGGCGGAGCGGTGGGTCGGTGAGCTCCGGTTCGTCGGCCGGCCAGAGCTCGAAGGCGCGGGTCCAGTGCGCGCACGTCTCGCCGAGTGCCCAGTGGCGCTGCTCGCTCTGCGCGGCCCGGATGCGCCAGGCGAGCTCGGCACGGAGCTCGCCGGCAGCCCGCCAGTGCTGCGCGATCTCGGCCGGGGTCGTGTCACCGCCCGTGGCGTGCACGTCCTCGAGGACCCGGGCGACGCGGCGGTGGACGTCAAGCAGCTCGGTGGCCACCGTCTGCTGGCGGAGTGCTTCGGCGAGGAGCGGGTGGCCGAGGGCCAGATCGTCGCCGGGCGCGTCCCTGAGCAGGTGTCGCTCTGCGAGGTCACGGAGGCCCCGGGAGATGTCGGGGGAGTCGCGACCGACGAGCAGCGGGAGCGCACCGGCCCCGGTGGGTCGGTCCAGCACGGCGAGCGTCGTCGCCACGCGGCGTGCCGCGTCGCCGAGGCCGGAGAGGCGCAACACCAGCAGGTCCGCCAGGTCCTGCGGGAGTCGGTCGTCGGGCTCTCCGTGGCGTGCGAGGAGCTCGGTGTAGAGCGGGAGTCCGGCGCTGCGGTCGCAGATCTGCTGGGTGATGGCGGGGTCGGTGACGCCGAGGAGGGTGAGCTGGTCGGCGGTCTCCTCGGCCGTGAGCGGGACGAGTCGGAGGGTGTCGACGGTGGGATGGCGGGTGATGCGGGTGCGCCATTGCTGGGCGTGGGTGGGGATATCCGGGTCGTCGGTGCGCCAGGTGGTGAGCAGGGGAGGTCCGGTGTCGGCGGCGAGGTGGAACTCGAGGTAGTCGAGCGTGGTGGCGTCGGCCCAGTGGAGGTCGTCGAGGACCGCGAGGGTGGGTCGTTCGGCGGCGAGGGCGGCCAGACCCATGGAGACGGCGGAGAAGAGGCGTTGTCGTGCCCATTCGCCCTGGCCAGGGGTGTCGGGCGGCGGGACCCGGACGGCGATCTCGGGGAGGAGCAGGGCGAGGGCGTCGCGGACGAAGGGCGGGCACTCGGCGAGGGCTTGCTTCATCCAGGTGCCGTCGTCGCGGCGCAGGGCGGTACGCAGCAGTGCGGCGATGGGCATGAGGGGGTCGCCGCGGGAGAGGGGGAGAGCTCGGGCGAGGAGAACCGTCGTGTCGGTGGTGTCGACCACTGCGTCGAGGAGACGGGTCTTGCCGATCCCGGGTTGGCCGAGGACGAGGAACAGGCCGTCGGGGCGTCGGGCGAAGCCGTGCAGAGTGGCGAGCTCCTCGCGACGGCCGGCCAGAGGTGGGGGCGGGGAGCCGTCGGCGGGCGTCGTGGCGGCCAGCCAGCGGGCGTGGAAGTCGGCTTCGTCCCCGTCGAGGGCGGTGACGACCGCGGCGAGCACGTCCCAGCTGGGCGGCCGGTCGGTGGAGAAGACGGCGGAGACGGTGGTGTGGCTGTACTGCGCGGCGGCGGCGATGCGGCGCAGGCTGGGCCAGCCGGCCCGGTGGTGGAGGTCGTGGAGGGCATCGACGAGGTCGCGGTGGGCGCCGGGTGGCAGATCTGGCCGGGGTAGCGCTCCCATGGTCCCTCCCGTGGGTGCTCCTGTTACGAGGGTCCTCCCGGTTCAGGGCGTTGTCCACCGTCTTTGTACGGATCCGTCAACCGGCGTCAACCGGGACTGTGGCGGGGGGAGCGTGGGGTCCATCGACCAGAAGGAGCAGAACGATGAACCACCACACGAAGCAGAACAGGAACCAGCACACGAAGCGGGCCACCGTCCTCGGGCGCGTGGCAGGCGCGCTGGTGGCCGTGATCGTGGTCGTGGCGGGCACGGCGGCCGCGGCCGCGGCCGAGCCGGTGATACCCGAGGTGGAGACCGACGGGACCGCGCTCGACATCGCCGAGCACGTGCACCAGCGGCACCTGGCGCTGGCCCTCGACCGGGCGGCGCGGCCGGAGGCCCACGGCGCGACGTGGACCGGCTGAAGCGGCATGCGGCCCCTGCGGCCGACCTGTGGCCTCGGGATCACACCCGGGGCCACTGCCTCGCTCGCACCTTCGACATGGCCACCGAGGAGGTCGGCGGTGTGGGCTCAGTGCTCGACGCCGATCAGTCCGATCTCCGGGTAGGAGGACGACGCAGCGGTCGCCGTGAATCCGGTGATCTTGGAGCCGTACAGCAAGTTCGACTTGGTGATCTCCAGCGGGACGTAGGCCACGTCCTCGCCCAGCCGGGCGTCGGCCTCCTGCAGGATGCTCACCTGCTCGTCGATGTCGGATGCGTTCGCGGCGTCGTCCACGAGGCTCTCGAAGACGTCGCTCTGGTAGCAGCCGTAGTTGTTGCCGCAGCTGTTGGCCGAGAAGTTCGGCCGGCTGTCGAAGAGCGGCGGCAGCACCGTCATCATCGACGGCCAGTCAGCGCCCCAGCCGGCCCAGGTGACGTCGAAGTCGTCGTCCGGGCGGGCGATGTTGCCGAAGTAGGTGTCGCTCTCACCCCGGAGCGTGACGTCGAAGCCCGCCTCCTCCCAGGACTCCGCCAGCACGGCCATCGCCTTGTCGTTCGTCGGTGTGGCGGCGTAGCCGACCGTGATCGTGACCGGGGTGCTGATGCCGTTGTCCTCGAGCAGTGCTCTGGCACCCTCGGGGTCGCCGTCGTTGCCGTTGTCGTCGGCGAAGGCCGGGTTGTCCTGCGCTCCCGAGACACCCGGGTTCACGATGGTCTCGGACGGAGCGGCGGCCTGCTCGCCGCCGAGCGCCTTGACGTAGTCGTTCAGGTTGGTCGACATCGCCAGCGCGCGCCGGACGTTGACGTCCTTCATGGCTTCCTGGTTGAAGTTGGGCGCCAGGTAGGAGTTGTACGGCGAGAGCACGTTGACGTAGCGGTCCTCGACCGGGCCGGTGATGCTCGGGAACTGCGACGGCGCGACGCGAGCGGTGGTGATCGCGTTCTGGACATCGGCGTTGTCCTGGATCAGCCGGTCGTTGTAGAGCTCACCGGCGGTGTCGGAAGGGTCGATCTGGTAGTCGATCGTGTCCGGCAGTGCGAGCCGCAGCTCCTCGGGGCTGTCGGTGGACTCGTCGTACTCCTCGTTGCGGACCAGCGTCGCGCCCTTGTTCTTGTCCCAGGTGCCGCCCTCGACCTCGTACGGGCCGTTGGACAGGACCTTCCACTGGCTCTTGGCGCCCTCGTCGAAGGACTCCTTGTACGGGTCGGTCATCATCAGACCCGCCACGGCCAATGGGAAGTCCACCCACGGCTTGTTGAAGTGGAACGTGATGGTGCGACCGTCGCAGCTCACGGCCTCCTCGAAGGCCGCCTGTTGCTCATCGGTCGCCACGTAGGGACCGGGGTAGTCCTCGACGTCGAGGTAGCTCAGCGTGTAGTTGGGCCCGCCGGTGATGACGTCGTTGGCGAAGACCCGCGAGGTGCCGTACTGCACGTCCTCACAGGTGATCTCGGAGCCGTCCTCCCAGGTGACGCCGTCCTTGAGGGTGAACTCCCACACCGCGCCTCCCTCGGAGGAGGTGCCGATGTCGGTCGCCAGGTCGGGGACCGGGCTCGTCGCGACCGCGGGGTCCTCCGACATCGGGAAGGCGAGCAGACCGCGGTAGATCAGCCGGCGGTACCAGGCCAGCTGGACGCCGTAGTAGATCCGCTGCGGGTCCGAGGACTCGAACGAGAAGTGCTGCAGCACCTTGAGTGTGCCGCCGGTGGCGGCCTCCCGGTTCTCGTTCGTGTCCTCGGCGGGACCGCCGGCGCAGGCGACCAGCAGGGCCAGCTGGAGGGTCGACACGGCACCGACGGCGAGGCTTCTTCTCGGTTTCACGGCTTCCTTCCTCTGACGGCGGCGGCCAGATAGCGGAGCTGCTCAGGAGCGGATCGTGAGCCGGTCGAGCTCCTCGGTCAGGGCGCGGCGGAGCGGCACGTGCGTGCGGGCGTCGGTCAGGGCGCGTCGCACCAGGCGGGCAGCCTGGGTGCCCTGGCCGGTGGCGGCCGCCGCCTGAGCGGCCCGCCAGCGGCAGTAGGCGCTGTCATGTGGGTGTGTCAATCGATCCCACTGCGCCGCCGCGGTGAGCCAGGGCGATGGGTCAGGACGGCCGTCGAGACGCTGGAGCTCGCCGGTCCACTGCGCCGCGAGCGGTCGGCGCGTCGGCAGGGTGGACAGTGGGGCGAAGGGGTCCTGCGCGGCCTGGTCGAGGAGACGCTCGAGTCGCTGGTGCGCCCGTCGCGCTGCCGGGCTGCCGGCATCGCTGGTGTGGAGGTCGGCCACCGCCCGCGCCGTGACGACCAGAAGCCGTGCCGTCACGCCGGCATCGCCGGACGGCACCGTCCGTGCCAGGAAGTCGAGGCCACGCTCTGCTGCGGGCGCTGGCCGGGCGGCCCACAGGTAGACGATCGCCCGGGCCTGGACCCTCTCGAGCTCGTTGGCGAGCAGCCGATCGACAGGCTGTTGCTCCTGGGCGAGGGTTCTCTCGACGGCCAGCTCGACCCGCCCCTGGAGGAGGTCGATCGTCGGGGCCAGGTGGTCGCCCTCGGTGACGAACCGAGTCGCCTCCTCCACGCGTCCCTCGTCGAGCAGAGCTATGGCCACGTTGGCCCGGAGGAGCGAGACGGCCGGGGGGCCGAGGTGCCATTGTCGCGCGAGCGCCAGCGCGGGTTCGGCAGCATCGAGCACAGTGTCGGCGCTGGCCGCGCCGATGAGCAGCGCCCAGGTGCGGTTGAGGCAGGTCCTGACACGTCGGATGGGATCGGGATCCTCCAACCGAGGGTCGGGCGCCGACGCAGCGAGGTGGGCATCGGCAGCCGCCCGGTCACCGGCCAGCAGGTCGTCCCCCGCCATCAGAGCGCAGACCGAGCGGAGGTGATGCGCGGTGCCGAGCCGGCGGCAGACCGCTTCGGCCTCGACGAGCAGGGCCGTCGGATCATTGCGGTCGCTCTGTCCGCCCTCGGTGTGGAGGAAGAACCATCGGCACAGCAGCGCTTCGATGAGCTGGGTGGACGGTCCGAGCTCGCGCAGAGCGGCGAGCGAGCGCTCCAAGTGCCGCGCGGCGGTGGAGGGATCGCCGGCGGCGCCCTCGAAGTAGGACGCAAGCTGCAGCATCTCGGCCGCCTCGATGTCGCGCCGATCCCCGAGCTCGGCCACCGCCTGGCGGGCGACGACGAGGCCGCGGCGGCGGTCGACATCCCAGAGCGCGGTGAGGGCGGCGAGCTGGGCGGTGGCTCGGCGGAGCGGCGGCTCGGTGAGCTCTGGCTGGTCCGGCGGCCAGAGCTCGAGGGCGCGGGTCCAGTGCGCGCACGTCTCGCTGAGCGCCCAGAGGTGTTCATCGCTCTGTGCCGCCCGGATGCGCCAGGCGAGCTCGTTCCGGCGGTGGTGGGCACGCTGCCAGTGCTGGGCGATCTCGGCGGGGCTGACGTCCTCGTCGGTGTCGTGGAGGGAGGCGAGGATGGTGGCGACACGTCGGTGGGCCTCGGTGAGCTCGGTGCCGGCCATGTCCTGCCGAAAAGCCTCGCACAGCAGGGGGTGGCCGAGTGCGGCGTCGTCGCTGCCGGCCATGAGGTGGCTCGCAGCGAGCTCCCGCAGGCCGATCGAGACCTGGTCGGCATCGCGTCCGGTCAGCACGTCAAGGTGCTCGGCTGCCACCGGCCGGCTCATCACGGCGAGGGTGGTCGCGACCGCGCGGGCCGGATCGCTGAGCCCGTCGAGTCGGAGCTTGAGCAGGTCGGACAGGTCGACGGGGATCACGTCGTCGCGTCCGGTCTGTCGTGCGAGGTGCTCGGTGAAGAGGGGGAGGCCCTGGCTGCGAGCGTGGATCTGCTCGATCGCGGCGGGGTCGTCCGTGCCGAGGAGGCGCAGCTGTTCCGCCGTCTCGTCTCTGCTCAAGGGCTGCAGTCGCAGCGTCTCGACGCTTGGCTGCCGGGTCACCCGGGTGCGCCATCGCTGGGCGTGGCGGGGGATGTCGGGGTCGTCGGTGCGCCAGGCGGCGAGGAGGGGTGGTCCCTGGCCGTCCGCGAGGTGGTAGTCGAGGTAGTCGAGGGTCGTGTCGTCGGCCCAGTGGAGGTCGTCGAAGACCGCGACGAGGTCGGGGCGGGCTCGGGTGAGGGCGGCGAGGGCGAGGGAGATGGCGGTGAAGAGCCGTTGTCGTGCCCATTCACTGTGAGCCGTCGTGCTCGGAGTCGGGTCCGGGACGTCGAGCTCGGGGAGGAGTAGAGGCAGCGAGCCGCGGACGAAGGGTGCGCACTCGGCGAGGGCCTGATTGATCCAGGTGCCGTCGTCGTGGCGCAGGGCGGTGCGCAGGAGTGCGGCGATGGGCATGAGGGGCTCGCCGTGGGAGAGGGGGAGGCAGCGGGTAGCCAGGACCACGGTGCCGTCGGTGGCCTCGGTGGCTGCTTGGAGGAGGCGGGTCTTGC
>CAZJDU010000112.1:0-3676 GCA_964544855.1 uncultured Nocardioides sp.
AGCAGGTCGATGACCTCGTCGTTGCTGGTGCACTCATAGACCGAGGCGCCGTCACTCATCAAGGTGACCTGGGTGAGGTCGTCGGTGCCCCGCTCGCGGAGGTGACCCACCGCGGTGCGGATCTGCTGGAGCGAGATCCCGGCGTCGAGCAGGCGCTTGATCACCTTCAGGATGAGGATGTCGCGGAAGCTGTAGAGCCGCTGCGACCCCGAGCCCTTCGCACCTCTCACCGTCGGCTCGATGAGTCCGGTGCGCGCCCAGTAGTCGAGCTGGCGGTAGGTGATCCCGGCGGCGTTGCAGGCGGTCGGGCCGCGGTAGCCCTGGTCGCTCGGCAGCGGCGACACGTCGTCGGTGAACAGGAGACCTTGCTCGTCGGCCCGGTCAGCGGCGTCGGCGGCGCCGTGCGCCGCGTCCTGCGGGTGCTCGTTCACTCGTTTCCTCCGCGGTTCGTGCTTCGTCGTGCGTGACGCTGCCTGGCGTGTGGGGTGACGACCGGGGAAGGGAGCGTCACAACGAAGTCATGAACAAGGTACGGCGAGGTTTCAGGACCGGTCAAAGACGTCGGCCCGGCGTGTCGCAGCCCCTCAGCCTCGGGTTGAGGGTGAGGGCTGAGCATCAGTGCGCGCCGAAGTCTTCCGGCGACACGTGGTCGAGGAACTCGCGGAACCGCTCGACCTCGTCCTCCTGCTCCGCCGGAACGGCGAGCCCGGCCTCGTCCAGCACCTCCTCGGCGCAGACGATCGACGTACCGGTGCGCAACGCCAGCGCGATCGAGTCCGACGGTCGCGCGCTGACCTCGACACCCGAGCCGAAGACCAGGTTGGCGTAGAAGACGCCGTCCTTCACCTCGGTGATCTGCACCTGCGTCAGCTCGTTGTCAGTGGCGGCCAGGACGTCCTTCATCAGGTCGTGCGTGAGCGGCCGGGGCGGCACCACTCCCTGCTGGGCGAACGCGATCGCGGTCGCCTCGACGGCACCGATCCAGATCGGGAGGTACCGCTCCCCCGCCACCTCGCGCAGCAGCACGATCGGCTGGTTGGAGGGCATCTCCACCCGCACTCCCATGACATCGACCTCACGCACAAGACCACCCTACTCCGGCTCTGTGAGACCGGAAGAGCGGATGGCCGATCGATTCAGCGACGCCGGAGACCGATCTTGACCAGCGTCGCGTGCAGTCGCACGGTGAGTGCGGCGAGCTCGCTGGTGGTCTCCTCCGCCCGGGCGGAGGCGGCACTGTCGCTGCCCCGGCGGGGTGCCACGACCTGCTGCACCAGCCCGACCTCGCGGTCCGCCGCGGTCCGGAACGCGCGGAGATGGCGGGGCTCGAGGCCGAAGCCGGCCAGCTCGCGCGCGGTCTGGGCGATCACCAGCGCGTCGGTGTCGAAGTGCCCGGTCGGCGACGGCACGATCAGGCCGTACTCCTCCAGGTCGGCCAGCAGGTCCTCGGAGATCTCGGTGATCTTGGCGAGCTCCTTGCGGGAGAGCCGCAGGTCGTCGGAGCGCCGGAAGGACGCGGCGGCCGGCAGCCCGTCGGCACTCAGGGCCACGGTGGGCACGGTGGGCACCACCGGATCGATCGGCGGCGGCTCCAGGCCCCGGTCGATGGCGTCCAGGTGCTCACCGATCACCTTCAGCGGCAGGTAGTGGTCCCGCTGCATGCGCAGCACGTAGCGCAGCCGCTCGACATCGGCCTCGGCGAACTTCCGGTATCCCGCCGCCGTGCGCTCGGGCTTGATGAGCCCCTTCTCCTCGAGGAACCGGATCTTCGGGATGGTGACCGTCGGGAAGTCGGGGCGCAGCACGTCGAGCACCTGCCCGATGCTCATCAGGCCTGCCGTCCCCGCGTCTCCCGCGCGATCCGGCCGTGCCGGCACCACGGGTCCTAGCCGCCCTCGTGCCCGGCGAAGAAGACCAGCCGGTACTTGCCGATCTGGACCTCGTCGCTGTCCTTGAGGAGGACCTGTTCGATCCGATCGCGGTTGACGTAGGTGCCGTTGAGGCTGCCGACGTCGCTGACGGTGAACCCCTCCGGCCCACGGTCGAAGACCGCGTGCCGGCGAGACACGGTGACGTCGTCGAGAAAGATGTCACTCTCGGGATGACGCCCGGCCAGGACCCGGTCCTTGTCGAGCAGGAAGCGACTGCCCGACCCGGGTCCCTTCTGGACGACGAGCAGGGCGTGGCCGACCGGCAGCGCGTCAACGGCCGCGGCGTCCACCGGGCTCAGCTGGCGGTCGCCGGTCTCGACCTTGTCGCCGATGCCGATCTGCATCGTGTCGCCGTCCAGCGCTCCGGGCTCGTCGGTCACCAACCGGGTGCCGCACTGTGCGCAGAACCGGGCGTCATCGGGGTTCTGCCGGCCACAAGCGGTGCAGAACGGCATCAGAACTCCTCGGTCTCATCGATGGTCACGCTCGAACCCTCAGGCTCATGGTGAGGTACAGGACGAACCTACACCCGCATCAGGCGTCGAGGTGCCCCTGATAGCCGCCTGCGTCGAGCAGCCCGTCGAGCTCCGCGGCGTCCACCGGCGTCACCTCGAACAGCCAGCCGGCGCCGTACGGGTCGCTGTTGACGAGCTCGGGGGTCTCGTCGAGCGCCTCGTTGCGTGCGACCACGGCACCGTTGATCGGCGCATAGACGTCGCTGACCGACTTCGTGGACTCGAGCTCACCGCAGGCGTCCCCCGCCGTCAGCGTGGCCCCGACCTCGGGCAGCGACACGTACACGATGTCACCGAGCGCGTCCTGGGCGTAGTCGGTGATACCGACGCGCACGGAGCCGGCGCTCTCGCCGGGGTCGCGCAGCCACTCGTGCTCGACGGTGTACTTCAGGTCAGCAGGAATCACAGCTCTCCTCAGGGATCGACGTCGGGATGAGGCTACTGGTCCTCTTCGGGGACCGCGTACTGAGGATCCTCGGGCTGGTGCACCGCGGTGATGTCGAGCGAGTTGAGCTCCTCGATCTGGACGTCCGCCCCGTCGGAGCGGAGCCCCGCGCCCGCCCCGATCCGGGTGTCCATGGCGCCGGCCAGCGCTGCCGGCTCGCCGATGGCCTCGATGAGGTAAGGCGGTTCCACCAGCTCGCCGTCGACGACGAACCCGCCGGTCGCCTGCTCGAAGGAGGTGTCAGCCACGACCCGGACCGTGCCGTTGAGCTGGATCGCCTCGGCGTCCGCCGTCCGGAGCTCCTGGATGACGTCGAGCATCGAGTCCAGCTCGACGGAGCCGGACTCCTCGACGACGGTGACCCGGATGCCCGGTCCGGTGACCGGCACCAGGCCCGCGAGGATGTTGAGGTCCTCCACGTCGGCCTGGGCCTGCTCGAGCGCCGCCTGCCGGCGACGGGTGTCGTCGAGCAGGTCGTCCCGCGTCTGCTCCAGCTGCTCGATCTCGGACTGGGCACGCTGCCGTGCGCCGGCGAGCGCATCCAGGACGTCGATCAGCTCCTGCTGGCGCAGGGCGGAGTAGTTGTCGTCGTTCTCGTTCACCCGCACCTGGGTCACCGCCGCGAAACCGAGGACGCCCAGCAGCACCGCCACCATGAGCTGGGTGCGCCCGGGACGCGTCGTGAACGCGCTCGAGATCCGGCGCCGAGCCAGCTCGGGCTCCCGCTCGTCACCCGCGCCGCCCGCGTCGGGCTCCGCCGTGTCGGCGTGGGGCTCCGCCGTGTC
>CAZJDU010000112.1:3776-11816 GCA_964544855.1 uncultured Nocardioides sp.
GTCGTCCGCCGGCTCGACCTCAGCCGATCTCTCCTCGACCCGCGACTCCTCCGGGTCCCCCGCCTCCGGGTCGGGACCGCGGTCCGCCGTCGACGCCGGCTCCTCGACGTCGGTCTTCTCGCGCCGCTCGTCCGGGTCAGGCATGGAACAGGTGCCTCCGGATGGCGGCGACGTTGGTGAAGATCCGGATGCCGAGCACGACGATCACGCCGGTCGAGAGCTGCCCGCCGACGCCGAGCCGGTCACCGAGGTAGACGATCCCCGCGGCGATGACCACGTTGCTCAGGAACGACACCACGAAGACCTTGTCGTCGAAGATCCCGTCCAGATAGGCGCGCAGCGCGCCGAAGACGGCGTCGAGCGCCGCCACCACGGCGATCGGCAGGTACGGCTCCAGCCCGAGCGGCACATCCGGCTGCAGCACGAGGCCGAGCACCACGCCCACGAGGAGGCCCAGCACCGCGATCATCGGGGTCCCTCCCTGGTGTCGTCCGGAAGCTGCTGGGCCGACCGTAGCTGTCGCAGCGGCTCCGGTGCCGCCGGGACCCGCAGGTCGGCCGCGGGCTGTGTCGTCGGACTCCACCCGTACTGCTGCGCCAGGCCGAAGAACTCCGACCCGCTGCTGGTGCCCAACAGGTCGGCCGCCAGGCTGTTGCGGTCTCCGATCGCGACCACAGTGTACGGCGGTGCCACCGCCCGGCTGTTGATCTCGACCACCGTGCCCACGTTACGGATCCCGCCCACGCCGGTGAGTCGTTGACCGTTGACGGCGACCGCTTCGGCGCCGGCCGCCCAGAGTCCGTTGACCAACGACGCGAGATCGGAGTCGCGCACCCACTCGTTGCGCGGATCGGACTCGGGCAGGTTGTCGAACCGGATCTGGATCCCCTCACCACTCACCGCGCGGAATCCGGTGATTCCCTCGAGCTCGGTGACCGTGCTCTGCGTCTCGCCGAGCTCGCCGCCCAGGTCCACCAGCGTCTCGTCGAGGCTGGCGTTCTCCTCGCGGATGGCAGCCTGCCGCTCCTGCTGCGCCTGGAGCCCGGCCCGGTTGTTCTCGATCCGGTCGATGATCTGCGCCCGGCTCGCGTCGCGCACATCCGCGTTGCGCTCCGTCTGTGCCGCTGCGAGCGCGACGAGCAGGCCGAACCCCGCGATCACGACGATCACCAGGGCCCGAGACCGGCGTCCCTTGGTGCGGGTGCCGTCGTCGGCACGGGCCGCGGCCTCCTGGTAGTCCCGTTCCAACGCCTCCTCGGTGACCAGGGTGAGCAGCGGCGTACGCGACCGGTCGGTCGCGGCAGCCGTGTCGGTCTCAGCCATCGCCCACCGCCGGGCGTCGGCCGTGCCGTTCGGTGGTCGCGAGCAGCTTGCGGACCTGCCAGGCGTAGAGCACGCCGGCCCACCAGTAGAGCCCGATGCCCCACAGCGCGAAGGCCCACCCGAAGACCTGGGCGAGCTGCGGGAGCGCTCCTTCGCCGTCTCCGAGGAGCAGCAGCGGGAACGCGTAGAGCAGGTTGAACGTCGCCGCCTTGCCGAGGAAGTGCACGGGGAGCGCGCTGTACCCCCGGGTGCGCAGCAACGGCACCAGGCCCCAGAGCAGGAGGTCGCGGAGCGGAAGTGACAGCGCCAGCCACCAGGGGATGATGTCGCGCAGCGCCAAGCCGACCACGACCGCGAGGATGTAGAGCCGGTCGGCGACCGGATCGAGCAGCTGCCCCACCACCGACTGCTGGTCGAGCTTGCGCGCGAGCCACCCGTCGAGGAAGTCGGTGAGCCCCGACAGCGCCAGGACGGCGAGCGCCCACCCGTCGGCCTGGGGGCCGAGGACCAGCCACAGGAAGAGCGGGACACCGGCGAGCCGGAGCACGCTCAGGGCATTGGGAACGGTCAGCACGCGCTCCCCCCGCGAACTCCGGCCAGCCACATCCCCCAGCCTAGATGCCGAGGGGCCCGCCGCTGGAATCCGAGTCCGTTCGGTCACCGCTCTGCGTGCCCGCGTGGGCGGCGTCCCGGATCTCGCCCACCAGCTCCTCGATGACGTCCTCGAGGGCGGCGACACCGAGCGTGGCGCCGTCTGCGGTGACGACCCGTGCCAGGTGGGCTCCCCGTCGCTGGAGCGTCTCCAGCACGTCGTGGAGCAACGCGTCAGCCGCCACCGTGGCGAACGGCCGGACCCAGTGCTCGGCGACCGGACGCCCGCGTCGGTGCGCACTCGGCTCGAGCACGTCCTTGATGTGGAGGTAGCCGACGAGCTCGCCGTCGTCGGTCACCGGGAACCGGCTGTAGCCCGTCGCGGCGCACAGGTCCTCGACCTCGGCGCCCGTCGCGCCGCGGGGCACCGTGGCCAGGGTGTCGAGCGGCATGGTGACGGCGGCGACGGTCTTCTCGGTGAAGTCGAGCGCCCCGGACAACCGGTCGTACTCACCCTCACCGAGGAGTCCCTCACCGCGTGACTCCTCGACGAGAGCGGCGACCTCCTGGCGCGTGAAGCTGCTGCTCACCTCGTCCTTGGGCTCGATCCGGAGCGACCGGAGGATGCCGTTGGCCATCGCGTTGATCGTCACGATGACGGGCCGGAGCAGGGTCACGATCGCGTACATCGGCGGACCGAGCACCAGCGCCGACCGGTCCGGGCCGGCGATCGCGATGTTCTTCGGCACCATCTCGCCGAGAACCACGTGGAGGCAGACCACGATGACCAGCGCGATCACGAAGGCGATCGGGTGCAGCAGGCGGTCGGGCACCGCCACCGCGTGGAGGGCCGGCTCGATCAGGTGGGCGATCGCCGGCTCGGCGACCGCGCCCAGACCGAGCGAGCACACGGTGATGCCGAGCTGAGCACCGGCCATCATCTGCGAGACCTGCTCCATCGCGCGTAGCGTCGTCCTCGCCATCCGCGACCCACCGCCGGCGCGCGGCTCGATCTGGCTCCTGCGCGCCGAGATGAGCGCGAACTCGGCACCGACGAAGAACGCGTTGGCCAGCAGCAGCACGACGGCGACGACCAGAGCGGTGGCGTTACTCATCGGCACCACCCGTCAGTGTCAGCTCGACCCGGTCGATGCGGAGCCCGTCCATGTGCCCCACCCGCAGCGTCACCTCGCGGGTGTGGTCGTCATCGGCCTCCGTCGGGTCGGCGATCTCGACCGTGGTCTCGTCGCCGACCACGGGAATCCGGCCGAGCTGCTTGACCACCAGGCCCGCCACCGTGTCGTAGTCCTCGTGCTCGGGCAACGGGACCCCGGTCAGGTCCTCCACCTCGTCGGGACGCAGCAGGCCCGACAGCATCCAGGTTCCGTCGCGCCGCATGCGGCCGCGGCTCCCGAGCCGGTCGTGCTCGTCGGCGATGTCGCCGACGATCTCCTCGACCACGTCCTCCAGCGTCACGATGCCGGCGTGCCCGCCGTACTCGTCGAGCACCACGGCCATCTGGAACCCGTCGGCCTTCAGCAGTGCCATCAGTGGATCGAGTCGCAGCGTGTCGGGCACCACGATCGGCTTCGCCATCAGGTGCTTCACCTTCGTGGTCGCCCGCTCGGGCACCGGCAGCGCGACCGCGTGCTTGACGTGCACGGTACCGACCACGGTGTCCTCGTCGTCGAGCACCGGGAACCGCGAGTGCCCCGTGCGCTGCGTCAGCTCCAGCACGGCCGACGCACGCTCGTCCTGGTCCAAGGTCTGGCACCGCACGCGGGGCGTCATGATCTCGCCCGCGGTGCGGGTGCCGAACTCGACCGACCGCTCCATCAGCTCGGCCGTCTCGGCGTCCAGCGTGCCCACATCGGCCGAGCGTTGGATCAGCGAGGCCAGCTCCGTCGAGCTCCGGGCCGACCGCAGCTCCTCCTGCGGCTCGATCCCCAACCGCCGCACGATGGTGTTCGCCGCGCCGTTCAGGATCCGGATCGGCACCCGGTTGGCGGCCGTGAACCACCGCATCGGACGTTGCGTCAGCCGCGCCGTCGCCATGGGCAGTGCGATCGCGACGTTCTTCGGCACGAGCTCACCGATGAGCATCGTGAGCACCGTGCTGATGATCAGGCCCGCCGCCACCGCGATCGGGGAGACCGCGCTGTCGGCGACCCCTACGGAGGCGAGCGGCTCCCGCAGCAGCTCGGCGATCGCCGGCTCGGCGAGGAACCCGATGCCGAGGTTGGTGACCGTGATGCCGATCTGTGCGCCCGACAGCTGTGTCGACAGCGACCGCAGCGCAGCCTGCAGACCGGCTGCCGCAGCGTCGCCCTCGGCGACCGCACGGTCGACCTGACCGCGATCGACCGTGACGAAGGCGAACTCGGCAGCGACGAAGACGCCGCACGCGGCGATCAGCACCAGCGAACTCGCCAGGAGTAGCCAGGGCTCCACGTCGGCGACTCTAGGGCATGCCTCCCAAGTCCCGCCTGCTGCCTGACGATTCCGTCTCGATCCGGGTGCGTCGGCGGCGCGTCCGGCCGGCTTCGGCGTACCAGTCGAGCAGCTCGGGTGCGTCGACGCTGCCCGGGTCCAGTGCGCCCGCGAGATCCTGGCCGGCGAGCAGCTTCTTGACGGGCACCTCGAGCTTCTTGCCGGTGCGGGTATGTGGCACGCCCGGAGCAGCGATGATCTCGTCCGGCACGTGACGCCGCGACGCGTGGGTACGGACCGCGTCGCGGATCCGACCGTCGAGATCGTCGTCGAGCTCGACGCCGTCGGCGAGAACGACGAACAACGGCATCCAGTAGCCGCCGTCCGGCTCCTCGAGGCCGATCACCAACGCCTCGGTGACCTCAGGGAGCGCCTCGACCGGGTCGTAGATGTCGCCACTGCCCATCCGGATGCCGTGCCGGTTCAGCGTGGCGTCCGAGCGGCCGTGGATCGCGACCGACCCGTGACCGGTGAGCGTGATCCAGTCGCCGTGGCGCCAGACACCCTCGTAGGTGTCGAAGTACGCATCGTGATACCGGTGGCCGTCAGGGTCGTTCCAGAACCCCACCGGCATCGATGGCATGGGTCGGGTCACGACGAGCTCGCCGACCTCCTCACGCACCGGTCGGCCCGATGGGTCGTAGGCGTCGAGCGCGACGCCCAGACAGGGGCGGGACAGCTCGCCCGCCCACACCGGCGTGGTGGGAGCCGGGCCGACGAAGGCGCTCACCACGTCGGTCCCGCCGCTGATGGAGGCGATCTGCACCGCATCGGGCAGCTCGGTCGCCAGCGCCCGATGACTGGTCGCGGGGAACGTCGAGCCCGAGATGCCGACCCGGCGGAGCCGCGAGAGGTCGTGCCCGCGCGGCCCGACACCGGCCTTCTGACACCCGGCGACGTAGCCCGGGCTGGTGCCCAGGGCGGTCACCTCGAGCTCGGCGGCGAGCGCCCACAGCCGGTCGGTGGCCGGCGCCGTGGGGCTGCCGTCGTACGCGACGATCGACGCGCCGGTGAGCAGCCCGCCGACCACGAAGTTCCACATCATCCACGAGGGTGTCGTGTACCAGAACAGCCGCTCCCCCGGTCCGAGGTCGAAGTGCAGCGACGCCACCTTGGCCTGCTCCAGCAGGGCACCGCCGTGGCCGTGCACGATGCCCTTGGGCGTGCCCGTGGTGCCGGAGGAGAACAGCACCCAGAGCGGATGGTCGAACGGCAGAGGGACGGGCTCCAGCGCCGCCGGTCGGGTCGTCGCGGTGCGCCACGCCTCGCTCCCGACGTCGATCGTCGCGCGTAGCGACGGGAGGCCGCTGCTCAGCTCGGCCACGACCGCGCCGCGGTCGTGCTCCCGGCCACCGTGGACGTAGCTGTCGGCGTAGAGCAGCAGCGACGGCTCCAGCTGCTGGAACCTGGCCAGCGCCGCCGATGCGGCGTAGTCCATCCCGCACACGGCCCACACCGCGCCGATGCTCGCGGCGGCCAGCAGGCCCACGACGGCCGCCGGGGAGTTCGGCAGGAAGCCGACCACGCGATCGCCCGGTCCGACGCCGAGCTCGCGGTAGGTGGCGGCGGCGCCCGCGACCTGACGGCGCAGCTCGTGCCAGGTGACCTCGACGGGCGAGCCGCCGTCCTCCGTCACGCCGATCACAGCCACCTCGTCGCCCGGCCGGCCCTCGAGCACCGCCGCGGCGTAGTTGACCTGCGCATGAGGGAACCAGATCGCCCCGGGCATCCGCTCCTCCGCGAGGGCCGGCGGCGGCAACGGGAGCCCGGCGAAGGTGGCGAAGCACTGCCAGAACCCGTCGAGGTCGTCCACGGACCACCGCCAGAGGGCGTCGTAGGTCGCGACGTCATCGCCGGGCACCACGAGACCGGCCCCCGTGGCGGCCTCCGCCTGCCGCGCGAACTCATCGATCCGGTACGGGCGGTGCGGATCGGACGCGGGAGGGGTCCAGTCGGGCACAACCATCCCTTCAGCCTAGGACGGTTCACCGCGCGTTCGCTGGTGCGGTGCACCCGCCACGGATAGCCTCACCGCCATGACCCTCGGACCCATCGAAGTCGTCGTGATCGCGTTCCCGGGCAGCCGCTTCACCGGCGGGATCGTGCCCGAGCTGGAGCGCCTCACCAGTCACGGCGTGATCGCCGTGGTCGACGGCCTCCTCGTGACTCGAGCCGACGACGGAACGACCTCCTACGTCGAGCTCAGCGAGGTCGAGCCCGGCGACGACGCGGCCGCCCTGGCGAGCGTCCTCGACCGCGTCGAGGGGCTGCTCACCGACGAGGACGTCGACGCGCTGACGGCCGACCTCGAGCCCGGCAGCTCCGCCGCGGTCCTGGTCTTCGAGCACACCTGGGTGAAGCCCCTGCGCGACGAGATCACCGCCTCCGGCGGTCTGCTGCAGGCCGACATCCGCATCCCCGGCGCCGTCGTCGAGGAAGTCCTCGCCGCCGCGACCGACGCCGGCTGACCACCACGAGCATCGAAGGAGACCACCATGCCACGACGCATCGGCCGTCCCGGCCTCATCGGCACCATGGCCCGGACGGCGGCGATCGCCGGCACCGCGCAGGCGGTGCAGGGCAACGTCGCCCGCCGGCAGCAGAACCGCTGGGCCGCCCAGGACCACCAGCAGTACGCCGAGCAGGCCGCCGTCCAGGCCCAGCTCGCCCAGGTGCCCGCCCAGCAGCAACCCGCGCCCCCTGCGGCGGCAGGCGGTGGCGACGACCTGCTGGACAAGCTGCAGCGCCTGGCGGACCTCAAGACGGCCGGCGTGCTCGACGACGCCGAGTTCGCGGCCGCCAAGGCCAAGCTCCTCAGCGCGTGACCACCGCGCCGCACGACTCGGTGGTACGAGGCTGAGAACGGCCTCAGGGAGCGTTGCTACGGTCGGAAGCTCCCCACTTCCGACGACGGAGAACCCTGTGCGTTTCAAGAAGTTGCTCGCTGTCAGTCTGACGGCGCCCGTGCTCGTGCTGACCGCATGCAGCGGCTCCGATGAGGGTGATGACACCGGAGCCTCCGACCAGGCCTCGCAGGAGCAGTCCTCCGAGGAGGGAGCGGCGCCGGAGCCCGACCTCGACGGCATCCCCGAGGTGGTCGCGGAGGTCGACGGCACCGAGATCGGTCGCGACGAGTTCGTCGAGGCCTACCGAGGGAGCTTCCAGCAGCAGGCGACGCAGGCGCAGACGACCGGCCAGCCGGTCGACCAGGAGGCGCTGAAGGAGCAGACCGCGCAGAGCCTCGTCTCGCGGTACCTCCTCACGCAGGAGGCGGCCGACCGTGGCATCGAGGCCAGCGAGTCGGATGTCGACGACTCGTTGACGACGCTGGCCGAGCAGAACCAGATGTCTCCCGAGGAGTTCCTCGCGGCGTTGGAGGAACAGGGCATGGCCGAGTCCGAGGTGCGCAGCCAGCTCGAGTCGCAGGTCGAGGTTGATGGCCTGGTCGCCGACGAGGCCGGCCCGATCAAGCCCACCGAGGCCGAGATGCGCAAGGTCTACGACGACGCCAAGGCTCGGCAGCAGCAGTCCGGGGGCGCCGGCCAGCAGCTGCCGCCGTACCGGAAGGTGAAGGACCAGCTCGCCGAGCAGGTCCGGAGCCAGAAGGAGGCCGCGGTCACCGAGAAGCTCGAGAAG
>CAZJDU010000113.1:0-1355 GCA_964544855.1 uncultured Nocardioides sp.
AGCATGGCCGCCGGCGGCCTGTTCAACACCACGCTGCGCGGCACCGGGTGGGTCGTGATCACCACGGACGGCGACCCGGTCGTGCTCGACACCGGCGAGGCGCCGACCTTCGCCGACACCGACGCGATCGTGGCCTGGTCGGCCGACCTGGACACGAGCATCAGGTCGACGATGTCCGCGGGTGCGATGATCGGGCGCGGCTCCGGCGAGGCGATCCAGGTGCAGTTCAACGGGCCCGGCTTCGCGATCGTGCAGCCGGCCGAGGGTGGCGCCGTACCACCGCACAGCCACTGACCCGTCCCGGCGCACGGCCGGGACGGGGCGGGGGCGATCAGTCGAGGTTGGCGACCGCGCCCTCCAGCTGCTCGACCAGGTGGGGCAGCCCCCACGTGACCGACAACGCGTTGGGCGGGCTCACCGAGGAGACGTAGGACTCCCCGACCACGGCGGCGACGGTGTCGTCCTGCACCTGCTGCATCGACTCGTACGGCGCCGAGCCCTCGAGCGCGGCCTGGCTCTCCTCGGAGTCCATGTAGGTCAGCAGCACCTCGGAGGTGAGCTGGTCGGCCTTCTCGAACGAGAATGCGACGTAGAACGCGCCCTCCTCCGCGGTGTCGGCGAAGTCCTGCACGCTCGGCGCGGTCTCGAAGCCGAGGTCCTCCAGGAACGCAGCACGCGGGTCGGCCGGGGTGTAGGTGTACAGCTGGGTGGTGTCCGCGGCCAGTGTGGCGATGGTGACGCCCGCGAACTCCGGGTGCTCCTCGGCGGTCTCGGCCACCGAGGCGTCGATGTCGCTGACGAGCCGGGTCGCCTCGTCGTCCTTGCCGAGCGCCTCGCCGGTGATCGCGATGACCTCGCGCCACGGCGTGGACCAGGGGATCTCGGGGTAGGCGACCGTCGGGGCGATCTTGGCCAGCTTGTCGTACTGCTCCTCGGTGATCCCCGAGTACGGCGCCAGGATCAGGTCGGGCTCCTCCAGCAGGATCTCCTCGTACGCCGGATCCGCGGCGTTGGCCGACGGCAGCAGGGTCGGCGTGTCGACACCCTGCTCCTCCAGCTCCTCGGCGACCCAGGGCAGGACGCCCTCGTCGTCGCCGCCGTACTCCTGGGTCTCGATCGCCACGGGCACCACGCCCAGCGCGATCGCGGCCTCGGACGAGCCCCAGCCGAGCGTGACGACCTTCTCCGGCTGCTCCGCGATCGTGGTCTCGCCGAACGCGTGCTCGATGGTGACCTCGCTGAACTCCTCGCTGTCGGCCGCGGAGTCCTCGCCGGCGCTGCTCTCACCACCGCAGGCGGCGAGCGCGAGCAGCGCGGCGGTCATGACGGCGGCGGTCCCGAGGCGGGCGGTCCCG
>CAZJDU010000113.1:1455-11566 GCA_964544855.1 uncultured Nocardioides sp.
GGCGGTCCCGAGGCGGGCGGTCCCGCGGCGGGCGGTGGGGGGTGTGGACACCGGCATCCCCTTCGTTGGATCGGAAAGTACCCGACGTACTTTAGGTGAGCCTCACCTTAGATCATCGGATGGGCCGGTCCGCATCGCGGGACGACCATCGGCCCCGCGGTGACCGGGTCCGGCGCCACGACCGCCTCCAGGCCGAACGCCTCACGCACGGTGTCCTCGGTGAGCACCGCGTCCGGCGCGCCCTCGGCATGGATCCGACCGTCGGCCAGCACCACCATGTGGTCGGCGTACCGCGCCGCCATGTTGAGCTCGTGCAGCACCATGACGACCGTGGTGCCGCGCTCGCGGTTGACCTCGCGCAACAGGTCGAGCACCTCCACCTGGTGGGCGACGTCGAGGTAGGTCGTCGGCTCGTCGAGCAGCAGGATGTCGGGCTGCTGGGCCAGCACCATCGCGATCCACACCCGCTGCCGCTGCCCGCCCGAGAGCTCGTCCACGGTGCGCTCGGCCAGGTCGCCGATCCCGGTGCGGCTCATCGCTCCGGCGACGATCTCGTCGTCCTCGACACCCCAGCGTCGGAAGAGCCCCTGGTGCGGGTAGCGCCCGCGCGCGACCAGATCGGCGACCGTGATCCCCTCCGGTGCGATCGGCTGCTGCGGCAGCAGCCCGACCTGCCGGGCCACGGCGGCGTGGCTCATCCGGTGCAGGTCCTGCTCGCCGAGCAGGACCCGGCCGGCGCGGGGACGCAGCAGCCGGGACAGGCCGCGGAGCAACGTCGACTTGCCGCACCCGTTCGCCCCGACGACGGCGGTCACCCGGCCGGTGGGCAGGGTCAGCGTCAGGTCGTGGACCACGGTCCGGCGGTCATAGCCGAGAACGAGGTCCTCGGCACGGAGTCGAGCGTTCATCAGGCCCTCCGAGCTCGCTGTGAGAAGGACAGCACCCAGATCAGGTACGGCCCGCCGATCAACCCGGTGACCACGCCGAGCGGCACCTCGGCCGAGGGGAGCGCGTGCTGTGCGACGACGTCGGCGACGACGGCGATCGTGGCCCCGACCAGCGCGCTGTGCCACAGCGCCACCCGGCCATCACCGACGAGGGCGCGGGCGATCGGTGCCGCGGTGAGCGCGATGAACGCGACCGGCCCGGCCGCAGCCGTCGCGACCGCGGCCAGCAGCACACCGACGCCGATCGCCAGCAGGCGCGTGGACCCGGCGGCCACACCGAGGGCGCCTGCCATGTCGTCCCCCATCTCCAGCATCCCCAGCCGCCGGGTCAGCAGCAGGGCGGCGGGAACCAGCAGTGCGAGCGCCACGCCGGTGCGGGCGATGACGTCGTCGTCGGCCGATCCGACGCTCCCTGCCATCCAGGCGATCGCGGCCTGCGCGTCGCGAACCTGGCCACGCGTCAGCAGATACCCGATCACGCTGGTGCAGCAGAAGGCGAGCGCGATGCCGCACAGCACGAACCGCTGGCCGGTCAGTCCCCCACGCCACGCGAGGAGGAGGTTGAGCAGCGCGACGGCGAGCGCGCCGGCGAACGCCAACAGCTGCACGCCGACCCCGGACGTCAGGCCCAGCGAGAGCGTGCCGACGAGCGCCCCCACGCTGGCCCCCTGGGAGATGCCGATGATGTCGGGGCTGGCCAGCGGGTTGCGCAGCACGCTCTGGAAGAGGGCGCCGGACAGCCCGAACCCGACGCCGACCAGCACCGCCAGCACGATCCGCGGCAGCCGGAACTCCACCAGCACGAGCCGCGTGAGGTCGTCACCTCCGCCGGTCAGGACGCCGAGCACCTCCTGCGGGTCCAGTGGGATCTCGCCCATGCTGAGCGCGAGCAGCACCGTGGCCACGGTCAGGGTGACCAGCGAGAGGGCCACCACGACCCGCCGCGCCCGCCGCCCCCGGACCGTCGCCCGCACGCCGGCGCGGGCCGCGTCGCGGTCGTGGCCGACCGCGGCCCGCTCCTGCGTCGAGGTCGGGCTCACACCGCACCCCCGGCACCGCGACGCACCAGCCAGATCAGCACCGGCGCACCGACGGCCGCGACGACGAGTCCGGCCTCGAGCTCACCGGGACGCACCAGCAGGCGTCCCACGACATCGGCGCCGAGCAGCACCACCGGGCCGGCCAGGGCGGCGATCGGCAGCACCCGCCGGTAGTCGAGGCCGACCATGGCCCGCGCGGCGTGCGGGACCATCAGACCGACGAACGCGATCGGTCCGACCAGACTGGTCGCCGCCCCGGCCAGCAGCACGGCGGCGACCAGCACGATCGCGCGACCACGAGCGACATGCTGTCCGAGCCCCCGCGCCAGGTCCTCGCCGAGCGCCATCGCGTTGAGGAAGCGCGCGCTGCCCAGCGCGAGCACGACACCGGCGATCACGAAGGGCAGCACCACGAGCGCGGTGCCGGCCGGGCGGTTGACCAGTGCGCCGACCTGCCAGAAGCGGAAGGCCTGGGTGACCTGGTAGTCGGTCAGCAGAACGAGGGTGATCACCGACGTGCACGACGCGGTGACGGCGGCTCCGATGAGCGCGAGCTTGACCGGCGTGGCGCCGTCCCGGCCGACCGAGGCGCTGCCGTAGACGAGCAGTGCCGCCAGTGCGGCGCCGCCGAACGCGAACCACACGAAGCCGGCCGGGTGGCCCACCGAGAAGACGGCGATCGCCACGATCACCGCCAACGACGCCCCGGCATTGATGCCGAGCAGGCCCGGGTCGCCGATGGGATTGCGGGTGAGCCCCTGGAGGAGCGCACCCGACAGCGCGAGGGCGACCCCGGCCACCACGCCGATCACCGTCCGGGGCACCCGCTGGTCGCGGATCACCGAGTGCTCGCTGTCGCCCGCGTCGGGCCGCAGCAGCGCATCGACGACGTGGGGCACGGAGATCTCCCGCACCCCCCACGCGAGGCTGGCGAAGCACACGGCCACCAGCGCCACGACCAGCAGCGCCACCACGACCACCACGTGCCGTGCCGGCACCCGCGACGCGGTCGGCCGCTCCCGGGTGAGCCGGGGAGCCGCGACCGACGGGGTGGTCTCGGTCGGGGTCATGGCGGGGTCCTGGACGTTCGATCGGCTGATGATTCGGTGAGGGTTGCCTATCCTGACATGCGCTCGGGAGCCGTCCGGGACCGCCGCCGCATTCGATCCGCACGCCCAGCCACCGACATGTCACACGGATCTCACCTGACTCTCAGCGAGGCCCGCTACCCTGACGCCCATGAACCAGGCCCTGCAGCACGCCAACGACGCGGTCCGCCACGGCCTGGAGCACCTTCACGAGCGGTACGCCGAGGTGAAGCCGAAGCTCCGGGGCTGGCTGCACCTGGTCAGCACGCCGCTGATCCTCGCCGCCGGCGTGGTGCTGATCGCGCTGTCGCCCACGGCGACGACCCGGATCGGCTCGGCGCTCTACGCCGGGTCCGCGCTGCTGCTCTTCGGGGTGTCCGCGATCTACCACCGGGGCACGTGGTCACCGAGGGTGCTGCTCTTCCTGAAGCGGTTCGACCACTCCAACATCTTCCTGCTGATCGCCGGCTCCTACACCCCGTTCAGCCTGATCCTGCTCGACGGCTGGGCCCGGGTCCTGATGCTCTCGGTGGTGTGGACCGGCGCACTGGCCGGCATCGCGCTCAAGGTCGCCTGGCCCGGACACCCGCGCGGGCTCTCCGCACCGATCTACATCGCCCTCGGCTGGGCCGCCGTCTTCTTCATCCCGGCCTTCTTCGACGGTGCGATGGCGCTCGGCGTGGGCATCGGCGTCGCGATCTTCGTGCTGATCTGCGTCGGCGGCGCGCTCTACACCTTCGGGGGTCTGGTCTACGGGCTGAAGTGGCCCGACCCGTCGCCGCGCTGGTTCGGCTTCCACGAGGTGTTCCACTCCTTCACCGTCGTGGCGTTCGCCGCGCACTACGTCGGCGTCTCGCTGGCGACGTACTCACTGCGCTGACCCCCAGCCCGAGCGCCGTCACACGGCCCAGAGCAGCACCACCAGCACCGCGCACGCCCCCACCAGCACCGCGGCGGTGACCGGCAGCGCGAGGAAGCGCCGTCGCGCCAGCCACTCCGCGCCGAGATAGAGCAGGCTGACCGCCGCGAGCAGCGCCGTCGCGTGGAGCAGCACCGCCAGGGCGATCCCCGTCACCGCGCCGGCGACCCAGAACCGCCCCCAGAGCGGTGCGAGCAGCAACGGGATCACGATCGCAGCGGCCAGCCCACCGACCATCTCCACCCACCACGGCCGGTCCCCCATCCAGGGCAGCCAGTCGACCCGGTCGAGCAGATCGAGCGTGGCGACCACGCCGAGCACGGTGACGAGCAGGAGGGTGCCCACCATCACGACGCGGCGACGCCACCGTTCGCCCGTCGACCACGTGGCCGACCCCTCACCGATGGTGCCGAGGGTGACCGCCGACCAGACCAGCCAGCGCCGGACGAACCCGACCTCGCTGTCGCGCATGGCGTCCCGGAAGACCCGGTCCGCGCCGACCCGGTCGATCACGTGCCCGTCGGTGGAGACGTACGTCGGGTCGCCGGCCGGGTGCACCAGGCCGTCGTGGACCAGCGCGGCCGGGAGGTGCTGGCCCGACTTCGGCACCAGCCAGGTGAAGATCGTCGGCACGGAGGCGAAGTCGGTCGTGAAGATCCCGCCGTCGCGCGGCACCAGGAGCTCGCCGTACGTCGCGTCGTCGTACGCGATCCGCCGCAGCATCCGGAACTCCTCCCGGGGCCGGGTCACCCGCTCCAGCACGACGCGCGGTGCCACCGCGCGGTCGGGAGGCTCGGACTCGGTGCCGCCGTCGTAGAAGCGGCGGGGCTGCATCGGCTCCGGCCGGATCTCCATGAGCACGAGTATGCCGCCGCGGCTCGGCTCGTGCGGGAGGCTCAACGAGCGCCGTGCGTGCCAACCGATGATCCGGCGACGGACCGCCCCTAGGGTGGCCGGATGACCGAGGTGAGCTCAACGTCAGCAGTCCACGGCGAGTGCGCGGAGGCGTTCGAGCCGCTGCGTGCGCTGCTCGACCGCAACCTGGTGGACGGCACCGACGTCGGCGCCTCGCTGGCGGTGGTCCACGACGGCGAGCTGGTCGCCGACCTGTGGGGTGGCGACGCGACGCCGGGCGCACCCTGGCAGCGCGACACCATCGTGCAGGTCTGGTCGACGACCAAGACGATGGCCGCGCTGACCGCACTCGTGCTCGTCGACCGCGGCGAGCTCGACCTGGAGGCGCCGGTCGCGTCGTACTGGCCGGACTTCCGCGACCGTCGGGTGCTGGTGCGGCACCTGCTCGCGCACACCTCCGGGATGGCGGGCTGGACCGAGCCGCTGAGCCTCTCCGGGCTGATGGACCTCGACTACGCCAACGAGCTGCTCGCCGAGCAGGAGCCGTGGTGGGAGCCCGGCACGACCGGCGGCTACCACATGGTGTCCTACGGTCACCTGCTCGACGGGCTGGTCACGGCGGCCACCGGGGCGCCGCTGGCCGAGCGGTTCCGCACGCTGGTCGCCGAGCCGCTCGGGGCCGACTTCCACCTCGGTGTGCCGGACGACGCGATCGCACGGTGCGCCGACCTGGTGCCGCCGACCTCCAGCGGTGTCGACGTGGACGCGCTCCCGGCGGACAACCTGCTGATCCCGACCCTGGTCAACCCCCGGCTCGACCTGCCGTTCTGCAACGAGCCGGAGTGGCGCCGGGTGTCGCTGGCCGGTGTCAACGGCCACGGCAACGCGCGCTCGGTGGCGCGGGTGCAGTCGGTGGTGTCGCACGGTGGGGCGGTCGACGGCGTCGAGCTGCTCTCACCGGACACGGTCGACCGGATCTTCGACATCCAGGCCGACGGCCCGGACGCGGTGCTGCTCGAGCCGCTCACCTGGGGCATCGGCTACGGCCTGCCCAACGCCGTCTCCGCGCCGGCGGTGCCGACCGGCCGGGTCTGCTGGTGGACCGGGTACGGCGGCTCGATCGTGGTCAACGACCTCGACCGCCGGACGACCGTCGCCTACGCGATGAACCGGATGGAGCCCGGCTACGGCCACACGCCGCGCACCGACGGCTACGTGCGGACCGCCTTCGACTGCGTCGACGCTGTGTGACGGCGACCCGCTCGGCGACTCGCGACCAGCGCCACGCCCGTCCCCGCGCCGGCGAAGAGCGCCGCCAGCAGCGCCCAGCCGGCGAGGCCGTGGTCGATCGCGGTGGCGGTGACGATCGCCGGCGCGAGCATGTGGGCCAGCGCGTAGCCGGTCTGGTGCACACCCTGGAAGGCGCCGGCGTTCACCGGGTCGGCGAGCTCGAAGGCGAGTCCCCAGCTCCCGGCCTCGCTGAACACCTCGGCGACCGCGCCGGCCACGGCGGCCAGGCTGAGCAGGACCACCGCAAGCACGACGCCGGTCTCGCCGGCGAGCCCGTAGCCCCCGCACGCCACGGCGAGGAGCACGCCGCCACGGCGTAGCGCACGACCGGCGACGCGGACGTCGTGGGTCCCGCGCGACGCCGGCACCTGCAGCAGCGCGACCAGCACCGTGTTGGCCGCGAGCAGCACCGAGATGAGCACCGGTGGCGCCGCCGTGTGGCCGGCGATCCACAGCGGTACGCCGACGGTCAGCAGTCCGAACTGGATCGCCATGACCGAGGTCAGCGAGACAGTGGTGAGGTAGGTCCGGTCGCGCAGCGGGGACCGACCCGCGACGGCACCGTCCGGGTCCGTGGTCCGTGGCGGGACCATCCGCGTCGCGAGGCCGGGGGTGCGCTGACGCAGGCCCCGCAGCGGTCCGGTCGCGAGCAGCGCCATCAGGCCGACCACGGCCATCGTCGCCCGGTACGCGACCGCCGTGTCGAGCACCAGCGCCGCGGCGGCGAGGCAGGTCCCCAGGCCGATGCCGACGTTGGTGACCACGCGGAGCCGGGCCCGCACCGCCACCCGCTCCGCGCCGACGAACCAGCGCGCCTGCAGTGCCGCACGCGCGCTGCCCTGGAGGCTCCGGCTGCCCACGGCCCAGCAGGCGATCGCGACGAAGGAGACCGTCCCGGAGGCGAACACGTAGGCGAGCAGCCCGAGGCCGTGCACCGCGGTGGCTCCGAGGACGAGTCGGTCCGCACCCCACCGGTCGCTCGCGCGGCCGCCGGCGTACGACGCGGCCACGCCGACCGCGCCGGCCACGGTCAGGCCGACGCCCACCGTCGTCGCCGGCAGCCCGACCACGCGGGTGAAGTAGAGCGCGCTGACGGCGTAGAACAGCCCCGTGGCGACCGCGCCGGCGGCGGTGGCGACGAGGAGGGCTCGCTCGACGGGATCGGAGGGAAGGACCAGCTGTCGCACGGGACGGTTCTCCCACGGCACGGCTCCGCGGTGCCAACGATGTAGCGTTCTGCTTCATGGTCGTGCGCTACGAGCTGGCCGGGATGGACCTCGGCGAGGTCCGGTTCGCGATCTCACCGCTCAACGAGGTGACGCTGTCGCTGCGGGCGCTGCGGGATCCCGGGCGGTTCCCGCTGCACCTGCGGTGGCTGCAGGAGACCGAGTCGGCGCGGGCTGACCTCGATCTGGACATGCTGCACGCGCTGACCAACGCCGCCTTGTGGACGCCGGACCTCCTCAGCCCCGCCCCGCGCACCCCGCTGGCGCGGTTCGAGGACGAGATCGCCGGCGTGGCCCGGGTGCCGGCGCGCGTCGTACGGGAGGACATCGCGGAGGTCCACCCCGATCCGGTGACCAGGCCGGCGGCGCTCCGCGGCCGCGGTGATGCGGTACGCCGCCGCATCGTGCGGGCGCTCCGGGAGTACTGGGACGCGTGCTTCGCGCCGTACTGGCCGCGGATGCGAGCGGTGCTCGAGGCCGACGTCGTCCATCGCGGCCGGATCATCGCCCAGGGCGGGCTCGGCGCGATGTTCGCCGACCTGACGCCGGAGGTGGACCTCGCCGACCACGTCGTGTCCGTCACGCTCCGCAGCGACCACACCTATCGTCGGTCGACCGCCGGTGAGGGGCTCACGCTGCTGCCGACCCTCTTCACCCGTCGCGCCTCGGCTCCGATCGACCCCGCCGAGCCGCCGCTGATCATGTACGCCGCACGCGGCACGGGCACGTTGTGGGAGCCCGAGCGGCTGGGGGCTCCCGACGCGGTCGCCGGGCTGCTCGGCTCGACCCGGGCGGGACTGCTTCTCCAGCTGGCGGCACCGGCGTCCTCCACGGAGCTGGCGGTGCGGCTCGGCGTCACGCCGACGGCGATCAACCAGCACCTGCGGGTCATGCGCGACGGCGGACTGCTCACCTCCGCACGGCACGGCCGCTCGGTGCTCTACCGACGGTCCGACCTCGGCGACCGGCTCATCGGCGCAGCCAGCTCGTCCGGCTCCGTCACCGGCCGCTCACACACGAACCCCCGGCAGACGTAGGCCGCGGCACGACCGTCGACGGGCGTGCGACCGGCGAGCAGCGGGATGTCCTCACGCGGCCCCTCGGCCGCGAGCACGACGGCGCCGGGGATGCGGCGGGCCGTGATCTCCAGCGCGTCGCGATCGGGCCCGGCCGGGCCCACCACGGCGATCTCGAGCGGTCCGTCGAGCATCGTGACCGCGGCGGCCAGTGACCAGCCGGCGAACCGCGGCGCCTGCTCGGCGATCCGGCCGACGGTGGCCAGCGCCTCCTCGGCCGCGTCGCGGTAGCGACCCTCCCCGGTCAGGGCATGCGCCGTGACCAGCGCATGGATCATACTGCTGGTGCCGCTCGGCGAGGCGTTGTCGCTGGGGTCGCGGGGCCGTGCGACCAATGTCTCGGCGTCCGCGTGGGTGTCGTGGAAGCCGCCGTCGTCAGCCCGGAAGCCGTCGAGCGCGTGGTCGAGCAGCTCCGTGGCGAGCGAGAGCCAGCGGGCGTCGCCCGTGGCCTGCAGCAGCGAGAGGAAGCCGCCGGCGACACAGCCGTGGTCCTCGAGCACCCCGGCCGGGGCTCCCACGACGCCGTCCCGCGAGACCCGGCGGAGCGAGACCCCGGTGGTTGAGGTGCGAGCGCCAGCGAGCCTCGACACCACGTGGACCTCGGCGAGCAGCTCGCCGGCGGCGACGGCGGCGTCGACGTACGACGGCTCGGCGAGCCGGAGCCCCGCGTCGACCAGCCCGCTGATCGCCAGGCCGTTCCAGGCGGCGACGACCTTGTCGTCCCGCGCGGGCCGGGTCCGCTCCTCGCGGGCGGCCAGCAGCCGCCGGCGTACGTCGTCGAGGCGGGCGGCGTCCTCGGGCGGGTGGCGCAGCTGCAGCGTGGAGGCGCCGTGCTCGAAGGTGCCGCCGTCGGTCACCGAGAACACCTCGGCGGCCCACCGGCCGTCCTCCTCGCCGAGCACGTCGACCAGCTCCGCCGGCGTCCAGACGTAGAACCTCCCCTCGACGCCCTCGGTGTCGGCGTCGAGCGCGGAGGCGAAGCCGCCCTCGGCGGTGCGCAGCTCGCGCAGCAGGAAGTCGGCCGTCTCCCGCGCGACCCGCTCGCCGAGGTCGCCACCGACGCGGGCGTAGAGCCCGAGCAGCTGGGCGTTGTCGTAGAGCATCTTCTCGAAGTGCGGCACCACCCAGCCGCGGTCGACGGAGTAGCGCGCGAACCCACCGCCGAGCTGGTCGTACATGCCACCCCGCGCCATCGCAGCCATCGTGCGGTCGAGCATGTGGCGCGCCCGGGAGTCGCCGACCCGGCTCATCTCCTCCCCGGATTCACGCCGCAGGAACTCCAGGACCATGCTCGGTGGGAACTTCGGGGCGCCGCCGAAGCCGCCCGCCATCGGGTCGAACTCGCCCGAGAGCTTCTCGACCGCCTGGTCGATCACCTCGCGGGTGATCGCGTGCGCCGGCAACGAGCCGGCGGTCGCGAGGTGCTCCCGCACCTGGCCGGCGGCACGCCGTACGTCGTCCGCGCGGTCGGTCCAGGCCTCGGTGAGCGCCTCGAGCACCTGGCGGAACGCCGGCTGCCCGTGCCGCGGCCGGTCGGGGAAGTAGGTGCCGGCGAAGAACGGGCTGCCCTCGTGGTCGAGCACGACCGTCATCGGCCAGCCGCCCTGGCCCGTCATCGCGGTGGTGGCGTTCATGTAGACGGCGTCGACGTCGGGCCGCTCCTCGCGGTC
>CAZJDU010000114.1:0-11497 GCA_964544855.1 uncultured Nocardioides sp.
GATGGACGAGGTGATCTTCGAGGAGTTCAAGGGCACCGGCAACATGGAGCTGCGGTTGCGCCGCGACTTCGCGGAGAAGCGGCTCTACCCCGCGATCGACGCCGTGCAGTCCGGCACCCGTCGCGAGGAGCTCCTGATGAGCAAGGAGGAGCTGGCCATCGTCTGGAAGCTCCGGAGGGTGCTCTCCGCGCTCGACGGCCAGCAGGCGCTGGAGCTGTTGCTCGGCAAGCTGAGGAAGTCGACGACCAACATCGAGTTCCTGATGGAGGTCCAGAAGACCACGCCGACCGCCGACGGTGGGGGCGAGTAGACCTGCCCTCGCCGGGAATCGGCGATTCGCCGTCGTTGTTGCTCGCTCCGTAAGATGAAGGGTCGGCTCCGGTTCACGTCCACAGCCCCGTGCGACGACCCGGAGCACAGAGAGGACACCATGAAGAAGGACATCCACCCCGACTACGTCGTGACCGAGGTGACCTGCACCTGTGGGCACACGTTCACCACGCGTAGCACCGCCACGAGCGGCGTGATCCACGCCGACGTGTGCGCCCAGTGCCACCCGTTCTACACGGGCAAGCAGAAGATCCTCGACACCGGCGGCCGGGTCGCCAAGTTCGAGAAGAAGTACGGCAAGAAGTAGCGCTCCCACGACGCCGGCTCCCGTTCGAGGGGGCCGGCGTCGGGTCGTTTTGCGGCGGCTGCGGCACTGGTGGTTCATCACGGGATGCAGCCGAGCCGTCGCTTCCCCAGCGGAGCTCCACCAGGGAAGCGGGAGCTCGGCGACCTACCGTGATGAACCATCCACCACCCCCGAGGAGTCGCATGTTCGAGGCTGTCGAAGGGCTGCTCGCGGAGCACGCCGAGATCGAGCAGCGGCTCGTCGATCCGGCGACCCACGCGGACGCCCGGCTCGCGCGTGAGCTCAACCGGCGCTACGCCGAGCTCGGCCGGATCATCGAGACCTGGCGCTCCTGGCGTCAGCTCGGCGAGGACGCCGCGGCCGCCCGCGAGCTCGCGGGCGACGACCCGGCGTTCGCTGAGGAGGCGGCCGAGCTCGCCGCTCGCCAGGACGAGACGGCCGAGCGCCTGCGCCGGCTGCTGGTGCCGCGTGACCCCGCCGACGACAAGGACGCCATCCTCGAGGTGAAGTCGGGGGAGGGCGGCGAGGAGAGCGCCCTGTTCGCCGGCGACCTGCTGCGGATGTACACCCGCTACGCCGAGCAGCGTGGCTGGAAGACCGAGGTCATCGACGCCGCGGAGTCCGACCTGGGTGGCTACAAGTCGGTCACGGTGGCGGTCAAGGGCGGGGCAGCCGAGCCGGGCACCGCGCCGTACGGGCTGCTGAAGTTCGAGGGCGGCGTCCACCGGGTCCAGCGGGTGCCGGTCACCGAGTCACAGGGGCGGATCCACACCAGCGCAGCGGGCGTTCTCGTGCTCCCCGAGGCGGAGCAGGTCGACGTGGAGATCAGCGACAACGACCTGCGCATCGACGTCTTCCGCAGCAGCGGGCCGGGCGGCCAGAGCGTCAACACCACCGACTCCGCGGTGCGGATCACCCATCTGCCCACGGGCATCGTGGTCAGCTGCCAGAACGAGAAGAGCCAGCTGCAGAACAAGGAGCAGGCGCTGCGCATCCTGCGGGCCCGGCTGCTGGCGGCGGCCCAGGAGGAGGCCGACGCAGCAGCGGGGGAGGCACGGCGCAGCCAGGTACGCACGGTCGACCGCTCCGAGCGGATCCGGACCTACAACTTCCCGGAGAACCGGATCTCCGACCATCGCACCGGATACAAGGCCTACAACCTCGACCACGTGCTCGACGGCGACCTGCAGCCGGTCCTCGACTCGTGCGTCGAGGCCGACCTGGCCGAGCGCCTCGTCGCACTCGAGGAGCACCCCGGTGGCTGACCGAGCCGGTGCGGCCCCGTCCACCCCCCGCGACCTGGTCCGCGATGCCGGCGCCCGCCTCGCCGAGGCCGGCGTCGACAGCCCCGAGCACGACGCCTCGGCGCTGCTGGCGCACGTGCTCGGGCGCTCGCGCGGGGAGCTGCCGCTGCTCGACGAGGTGCCGGAGCCCGCGCGAGCACGGTTCGTCGCGCTGGTCGACCGGCGGGCCGCACGCGAGCCGCTCCAGCACCTGACCGGGGTGGCTCACTTCCGGCACGTGGAGCTCGCCGTCGGCGCGGGCGTCTTCGTGCCCCGGCCCGAGACCGAGCTGCTCGCGGGCTGGGCCATCGAGCGGTGTCACGAGCAGACCGGGCCCGTCGTGGTCGATCTCGGCACCGGGTCCGGTGCCATCGCCAAGGCGATCGCCGACGAGGCCCCCGAGGCCCGGGTGTACGCCGTCGAGCTCGACCCTGTCGCGCACGGCTGGGCGGAGCGCAACCTCGCCGGCACCGCGGTCGAGCTGCGCCAGGGTGACCTGGCGACGGCGTATGACGACCTGGCGGGCCGGGTGGACGTGATCGCCTGCAATCCGCCGTACATCCCGCTGGAGGCGTGGGAGTCCGTCGCCGCCGAGGCGCGCGACCACGACCCCCACCTGGCGCTCTTCTCCGGGCAGGACGGCCTCGACGCGATCCGCGTGCTGGTCGAGCGCGCCGCCGTGCTGCTGCGCCCCGGGGGGAGGGTCGGGGTGGAGCACGCCGATGTCCAGGGGACGTCGGTGCCGGACCTGTTCGCCGCCACCGGGCGGTGGGTCGCGGTGCGCGACCATCAGGATCTCGCGGGCCGTGCCCGGTTCACGACGGCGGTGCTGGCACGATGACCCCCGTGACCGAACGACTGTCCACCTCGACCGAGGGGGAGCGGGACGCCGCGATCGAGGCGGCCGGGCGGGCCATCCAGCGCGGACAGCTGGTGGTGCTCCCCACCGACACCGTCTACGGCCTCGCTGCCGACGCCTTCGACCCCCAGGCCGTGGAGCGGCTGCTCGCGGCCAAGGGCCGGGGCCGCGACATGCCACCACCGGTGCTGGTCAGCACGGCGACGACACTCGATGCCCTCGCCACGCCGATCCCGGACTACGTGCGCGCCCTCGTCGCCGCCCACTGGCCCGGGCCGCTCACCGTCGTGTGCCACCAGCAGGCGTCGCTGCGCTGGGACCTGGGGGACACCCGGGGCACGGTCGCCGTTCGGATGCCCGACCACGAGCTGGCGCGGGAGATCCTCGACCGCACCGGTCCGCTGGCGGTCAGCTCGGCCAACCTGACCGGCGAGCCGGCAGCGACCGACGCCGACCAGGTGATGGGCATGCTCGAGGGCGCGGTCGAGGTGGTCGTCGACGACGGGCCCACCCCCGGCGCCACGCCGTCGACGATCGTGGATGCGACCGGGGATCGCCCGCGGCTGCTCCGGCTCGGTGCGCTCGCCGTCGACCGACTCGACGAGACGCTGGAGGAGCTCGGCATCACGGTCGAGGTCGAGGACCCGACCTAGGCCATGTCTCCCAAGTCCCCGCCTACGACGCGACGATTCCGACACGATCTCGCTGCGCCGACATCGCTCGACGTGCGATCCGGCACGGGGTCGCTCCGCCGTCCTGCCAGATCGGCCGGACTCGCCGCTCGCTACGGCGCTGACCTGGGAGACATGCCCTAGATGCGCGAGTACCTTGTCGTCTTCATCGTCGCGGCAGCGGTGACCTTCCTGCTCACCGTGATCGCGCGCGAGATCGCGGTGCGGACGGGCGCCGTCGCGAAGGTGCGGGACCGTGACGTCCATGCTGAGCCGGTGCCCTACCTCGGCGGACTCGCGATGCTGGGCGGGCTGCTGGCGGCCTACGCCGTCGCGCGGGAGCTGCCGTTCCTCTCCAACCCGGGGCCGTTCGTCTTCGCCGACGCCACCTCGGTGCTGGTCGCCGGTGCGCTGATCTGCGCCGTCGGCGTCCTCGACGACATCTTCGACCTCGACGCGCTGACGAAGTTCGGCGGCCAGGTGCTGGCGGTGGGGATCCTGATCTACTCCGGCATCCAGTTCCGCTACTTCTTCCAGTCCGACGGATGGGCGTTCGCGCTCGATGAGGCCCAGGGCGCGCTGCTGACCGCCGTCGTCGTGCTGGCGACGGTCAACGCCGTCAACTTCATCGACGGGCTGGACGGCCTGGCCGCCGGGGTCATCGGGATCGGCGGAACGGCGTTCTTCGTGTTCTGCTATCTGCTGACCGTGATCAACGACGTCAACCGGGCGACCACCGGAGCGATGCTCTCCGCCGCCCTGGCCGGAGCCTGCGCCGGCTTCCTGGTGCACAACTTCCACGAGGCACGGCTCTTCATGGGCGACAGCGGCTCGATGCTGATCGGGCTGGTGCTGTCCGGCAGCGCGATCACGGTGACCACCCAGTTCTCCGCCGACGACGTCGCACTGGGGGCCGACGGCGCCCGAGCGAGCCTGCTGCCGATGCTGCTGCCCGCGCTGCTGCCGATCCTGATCCTGATCGTCCCCCTGGCCGATCTGGTGATGGCGGTGGTCCGTCGTACCCGTGCCGGACGGTCGCCGTTCGCGCCGGACAAGCAGCATCTGCACCACCGGCTGCTCGAGATCGGCCACTCCCACCGGCGTGCCGTGCTGCTCATGTGGCTCTGGGCCGCGCTGATCGCGTTCGGCACGGTGTTCGCGAGCCTGTTCGCGGGGTGGCTGGTCTGGCTCGGGCTGGGGCTGGGTCTCGCCGTCACGCTCGTGCTGACCTTCCTGGTGCCGGTCCTGCCGGGCCTGGGCAACGGCGTCGAACCGTCCGGCGACGGGGCGGATTCGGGAGCCCCAGGGACCTTGTGATAACTTTCACGAACACTCCCCGGGAGTGATCGTGACCCCGACAGAACGGCCGCCGACATGACGACCGCGACGCGTAGCCACCCGACCGGTACCGCCGGTCTGGCGTGGGGGGCGGCAGCCGCCGCCGGGGTCGGTCTGATGGTCGTGCTGGCCGGCGCCGTCGCCGACGGCTCCGCGGCGGCGTACGGCGCGGCGATCGGCGCGGTGCTGGTGCTGGGGATCCTGGCCTTCGGGGCCTACTCGGTGAACCTGGTCGCCGGCGTGATGCCGGCCGCTTCCTTCGTCGTCGCACTGGTCACCTATGCCGCGCAGCTGGTGACCGGCGTGGTCGTCCTGGTCGTGCTGAGCGACAGCGGTCTGCTCACCGACGGCACGCTCGACCGGGCGTGGCTCGGCGCGGCCGTCGTGCTCACGACGCTGGCGTGGTGCGCCGGCCAGATCGTCGCGCTGAAGCGGGTGCGGATGCCGATCTACGACCTCCCTGAGGCGGGTGCGCGATGACCCGAACCGCCTGCTATTGTCCGGTCCGCGATGGCTCAGCCGAACAACTCGTCGAGCGACCCGGACGAGCCTCCGCGGGGGGATCCCTGGCATGCCTTCGGATACCTCACGTCGGGGGTGCTGTTCTACGGGGGGATCGGCTGGGCCCTCGACCGCTGGCTGGGGACCTGGTTCCTCGTCATCGTCGGCATCCTGCTCGGTGCAGGCCTGGGGATCTACATGACATTCGCACGGTTCGGTGGTCTGACCAGCCGGCACGACAGCAGCTAAGGCAGGAGAGAGAGTGAGCGTCAGCGCTACGATCGCGGCAACGGCCGTGACCGCAGCCGAGGACTCCGGGTTCCACGCCCCGGGCCCGGCCAGTTTCGAGCTTCCGCCCGTCTTCGAGGTCGCGGGCTTCGGTGTCACCAAGCCGATGCTGCTGCTCGTCCTCGCAGCCGTCATCGTCCTCTGGTTCACGGTCGCGTCGTCGCGCAACGCGTCGCTCGTGCCGGGTCGGCTCCAGTTCGCCGGCGAGGCGGCGTACGGCTTCGTCCGCAACACGATCGCGCGCGACAACATCGGCAGCGAGTACTACCTGCGGTACGTCCCGTACCTGTTCACACTGTTCCTCTTCCTGATCGTGAACAACTACTTCGGGATCATCCCGTTCGTCCAGTACCCGTCGATGTCGCGGATCGGGTTCGTGGCACCGCTCGCGGTGCTGTCGTGGCTGATCTTCATCGGCAGCGGCATCTGGAAGCACGGGCCGCTTGGCTACCTCAAGCACGCCACGATGCCCAGCGGCATCAAGGGCCCGATCCTCATCGCCCTGGTGCCGCTGGAGTTCTTCTCCAACATCCTGGTCCGGCCGTTCACGCTCTCGCTCCGACTCTTCGGCAACATGTTCGCCGGGCACCTGCTGCTCATCCTGTTCGCGACCGGTGGCGCGGCGCTGATCGTGAGCGGCAACTTCGTCTACGCCACTGCCGGTGTGGTCGCCTTCCTGATGGGCATCGCCGTCAGTTTCCTGGAGCTGCTGATCATGTTCCTCCAGGCCTACGTGTTCACCCTGCTCTCGGCGATGTACATCGGCGAGGCCGTAGCGGACGAGCACTGACCTACAACCCAACAAGTTTCGCCAACACGCGGCGTCGATGAGTGACGCCGCCGACGAAAGGAAAAGCCGTGGAAGGCTCCATCAACATGATCGGCCTCGGCCTGGCTGCCATCGGCCCCGGTGTCGGTATCGGCCTGATCTTCGCCGCGTTCATCAGCGGTGTCGCCCGCCAGCCCGAGGCCCAGAGCCGGCTGCAGTCGATCGCCATCCTGGGATTCGTTCTCGCTGAGGCGCTCTACATCATCACCCTGGCGCTGGCCTTCGTCCTGCCTATCTGATCCACGCCCCCCAAGGGAGAGCATCCATGGACACTGCCGTTGTGCTGGCGGCCGAGGAGACACACAATCCTCTGCTGCCCGTCTGGTCCGAGGTCATCCTCGCGCTGATCGTCTTCGGCATCCTCTTCTATGCCGTCAAGAAGTTCGTCGTCCCGAACTTCGAGAAGACGTTCGCCGAGCGTCAGGAGGCGATCGAGGGAGGCCTCGCCGCTGCCGAGACCAAGCAGGCCGAGGCCGACGCCAAGCTCGCCGAGCTCGAGCAGCAGCTCGCGGACGCCCGCCACGAGGCGGCGCGGATCCGGGAGGAGGCTCGCGAGCAGGGTGCGGCCATCGTGACCGAGATGCGGGAGCAGGCCAACGCCGAGGCGGCTCGGATCGTCGAGCACGGCAAGACCCAGATCGAGGCCGAGCGCCAGCAGGCGGTCGCCTCGCTGCGGTCGGAGGTCGGGACGCTGGCGACCGGGCTCGCGAGCCGCATCGTCGGTGAGTCGCTCGAGGACGACGCGCGTCAGTCGCGCGTGGTCGAGCGGTTCCTCGCCGACCTCGAGAGCGGCACGCCGAACGGGGCGATCAACTGATGAGCTCCTTCCGCGGCGGCTCGGCCGACGCCGTAGCCGCACTCACCGAGCAGCTCGGCGGCACCGCCCCGGCGGCGGCCGCCGAGCTGGCCGGGGTGGCCGAGGACCTCTTCTCCATCGCAGGCACCCTGCGCACGGAGGGGTCGCTGCGACGCTTCGCCACCGACAACTCCGTGGCGGTCGAGGCCCGCACCGGCCTGGTCGAGGAGCTGTTCACCGGCAGGGTCTCCCGGCCGGCACTCGACCTGCTGATCTCGGCGGTGGGACGACGCTGGACCCGCACCCGGGACCTCGCCGACGCGATGGAGCACCTCGGTGTGGTCGCGTCGGTCCGCTCGGCCGGCGCGGACAGCGAGCGCCTCGTGGAGGAGCTGTTCACGGTCCGCTCGCTGGTCACGGAGGACGCCGAGCTGCGTGACGCGCTCTCGGATCCGGCCCGGACGACCGAGGCCAAGGGCGCGCTGCTCGAGTCGCTGCTCGCCGACAAGGCGCTGCCCGCGACGGTGCTGCTGGCCCGTCAGTCACTGAGCGGCAGCTACCGCACGGTCGCGCTGGCGCTCGAGGAGTACGAGAAGGTCGCAGCGGACGTGCACGGCGAGGGCGTCGCCACGGTGCGGATCGCCCGGCCGCTGGCCGACGCCGAGACGCAGCGGCTCACCGATGCACTGACGCGGCAGTACGGCCGCCCGGTGCACCTCAACGTCGTCGTCGACCCCGACGTGGTCGGCGGCATCCGGGTCGAGATCGGGGACGATGTCATCGACGGCACCGTCTCCAGCCGTCTCGCCGACGCCCAACGACTGCTCGCTGGCTGAGCCAGCCCACGACACTTCGAAGAACCGAGAGATAGGACGACACGATGACGGAACTCTCCATCCGTCCTGACGAGATCCGGGACGCACTGGCCAAGTACGTCGCCGACTACGAGCCCGCCGCGGCCAGCAAGGAGGAGGTCGGCACCGTCGCCTCCGCCGGTGACGGCATCGCGCGCGTCAGCGGTCTCCCCTCGGCGATGGCCAACGAGCTGCTCGAGTTCGAGGACGGCACGCTCGGCCTGGCGCTCAACCTCGAGGACCGCGAGATCGGCGTCGTGATCCTCGGTGACTTCGACAAGATCGAGGAGGGGCAGTCGGTGCGTCGCACCGGCGAGATCCTCTCGGTCCCGGTCGGCGACGGCTTCCTGGGCCGCGTCGTCGACCCGCTGGGCAACCCGGTCGACGGCCTCGGCGAGATCGAGTCCTCCGAGCGCCGTGCGCTGGAGCTGCAGGCGCCGACGGTGATGCAGCGCAAGTCGGTGCACGAGCCGCTCGCCACCGGCATCAAGGCGATCGACGCGATGACCCCGGTGGGCCGTGGCCAGCGCCAGCTGATCATCGGAGACCGCGCGACCGGCAAGACCACGATCGCGATCGACACGATCATCAACCAGAAGCAGAACTGGGACTCCGGCGACCCGGACAAGCAGGTGCGCTGCATCTACGTCGCCATCGGTCAGAAGGGCTCGACGATCGCCTCCGTGCGCGGCGCGCTCGAGGAGGCCGGTGCGCTCGAGTACACCACCATCGTGTCCGCCCCGGCGTCGGACAGCGCGGGCTTCAAGTACCTCGCGCCCTACACCGGTTCGGCCATCGGCCAGCACTGGATGTACGACGGCAAGCACGTCCTCATCATCTTCGACGACCTCACCAAGCAGGCCGAGGCCTACCGTGCGGTCTCGCTGCTGCTGCGCCGTCCGCCGGGCCGCGAGGCCTACCCGGGTGACGTCTTCTACCTGCACTCCCGCCTGCTGGAGCGCTGCGCGAAGCTCTCCGACGAGATGGGCAAGGGCTCGATGACGGGACTGCCGATCATCGAGACCAAGGCCAACGACGTGTCGGCCTACATCCCGACCAACGTCATCTCGATCACCGACGGTCAGATCTTCCTGCAGTCCGACCTCTTCGCTGCCAACCAGCGGCCCGCGATCGACGTCGGCATCTCGGTCTCCCGGGTCGGTGGCTCGGCGATGACCAAGGCGATGAAGGGTGTCACCGGTTCGCTGAAGGTCGACCTGGCGCAGTACCGCGCGATGGAGGCGTTCGCGATGTTCGCCTCCGACCTCGACGCGGCCTCGCGCCAGCAGCTCGACCGCGGTCAGCGGCTGATGGCGCTGCTGCGGCAGCCGGCCTACTCGCCGTACCCGCTGGAGGAGATGACGCTCTCGCTGTGGCTGGGCACCACCGGCCGACTGGACCGGGTCCCGGTCGAGGACGTGCTGCGCTTCGAGGAGGAGTTCATCGACTTCGTCCGGCGCTCGCACGCCGGCATCCTGGACGGCATCCGGGAGACCACGAAGTTCGAGGACGAGGCGGGCGCCGAGGCGGCGTACGAGGAGTTCCTCGGCCAGTTCGAGACCTCCGAGGGCGGCAGCATCCGGGTCGGGCACGAGCCCGAGGCCGAGGCGCTGCCCGACGACGAGCTCGAGCAGGAGCAGATCGTCAAGCAGAAGCGGGGCTGAACCGTGTCGGATCGCCAGGGAGGTGAGCGCTGATGGCCGTATCGCTGCGTGAGTACCGCGCGCGGATCAAGTCGACGGAGTCGATGAAGAAGATCACGCGCGCCATGGAGCTCATCGCTGCGTCCCGGATCATCAAGGCGCAGCAGCGGGCCCAGGCCGCGGCGCCCTACGCCCGCGAGCTGACCCGGGCGGTGTCCGCGGTGGCGACGTTCTCCAACGTCGAGCACGCGCTCACCACGGAGCCGGAGGAGCCGAAGCGGGCGGCGGTCCTGATCGTGACCAGCGATCGCGGACTGGCCGGCGCCTACTCCTCGAGCGTGCTGAAGGAGGCCGAGCGGCTCGCCGAGCGGCTGCGGGACGAGGGCAAGGAGGTCGCGACCTTCATCGCGGGCCGCAAGGGAGAGGCGTACTACAAGTTCCGCCAGCGTCCGGTGGTGCAGACGTGGACCGGGTTCTCCGACCAGCCGTCCTACGACGTGGCGGCGGAGATCGGCAGCACGCTGATCGACGCCTTCGTCTCCGAGGAGGACGACGGGGTCGACGAGGTGCACATCGTCTACACCCGGTTCCGCTCGATGCTGGTGCAGGAGCCGACCGCCATCCGACTGCTGCCGCTGGAGGTCGTCGAGGGCGAGGAGCCGCCGGCGGAGGACGAGCTGCTGCCGCTCTACGAGTTCGAGCCCGGTCCGGCCGAGGTGCTGGACTCGCTGCTGCCGCAGTACGTCTACAGCCGGATCTACTACTGCCTGCTGCAGGCGGCCGCCTCGGAGCTCGCCGCCCGCCAGAAGGCGATGAAGGCCGCGACCGACAACGCCGATGAGCTGATCAAGAAGTTCACCCGGATCGCCAACCAGGCGCGGCAGGCGGGCATCACCCAGGAGATCAGCGAGATCGTCGGTGGTGTCAACGCGCTGGCCGACGCCCAGGCCGACGACTGACCCGACCACGTCCTGCGATCAACAGGGCGCCACGACAACGGAGTATGAAATGACTGCAACGGTTGAAGAGACCACCACCAGTGGTGCGGCCGGCTCGACGGGTCGGATCGCACGCGTGATCGGCCCGGTGGTCGACGTGGAGTTCCCCGTCGACGCCATGCCGGACATCTACAACAAGCTCGGCGTCGAGGTGACGCTCGGTGGCGAGACCACGACCCTCCCGCTCGAGGTGGCCCAGCACATCGGCGACGGCATGGTGCGCGCCATCTCGTTGAAGCCGACCGACGGCCTGGTCCGTGGTGCGCAGGTCACCGACACCGGCGCGCCGATCCAGGTGCCGGTCGGTGACGCGACCCTCGGCAAGGTCTTCAACGCGACCGGCGAGTGCCTGAACCTCGAGCCCGGCGAGGAGCTCGAGGTCCAGGAGCGGTGGGGCATCCACCGCAAGGCACCGGCCTTCGACCAGCTGGAGTCGAAGACGCAGATGTTCGAGACCGGCATCAAGGTCATCGACCTGCTGACGCCGTACGTCCAGGGCGGCAAGATCGGCCTCTTCGGCGGAGCCGGCGTGGGCAAGACCGTGCTGATCCAGGAGATGATCGCCCGGGTCGCCAAGGACCACGGTGGTGTGTCGGTGTTCGCCGGTGTCGGCGAGCGGACCCGTGAGGGCAACGACCTGATCGTCGAGATGGACGAGGCAGGGGTCATCGGCCAGACCGCCCTGGTCTTCGGCCAGATGGACGAGCCGCCGGGCACCCGCCTGCGCGTGGCGCTCTCCGCGCTCACGATGGCGGAGTACTTCCGCGACGTGCAGCAGCAGGACGTGCTGCTGTTCATCG
>CAZJDU010000115.1:0-7912 GCA_964544855.1 uncultured Nocardioides sp.
TCGGACTTCTTGCCCATCACGATCGCGGTGCCGGTGTCCTGGCACATCGGCAGCAAGCCGCCGGCGGAGATGTTGACGTTCTTGAGCAGGTCGAGCGCGACGAAGCGGTCGTTGCCCGACGCCTCGGGGTCGTCGATGATCGTCCGCAGCTGTCGCAGGTGCGCGGGTCGCAGGTAGTGGCTGATGTCGTGCATCGCCTCGGAGGTGAGCTGCTGGATCGCCTCCGGTGAGACCCGGAGGAAGGTGCGCCCGTCGGGTCCGTCGACCGTGCTGACCCCCTCGGTGGTGATCAGGCGGTACGGCGTGTCGTCCGCACCGGTCGGGAGGAGGTCGCTGTACCGGAAGTCTGCTTCAGCCACGAATCGAGAGGGTACGCCGCCGGGCCGGTGCCGCTGCCGCGGAGGTCACGACGTGGGCACCGGCCCGGCGATCCGGATCACACCGGGGCCGGTGCCGGAGCGGACGTCAGCGCCGCCGCGAGGAACTCCGCGGCCGCCCGCCGCTGCTCATCGCAGCGTGCGACCGCGCGCGAGGCCCAGAACACGCCGTGGGCGAGCCCGTCGAAGCGCTGGGCGGAGGCCGCCACCCCGGCGCCGCGCATCCGGTCGACGAGCAGCTCGGCCTCGTCGCGCAGCGGATCGCACTCGTTGGTCAGGACCAGCGTCGGCGGCAGGCCACTGAGGTCGGCCGTATCGAGGGCGAGCCGCGGGTCCGTGACATCACACGGCGTCGAGGCGTACTGCTCGCCGAACCAGGCGAGGTCGTCCAGGCCGATGACGTAGCCGCTCGCGTACTGCTCGCGCGACGGAGTCTCGATCGTGGCGTTGACCAGCGGATAGACCAGCAGCAGCGCCGCGAGGTCGATGCCGTCGCGCACCGCGTGCCGTGCCGCCGAGGCGGCGAGGTTGCCGCCCGCGGAGTCACCCGCGAGTGCGATCCGGCTCGGGTCGCCCCCGTGCTCGCCGACGTGCGCCACCGTCCAGCGCAGCGCCGCATCGGCGTCGTCGTGCGCAGCCGGGAACCGGTGCTCCGGAGCGCGGCGATAGGTCGCCGAGACGACGACCGCACCGGTGCGCACCGCCAGGTCGCGGACCGGCTCGTCGGCGACCTCCAGCCCGCCGCCGACGAACCCGCCGCCGTGCAGGTACACCAGCACCGGTGCCTCGTCCTGATCGGTCGGACGATAGATGCGCAGCCGCTGCTCGGGATGGTCGCCGTACGCGTGCTCGGAGACCTCCCGCACCTCGACGGGCGCCGCCTGCATCTCGGTGAAGGAGTCCACGACCGCGCGGGCAGCCTCGATGCCGGCGTCGCGGAAGCCGTGGAACCCCTGGTCGCTCAGTGCCTCGGCGATGACCATGAACGACGGGTCCAGCGCGGCGGCGTGACCCACGGTGTCGAGCCCGCGGGAGGACGACGCGAAGCGGAACCCACGGAAGCCGTTGCTCTGGACGTTGTCGCAGATGGCCCGGTACCGCGGGGCGCCGCCGAGGTACACCAGGACCCGGCGCGGCTTGCCCGGGATGTTGGCGCCCATGTACCACGACGTGGCACTCGTCGGGAGCAGTGTCATCTCGGCCAGGGCGTTGGTCTCCGCGACCCACTGGTCCTGAGCCTGCCGGCTCGGGTCGATCACGGTGTGGCCGTGCTCGGCCATGTGGGTGAGGGTGTCGGCGATCAGGTCCACGTGGTCCTCGATCGCGAGCGGCATGTTGTAGAGCACCGACGGGCTCTGCGGTCCGGTGACCGTGAACAGGTTGGGGAAGCCGTGCACGGTGAGCCCGAGATAGGTCTGCGGCCCGTCCTCCCAGGCGTCGGTGAGCCGGACGCCGTCGTGGCCGGTGATGTTCATCGCCAGCAGCGGGCCGGTGCAGGCGTCGAAGCCGGTGGCGAGCACGAGCACGTCGAGCTCGTGCACCGCGCCGTCGGCGAGGCGCACGCCCTCGGGCACGACGGCGTCGATCGGGTTCGTGTCGACGTCGACGAGCCGAACCGTCTCCCGGTTGAACGCCTCGTAGTAGTCGGTCTCCAGCGGTGGACGCTTGGTGCCGTAGGGGTACGTCGTGGGGCACAGCAGCTCGGCCGTGGCGGCGTCGTCGACCCGCTGTCGGATCCGGTCGCGGATGTAGCCGGCGGCGAGGTCGTTGGCCTCCTGGTCGAACAGGATGTCGCCGAAGCTGTCGATGAAGAGCCGGAAGCCGCCTCGGTCCCAGCGGTCGTCGAAGACGGCGCGGCGCTCCTCGGGGCTCGCCGCCAGCGCAGAGGGCTGCACCTCGTCGTACGGGACGCCGAGGAAGTGGTTGCGGGAAGCCGCGCGGATCTCGTCGTACGACGCCTTCTCCGCCCGCTCCTGCTCGGGGTCGGTGGGGTAGTTGCCGATCGGGGTCGCGTAGTTGGGGGTGCGCTGGAACACGGTGAGCGAGCCGGCCTGCTTGGCCATCTCGCTGATCGCCTGGATCCCGCTGGAGCCGGTGCCGACGATGCCGACCCGTTGGCCGCTCAGGTCGACGTGCTCCCGCCAGTTGCCCGTGAGCAGCACGCGACCGGTGAAGCTCTCGACGCCGGGGAAGTCCGGCACCTTCGGCACCGACAGGGTGCCGCCACCCGCGACGAGGAACCGAGCGGTGGTGGTGCGGCCGTCGTCGGTGGAGACCCGCCACAGATCGGCGTCGTCGTCCCAGGTGGCGGCCGTGACCCGGGTGCCGAACGTGACGTCCTTGCGGATGTCGAAGCGGTCGGCGACGTGCTCGAGATAGGCGAGGATCTCCGGCTGCGCCGGGAATCGCTCCGACCAGTGCCACTCCTGCTGCAGGTCCTCGTCGAAGGAGTAGGAGTAGTGCACGCTCTCGATGTCGACCCGGGCGCCGGGATAGCGGTTCCAGTACCAGGTGCCCCCGACGTCATCGGCCCGGTCGAAGCCGTGCACCTGCAGGCCGAGCTGGTCGCGGAGCTTGTGGATCGCGTAGATGCCGGCGAACCCGGCGCCGACGACGAGGACGTCGTGGTCCGGGGCGGGGCTGGTGGTGGTCATCGGTCGCTCCATCGGAGTCGGAGGAGGGTGGACGCCTCTACCGTGATGCCGGTCACAGCGGATCCGCGCGGGGGAGACCACCCGCTCCTCGCCGTGCGGCCGAATGGGGTGATCCCACGGGTATGTGACGCTGGTCACCTGCGAGTCGTCGCCGTACTCTGCCCGCCATGACCCTTCCCGGCCGCGCGCTCACCAGCTTCGTCGGCCGGTTCGACGCGCTCAGCGAGGCGCAGGACCTCCTCGGCCGGTCGCGACTGGTGACGCTGACCGGCACGGGCGGCGTGGGCAAGACCCGGCTCGCACTCGAGCTCGCGGACCGCACCACCCGGGCGTTCCCGGACGGCGTGACGGTCGTGGAGCTGGCCACGCTCGACGTCGGGGCGGAGGTGGCCGCCGCGACCGCGGCCGCTCTCGGCGTGCCCGACCAGTCGACCCGCAGGCCGGTCGACCGAGTGGTTCGCCATCTGGCGGGCCGAGAGATGCTGCTGGTGGTCGACAACTGCGAGCACGTGCTCGACGCGGCGGCCGCACTGGTCGGCGAGCTGCTCGCGTCGGTAGCAGGGCTGCGGGTGCTGGCCACGAGCCGCGAGCCGCTCGGACTGGCGGGCGAGCAGATGTTTCCGGTGCCGCCGCTCGGCCTGCCGGCCGCGGCGGCCGACGACCGAGATATCGCAGCGTCCGAAGCCGTCCACCTGCTGGTGGACCGTGCACGGCAGTACAGCCCCGACTTCACGATCACCGACGACAACCGGCGCGACGTGGTCGAGCTCTGCACCCGGCTGGACGGCATGCCGTTGGCCATCGAGCTCGCCGCGGCCCGGCTGCGCAGCCTGTCGGTGGCCCAGATCGTCGACCGGCTCGACGAGCGGTTCCTGCTGCTGACCGGCGGCACCCGGGATGAGCTCCCACGCCATCGCACCCTGTGGGATCTGGTCGACTGGAGCCACGACCTGTGCTCGTCCGAGGAGCGCCTGCTGTGGGCCCGACTGGCGGTGTTCCCGGGCGGCTTCGACCTCGAGGCGGCCGAGGCCGTCGGCGGCGACGGCGAGCTGGCCGCGACGTCGGTCCTCGATGTGCTCGATCGGCTGGTGGCGAAGTCGATCGTGCTCTCGGAGCAGGCAGGCAAGGGGATGCGCTATCGGATGCTGGTCACGATGCGGGAGTACGGCGCGCATCGGCTGGACGAGCGGGGCGAGCGCGACCAGGTGCGGCGCCGCCATCGGAACCACTACCTGGCGCGAGCGAGTGAGATGGTCGCGCACTGGTGCGGGCCGGGCCAGCCGGACGCGCTCGCCGCGATGCGCAGAGATCACGCGAACCTACTCGCCGCGCTCGAGTGGTCCACGACGACGCCGGGTGAGGTCGAGCAGGCCGCCGAGCTGGCCTCGCTGTTGCGCTACCACTGGATCGCCGGTGGCTTCCTGAGCGACGGCCGGAGGTGGCTCGAGCGGATCCTGGAGCTCGACGACGCACCGACGGCTCACCGGGGGGCCGCGCTGTCGGTGGCGGCGTGGGTCGCGCTCATCCAAGGGGACCGTGCCGTCGCCGCGGCCCACCTGCGCGCCTGTCGGAGCGTCGCCGACAGCATCGGGGACGAGGTGCTGCGTGGCCATGTGGACCTGTGGACGGCACTGCGGCAGCTCTTCAGCGGCGAGCTGGACGCTGCCGTGGCGTCCTACCGGCGGGCGATCGCCGTGCTCGAGCCCGCTGGTGACGTCGCGTCCGTCGAGATCGCGCTCTTCCAGCTCGCGATGGCGCAGACCTACCGGCGTGAGCCCGGGGAGGCGCTGACCACCTGCGACCGGGTGCTGGCACTCAGCGACCAGCGCGGCGAGCAGTGGTGCCGGGCCTACTCACTCTGGGTGACCGGCATCAGTCATTGGCACCAGGGGGACCTGGCCGCCGCTCGCGACGCGGCGGTCGCGGCGCTGGAGCTGCAGCGGGAGTTCCGCGACGGGATCTGCATCGCGCTCACGCTGGAGCTGCTGTCCTGGATCGCCTGCTCCGAGGACGACCCCGCGGGCGCCGCAGCCCTCCACGGCGGTGCGGCCGCGGTGTGGGCGTCGTTGGGCACCGCGATCGAGGCGTTCGGCCCGCACATCACCGAGGACGGTCGCATGATGGACGCGCAGATCGCCGAGCGCATGGGCGCCGAGCAGGTCGCCGCCGCGCGCTCCGAGCACCGGCACCTGGACCGTCGAGGCGCGGTGGAGCTCGGTCTCGCCTCGGGCAGGACGCCCGAGCCGGCCGAACCGGTCCCGGGGCCGCTGACGAGGCGGGAACGACAGGTGGCGGACCTGATCGCGTCCGGACTGTCGAACAAGGCGATCGCCGAGCGCCTGGTGATCTCGAACCGCACCGTCGAGGGCCATGTCGAGCGGATCCTGGCCAAGCTGGGCTTCGCCTCCCGCACCCAGGTCGCGGCCTGGGCGGCGACCCGCGGCGTCGGGACGCAGGGCTGACGGGCGGTCCAGCCTGCCGACGTCCGGGTGTCACATCCGGGGCGCGGTCGGTGTCTCCATGTCGAAGGACGACAGACATCCTCACAAGGAGACGAGATGAGCGTGCCCCGGATCCCCCCGGCCGAGATCACCGGCCTCAAAGGCGCCCTGCTGAAGCGGATGATGAAGAAGACCCTCGGCCAGGTGCCGTCGTCGGTCGGCGTCTACTGGCACAACCAGAAGGTGCTGATGGGCATGGCCGGGATCGGCGGCAAGCTGAAGAAGTGGGACGAGTGCGACGAGGGCCTCAAGACGTTCGCGCACATGGCGGTCGCGTCGTACGTCGGCTGCACCTGGTGCCTCGACTTCAACTACTTCGAGGCGCGCAACAAGGACATCGACATGGACAAGGCGCGCGAGGTGCCCCGGTGGCGGGAATCGGAGGTGTTCACGCCGCTGGAGCGGGACGTGATGGCCTATGCGGAGGGCATGAGCCAGACCCCCGTGACGGTCTCGGACGAGCTGGTCGCGAGGCTGCGCGACCAGCTCGGTGACGCCGCTCTGGTCGAGCTCACCGCGGTCGTCGCGTTCGCCAACTTCACCACCCGGCCCAACGTCGCGTTGGGCATCGAGTCCGACGGCTTCGCCGCGGCCTGCGGCCTGAAGCCGTTTGCCGAGCCGACCGTCCGGCCAGCGGTATCGTCCGCCTCATGAGCGACGACCCGTTCGTCACCCACCGCAGCCTGCTCTTCACCGTCGCCTACGAGATGCTCGGCTCCGCCGCCGACGCCGAGGACGTGGTGCAGGAGGCCTGGCTGCGGTGGGCCGACGTCGACGCCGGTGAGATCCGGGACCCGCGGGCCTACCTGGTGCGCATCGTCACCCGGCAGGCGCTCAACCGGCTGCGCACGCTCGCCCGGCGCAAGGAGGACTACGTCGGTGAGTGGCTGCCGGAGCCGCTGCTCGTCAGCCCCGACGTCGCCGAGGACGTCGAGCTGGCCGAGAGCGTGTCGATGGCACTGCTGACCGTGCTGGAGACGCTCGGGCCGACCGAGCGCGTCGTCTTCGTGCTGCGCGAGGTCTTCGAGACGCCGTACGACGAGATCGCGGCCGCTGTGGACAAGACGCCGGCCGCCGTACGTCAGATCGCACGGCGGGCCCGCGACCACGTCAGCGCTCGACGACCGCGGATGGAGGTGGACCGGGTCGAGCAGGAGCAGGTGGTGGCGCGGTTCGTGGCGGCGCTGAGCACGGGCGACATCCAGGGCCTGATGGACGTGCTCGCACCGGACGTCGTGCTGGTCGCCGACGGTGGCGGCGTGGCCACGGCTGCGCGGGCACCGCTCTTCGGCGCCGACGTCGTCGGCCGGGTGCTCGGCGTGTTCGCCGGTCGGATGCCGGAGGGTGCGCAGCTGACACCGATGTCGGTCAACGGCGAGCCCGGGGCGCGCATGGATGTCGGGGGCGACCTCGACACCGTGATCAGCCTGGCGTTCGAGGGTGACCGGATCGTCGGCATCTACGCCGTGCGCAATCCCCACAAGCTCGGGCACCTCACGGAAGAGACCGCGCTCCGCCGGGCTTGAGACCGTCATGGTGACCGATCCCTGGAGCGTCGACCGGCTCGACCTCGACGGCTACCTCGCCCGGCTCGGCATCCCCGCGAGGGAGCCGAGCCGGGAGGCGCTGGCCGAGCTGCACGAGGCACACGTGCGGGCCTTCACGTTCGACAACGTCGACGTGCTGCTCGACCAGCATCCGGGCGTCGGGATCGACGCGGTGGGGGAGAAGTTCGTGGACCGCGGCCGCGGCGGCTACTGCTTCGAGCACGCGACGATCCTCGCCGCCGCGCTGGGCCGCCTCGGCTATGACGTACGACGCCACCTCGGGCGGGTCGGCGACCCGGCCGACGGCTCCCAGCAGGGCCGCACCCATATGGTCGTCGAGGTGCGCTGGGACGGTGAGCGGCTGCTCTGCGACCCCGGGTTCGGCATGAGCCTGCTGCATCCGGTGAGGCTGGCCGACGGTGCCGAGAGCGACCAGCGCGGCTGGGGCTACCGGATCCGCCACAACGACGAGGGCGCGTGGGAGCTGTGGCGGCGGCGTGAGGGCGGCTGGGAGATCACCCATACCACCGACGAGCTGCCGGTGCGCCCCGTCGACGTCGTGATCGGGCACCACTACACCAGCACGTTCCCGACGTCGCACTTCCGTCGCGGACTGATGGTCGCCCGTCACCTGCCCGGGCGGCACGTCACCGTCACGCACGACAGTGTGACGATCCGGCGGCCCGGCGTGCCGACCGAGCACCGACCGCTGGAGCCGGGCGAGCTGCCGCGTTGGCTGGACGAGCTCGAGGTGCCGCTGACCGATGGCGAGCGGCAGCTGCTGCTCGCCCGGGTGGCGACGCTGGCCCACGGTGGTTGAGGTGCGAGCGTGC
>CAZJDU010000115.1:8012-11358 GCA_964544855.1 uncultured Nocardioides sp.
CCCACGGTGGTTGAGGTGCGAGCGTGCGAGCCTCGAAACCACCGCGGGCTTCCTCGGGCATGAAGTCACCGTCACGGTTGTTGACCCGGCATGCAGGTGTGGGACGCGATCGTGATCGGCGCCGGACAGGCCGGACTGTCGGCGTCGTACCACCTCCGGCGGCTGGGCATCGACCACCTCGTCCTGGACGCGGACGCCGGCTCCGGCGGCGCCTGGCAGCACCGGTGGAACAGCCTGTCGATGCAGGACGTGCACGGTGTCGCCGACCTGCCCGACGCGCCAGCACCCGACCGGTCGGAGGCACCGGCCAACCAGGTCCTCCCGGAGTGGTTCGCCCGCTATGAGCGCGAGCACGACCTGCCGGTGGTGCGACCGGTCCGCGTGGACCGGGTCACCGACGACGGCGAGCTGCTCGTCGTGCACGCCGGGGAGCGCCGCTGGCACACCCGGACCCTGATCAACGCCACCGGCACGTGGAGCCGGCCGTTCGTGCCGTCCTACCCGGGCGCCGCGGCCTTCACCGGCGAGCAGCTGCACACCGTGGACTACCCCGGTGCCGAGCACTTCGCCGGACGACGGGTGCTGGTGGTCGGTGGTGGCGCGTCGGCGGTGCAGTTCCTCGGCGAGCTGGCGCCGGTGACCGACGTGCTGTGGGTGACGCGTCGGGAGCCGGTGTGGCGCGAGGACTTCGACGAGCGCACCGGGCGCGACGCGATCGCGCTGGTCGAGCAGCGGGTGCGCGCCGGACTGCCACCCGCGAGCGTCGTCGGTGTGACCGGGCTGGCGCTGCGGCCGCAGGAGCAGCAGGCGGCGCGGTTGGGCGTCTACGACCGCCGCCTGCCGATGTTCGATCGGATCGAGCCGGACGGCGTGCGGTGGGCCGATGGGTCGTTCGAGCCGGTCGACGCGATCCTGTGGGCGACCGGGTTCCGGCCGGCCGTCGCGCACCTCGCGCCGCTCCACCTGCGCAGCCCGCACGGCGGCATCGCGCTGTTGCCCGGTGGCCGCGACGTGCAGACCTCGGTCACGGCGGCGGCCGACGCTCGGGTGCAGCTCGTGGGCTACGGGCCGTCGGCGAGCACGATCGGCGGCAACCGTGGTGGTCGCGCCGCCGCGCTCGCCGTACGGCGCCTCCTGGGTGAGCCGGCCACCGTGGCCGGCTGACCGCGGGCCTCAACCCCAGGTGCCGCGGCGTCCCGCCACGAGGTCGGCGAGCATCCGCCGGTGCGGGGCGAAGAGCGGCTCGGGCAGGTCGTCGAGGGCGAACCAGCCGAGGTCGAGGGTCTCGATGCCGTCCGAGGTGAGCGCGCCGGCCACGACCGATGCCGTGAAGAGGGTGACCACCGGCTGCACCACGTCTCCGTTGTCGTAGGTGTGCTGGTCGTGGGAGTAGACGCCGACCAGGTCCTCGGCCCGGACGTGGAGACCGGTCTCCTCCAGCGTCTCCCGCACCGCGGCCCGCTCGATGTCCTCCCCGAGCTCCATCGCCCCGCCGGGCAGTCCCCACGGGCGGCTCGCGGGGTCGCCACGCTGCTGGAGCAGCACCCGGCCGTGGTCGTCGAGGACGGCACAGCAGCCGCAGACCATGATGATCGGGTCGGTGCCGATCTTGCGGCGCAGGCCGGTGACGTAACCCGGGGTGTGATGCTCCACGATCGGACACGCTACGAGACGTCCGGTCAGGCCACTGTTTCGGTCTCGCGGTCCAGGCGGACACCGCGCAGCGCACCGCCCCAGGAGATGACCTGGTCGAGCAGCGTTTGCAGGTACGCCTCGAGCTCGGGGCGCGGCTCGAACCGCACGAAGTCCTCGAAGTCCAGGTAGAGCGAGGCGGCGACGTGCTGGCGGACCACGGCGGCCTGGAGCTCGCCGAAGATCTGCCGCAGGTGCTCGACCGCACGGGTGCCGCCCTCGGCGCCGTACGCGACCACGCCGACGGCCTTGTCGTTCCACTCGGCGTAGAGGTAGTCGATCGCGTTCTTCAGGACGGCCGAGATCGAGTGGTTGTACTCCGGCGCGATCACGACGAACGCGTCGTACTGCGCGATGGTCGCGGCCCAGGCCAGGGTGTGCGGCTGCTGGTAGGCGCCGATGATGGGCGGCACCTCCTCATCGAAGAACGGCAGCGGGTGGTCGGCGAGGTCGAGGACGTCGTACGTCGCCCCGCCGTGCTGGTCGGCGATGGCCCGGACCCAGGCGGCGACGGCCGCGGCGCGGCGGCCCGGGCGGTTGCTTCCGACGAGGATGGCGATCTTCAGGGTGTCGTGATGAGTCATGACTCCAGGTTGGTGTGCCGCGATCGCAACAGGGAGGCCGCGCCGAGGGTGGCCCTCAGAGGGACACCATCCGGGTTGCTGCGGGGATGACAATGGTGGGGTGATCGAGGGCGAGCTGGGCAGCTTCCTGCGGAGCCGGCGGGAGTCGGTGCGGCCCGAGGACGTCGGGCTGCCACGGGGCGCGCGCCGTCGTACGCCGGGGCTGCGGCGGGCGGAGGTCGCGACGCTGGCGGGGATCAGCGTCGAGTACCTCACCCGGCTCGAGCAGGGACGCGACCGGCGACCGTCGACCCAGGTGGTCGCGGCGGTCGCCGACGCGCTGCGGCTCGGTGCCGACGACCGGCTGCACCTGCACCACCTGGTGGCGATCAGTCAGGGCACCGAGCTGGTCTGCGCTGCGAACTGCCCGGACCCCGTCGACATCCCGACGGGACTGGTGGCGCTGCTGGAGCGCCTCGAGCCGACACCGGCCGCCATCGTGGGTCGGCGTACCGAGATGCTGGCCTGGACCGAGAGCCTCGACCGGCTGCTGCGGCCGCTCGGCGTGCTGGACCTCGACCCGCCGGACCTGCTCCGCTACGCCTTCAAGGACCCGCGGGCTCGAGAGGCGGTCGGGGAGTGGGGCACGTTCGCCGACGCCCAGGTGGCGTGGCTGCATCAACACGGCCATGGTCCGGACGTCGGCGACCTGGTCGGCGAGCTCACCGGAGTCGCGGGTGCGGAGTTCGCGGACCGCTGGGATCGCCGCCCCACCGGCTCGGCGCTGACGCGGCCGTGGGAGTTCCGCCATCCGGGTGTCGGACCGGTCCGGGTGGACCCGCAGGTGCTGTCCTACGGCGAGACGCTGTGGCTGGTCGCCCATCTGCCGGCCGACGCCGCCTCCGCATCCGCTCTGGACCGGCTCGCCGGCCGTCGCCCCGGTGCGCTGCGCCAGGTGGCGCCGTAACAGAGGTACCCGCGGAACCTCTCAGGCGGTCGGGGCGCTCGCCCGCCTTCCGACGCGGATCGAGGGCGTCACGAGCATGCCGATGGCCCCGCCGGTGGGCGGGGTGTCGGGGCTCGGTGGTCAG
>CAZJDU010000116.1:0-6799 GCA_964544855.1 uncultured Nocardioides sp.
CGAAGGGCTCGGGCGGTCAGGCGAAGGGCTCGGGCGGTCAGGCGAAGGGCTCGGGCGGTCAGGCGAAGGGCTCTGGTGGCCAGGCGAAGGGCTCGGGCGGCAAGAGCTCCGGTGGCTCGGGCAAGGGCGCCAACGGCCAGGGCAAGCAGAAGTCATCGGGCTCCGGGAGCAGCGGCTCCTCGAGCCGAAACAAGGGAGGCAAGAAGTGAACGCAGAGGTCGACGCGATGGCCACGGACGTCCCGGCGGAGTCGGAGCACGCAGGCTCGGACGCTGCCCCTGAGGACGCAACGGTCCCGGCGGACTCCCCCGCCGAGTCGGGCGAGACGGACACCTCCCGGTTCGTCGCTCGGCTGGAGCGCGAGGGCGACGTCGCCGCGGACTACCTCGAGGAGCTGCTGGACATCGCTGACCTCGACGGCGATCTCGACATCGACGTGGAGGCGGATCGTGCGGCCGTCTCGATCGTGGGTGCGGACCTGACCCAGCTGGTGGGCTCGGACGGGAAGGTCCTCGAGGCGTTGCAGGAACTCACCCGGCTCGCGGTGTATCGGGAGACTGGTGAGCGGTCGCGGCTGATGCTCGACGTCTCGGGCTTCCGCGCCGACAAGCGCTCGCGACTGACCGCCCTGGGGGCGGAGACCGCTGCCCGGGTGAAGGAGTCCGGCGAGCCCGCCTCGCTGGATCCGATGACGCCGTTCGAGCGCAAGATCGTTCACGACGCTGTCGCCGCGGCCGGCCTCGAGTCGGAGTCGGAGGGTGTCGAGCCGCGGCGGTACGTCGTCGTACTCCCGCCGACCGACTGACGTTTCACGTGAAACCGGCACCTGAGCCGGCGCCCGCCGCAGCCGCTGACCTCTTCGCCCCCGATCGGCTGGCTGTCGTCGAGCAGTACGCCGGGAGCCTGGCGACGGCGGGCGTCGAGCGCGGCCTGATCGGCCCGCGTGAAGTCCCGCGGCTCTGGGATCGCCACCTGCTCAACTGCGCGCTGCTCGCCCCTGAGATCTCCGTCGGGGCCACCGTGGCCGACGTCGGTAGCGGTGCCGGGCTCCCCGGCGTGGTGCTCGCGATCGCGCGTCCGGATCTGCGGGTGACGCTGATCGAGTCGCTGTTGCGCCGCGTGACCTACCTCGAGGAGGTCGCTGGGGAGCTCGGCCTCGACAACGTCGAGGTGGTCCGGAGTCGCGCTGAGGAGATGCCGGCGGATCGTCGCTTCGACGTGGTCACCGCGCGAGCCGTCGCTGCCCTGCCGAAGCTCGCTCGGTGGTGCCTGCCACTGGTCGCTCCGGATGGCGCGCTGATCGCGATGAAGGGGTCCTCCGCATCGGACGAGGCAGCGCAGGCCCGGGACGAGCTGGCGCGGATGGGGTGCTCCGCGCCGGTGGTCTCGAGGGTGGGCACGGACGTCGAGGGCGTCGAGGAGACCCACCTGATCCGGGTTACCTGGGCGGACCCGAGCCGAGTATCGTTGCGGTCTTCGGGTACGGGTCGCCGCGGTCGCCGTCGGTCCGGGCGCCGTTCCCGAGGCTGAGCCGACGCCTCTGTCACGGTGGTGTAGTCGGGAGCACCGCGGGTTGAGTCCATGAGGAGGACGATGTGATGGAGCGGCCTGATCCGGAGTTTTCCACCGACCCGATGCGGCCTCCTGAGCGGGGGCGTCCACAGACTGGGCCGAGTTATCCACAGGGGGGTCCCGTGCGGGACGAGTACGACGACGAGCCGGTTTCACGTGAAACCGGCGGTGATGTTCCACGTGAAACCGTCAGCTATCGCCCGCCGACAGCGAGCGACTTCGCCGACCATGCCGCAGCCGAGCTCGACCAGCTCACGCCACTGGCCTACGAGGCGCAGCAGTCCGTGCTGGCCCGCGCCGGCCTGCCGCCGGTCGAGCGGCCGGACGCTACCCGCGTGTTCGTGGTCGCGAACCAGAAGGGCGGCGTCGGCAAGACCACGTCGACCGTCAACCTCGCGGCCGCGCTGACGCAGCTCGGTCAACGGGTCCTGGTGATCGACCTCGACCCGCAGGGGAACGCCTCGACGGCCCTGAACGTGGAGCACCAGCAGGGCGTCACGTCGACCTACGAGCTCCTGGTCGACGGGACACCGATGACCGAGATGATCCGGTCCTGCCCGGATCTCCCCCGACTGTCGGTGGTCCCGGCGACGATCGACCTGGCTGGCGCCGAGATCGAGCTCGTCAGCGTCGTGGCGCGTGAGGGCCGGCTGAAGAAGGCGATCGCCGCGCATCCCGCCATCGGGACCGCCGCGGAGGTCGGCGAGGAGCGCTACGACTACGTCTTCATCGACTGTCCGCCGTCGCTCGGCCTGCTGACCCTCAACGCGCTGGTCGCCGGCGAGGAGATGCTGATCCCGATCCAGGCGGAGTACTACGCACTCGAGGGCCTCGGTCAGCTGCTCGCGACGGTGGACATGGTGCGCGCCCACCTGAACCCGGAGCTCGCCGTCACGACCATCGTGCTGACGATGTACGACTCGCGGACCCGGCTGGCGCACGGAGTCGCGCACGAGGTGCGCGAGCACTTCGGCACCCAGGTGATCGACACGGCGATCCCGCGGTCGGTCCGGGTCTCGGAGGCGCCGTCGTACGGACAGACCGTGATGACCTACGACCCGGCCTCCTCCGGCGCGATGAGCTATCTGGAGGCTGCTCGGGAGATCGCCAAGCGAGGAGTACGCCGATGACCAAGAAGAAGCAGCCCCGCGGCCTCGGGCGTGGTCTCGGAGCGCTCATCCCCACCGAGCCCGAGGGTGGCATCGGTGCCGGTCCGGTGGCGCCCGCCGCGGTGGCGGCGGCGACGCCGGTGATGGATGGGTCGGCCCCCTCCCCTGTCGGCGCCGAGATCGGAGCGGCCGACGGGAACGCCACAGGTACGCCGAGCGGGCCGGAGCTCGTGCCGGTGGACGGTGCCTACTTCACCGAGGTCGACCCGCAGCGGATCATGCCCAACCGGGTGCAGCCGCGGCAGGTGTTCGACGAGGAGGAGATGGCCGAGCTGGTCCACTCCGTCCGTGAGATCGGGCTGCTCCAGCCCGTGGTGGTCCGCCGCGTCGGCGAGGACTACGAGCTCGTGATGGGCGAGCGCCGCTGGCGGGCGGTCCAGGAGGCCGGGCTCGACTCGATCCCGGTCATCGTGCGCGACACCGACGACAGCGACATGCTGCGCGACGCGCTGCTGGAGAACCTGCACCGCTCCAACCTGAACCCGCTCGAGGAGGCCTCGGCCTACCAGCAGCTGCTCGAGGACTTCGACTGCACCCACGACCAGCTCGCCCACCGGATCGGCCGCTCCCGGCCCCAGATCAGCAATACGCTGCGCCTGCTCAAGCTCGGACCCGAGGTGCAGCGTCGGGTCGCCGCGGGGGTGCTCTCAGCCGGTCACGCCCGCGCGCTGCTCGCCGTCACCGACAGCGCCGCCCAGGACCGGCTGGCGCAGCGCGTGGTCTCGGAGGGCATCAGCGTGCGCGGCCTGGAGGAGCTCGTCGCGCTGGGCGAGACCGGTGCCGACGAGAAGTCGCCGAAGCGGCCGACGCCCAAGCCGGTGGCCCCGGGGCTCACCGAGCTCTCCGACCGGCTCGCGGACCGGCTCGAGACCCGGGTCAAGGTCTCGCTCGGCAAGAGCAAGGGCAAGATCAGCGTCGAGTTCGCCACGCTGGACGACCTGCAGCGGATCGTCGACCTGATCGACAAGGGCTGACCGCGCTCGTCCGGCACCGGCGGTGGTGACGAGGCTCAGGCCCTGGCGGCCTTCGCGCCGCAACCACCGTGGTGTCGTTGGCGATCCTCACAAGAGAACCGGTCGGGTTCCGGGCCCGAACGCGACCGATTCTCTTGTGACGATCCACCTCGCGCCGACCACCGCCACTGCGACTTTGTCGACAAAACGATCTGTCGATGAAGCGATGAATCAACTCGTCGACTTGTTCGCTTTTCGCGCGGCACGGCGGCGGGCCCGCTCCCGCTTCTCCTCCGCGTCGAGCCGAGCCGCCTCGTCCAGGCTGGGCGCACGGCCGCCGAGCCGCTCAGGGACCCACCAGGACCCCGGTGGCTGCTCGGCGGCGGGATACTCCCCCACCAGGTCCTCGACCAGCGAGGTGACCCGGGACCGCAGCTCGGCGGTCTCGGCGGCAGCGTCGGCGGCCGTGGGGTGCATCGGCTCGCCGACCTTGATGCCGATCGTCGTGCCCCGGGAGAAGTCGCGCGGGTGGTCCTTGGTCAGCATCCGCTGCGTGCCCCAGAGCGCTACCGGGACCAGCGGGACGCCGGCCGCCGCCGCGATGCGCACAGCGCCGGTCTTGAACTCCTTGGGCTCCATGGCGCGCGAGATCGTCGCCTCCGGGAAGATGCCGACCGCCTCCCCCGCCCGGAGGTAGTCGATCGCCTGTCGCGCCGAGGCCTCGCCGTCCGCGCGGTCCACGGAGATGTGGTGGAAGGACCGCATGACCGGCCCACCCACCGGATGGTCGAAGACCTCCCGCTTCGCCATGAAGCGCACCAGCCGACCGGACGGGTTCGCCGCGAGGCCGCCGTAGATGAAGTCGACGTAGGACACGTGGTTGAACGCCAGCAACACGCCGCCCTCGCGGGGCACGCGCTCGGTCCCGCTCATCTGGAAGCGCTGCCCGAGGAGCTTGAACGCCGCCTTGGCGGTGACGATGACGGCGGGATAGGTGTAGTCGCGCATGATGCTCCGTTCGAGGGCCGGCCGGCGGACCGGGCCGAGGCGTGCGGTTGGGCAGCCTCAACGGTAGTGGTGGCGGGGCACGCGCTCGCGGGGCGCCACCAACTGGTCAGCGGCGGGTGGCGAGGAAGTCCGCGATGCGGCCGATGGCCTCTTCGAGGACCTCGACGTCGGGCAGCGTCACCAGCCGGAAGTGGTCAGGCTCGGGCCAGTTGAACCCGGTGCCGTGGGTGACCAGGATCTTCTTGGCACGGAGCAGCTCGATGACGAACTGCTCGTCGTCGGTGATGTGGTAGACCTCCGGATCGAGCCGGGGGAAGCAGTAGAGGGCTCCTCGGGGCCGGACCGACGTCACGCCCGGGATCTCGTTGAGCATCCGGTCGGCGAGCATCGACTGCTCGTAGAACCGGCCACCCGGGACGATCAGCTCGTTGATCGACTGGTAGCCGCCCAACGCGGTCTGGATCGCGTGCTGGGCGGGCACGTTGGCGCACATCCGCATGTTGGCCACCAGCGTCAGGCCCTCGAGGAACTCCTCCGCGATCTCCTGCGGCCCGGAGATCATCACCCAGCCCGCGCGGTAGCCGCAGACCCGGTAGGCCTTGGAGAGGCCGCTGAAGGTCAGGCAGAGGACGTCGGAGCCGGCTGCTGCGGCGGCGTGGTGGTGCACGGCGTCGTCGAAGAGGATCTTCTCGTAGATCTCATCGGCGAAGACGACGAGATCGTGGCGCCGGGCGATGTCGACCAGCGCCGCCACCATCTCCTTGCTGTAGACGGCACCCGTGGGGTTGTTGGGGTTGATGATCACCAGGGCGTGGGTGTTCTCGGTGATCTTCGACTCGATGTCGGCGAGGTCCGGCATCCAGCCGTTGTCCTCGTCGCAGCGATAGTGCACCGGCGTGCCACCGGAGAGCGTGACCGCACCGGTCCACAGCGGGTAGTCGGGAGCGGGCACCAGGATCTCGTTGCCGTCGTCGACGAAGGCCTGGAGCACCATCGAGATCAGCTCGGACACGCCGTTGCCGATGAAGACGTCCTCGACGTCGGTGTCCTTCAGCCCGCGGGACTGGTAGTACTGCGCGACCGCCGTGCGTGCCGGGTAGATGCCCTGCGAGTCGCTGTAGCCCTGCGACTCGGGCAGGTGGTGGGTCACGTCGGCGAGGATCGCCTCCGGCGCCTCGAACCCGAACGGAGCCGGATTGCCGATGTTCAGCTTCAGGATGCGGTGGCCCTCGGCCTCGAGGCGGTGGGCCTCGGTGAGGATCGGGCCGCGGACGTCGTACCGGACGCCGCGGAGCTTCTGGCTCTGACGGATCTTGCGCACGGCGACATCCTCTCAGCACCGCGCGGGTGCACCAACGTCCAGTCCGCCACGACTGGCCTGTGGTGGCCTACGATCGAGGCGGAGGAGACGTGTCCCGCACCACCGCCCCGCTCACCGTCGACCACCTCGCGGCGCTCGAGGTGCCGTGTCGCTCGTGCCTGTTCTGGGAGCTCGACCCGGTCCGGCGGGAGCGGCTCACCGACCCGGAGACCTGCCGGGGGGTGAAGGAGTCCTGGGCCTCCGAGGTGCTGCGCGAGTGGGGGTCGTGCGGCCGGGTCGCGCTGGTGGACGACGAGGTGGTCGGCTACCTCTGCTACGCGCCGCCGGCGTACGTCCCGGGCGCGGACGCCTTCCCGACGGCGCCGGTCTCCCCCGACGCCGTGCTGCTGACGACCGGCCGCGTCGCCGAGGAGTACGCCGGCGGCGGGCTCGGTCGGCTGCTGGTCCAGGGCATGGCACGCGACCTGGCGGGTCGCGCCGGGGTGAAGGCGGTCGAGGCCTTCGCCGACCAGCGAGGCCGCAGCCCGTGCCTGCTGCCGGCGGAGTTCCTGGCCCGCGTCGGCTTCAAAACGCACCGACCGCACCCGCGGACCCCGCGGATGCGGATGGAGCTGCGCAACCTCGTCACCTGGCGTACCGAGGTGGAGGCCGCGCTGGAGAAGCTCGTCGGTGCGGTCCGGCCCGCCCAGCCGCCGACCCCGGCGGCTCCGGCGAGCCGGGAGCTGCACGTCTGATCAGTGCTGGTCGCAGCGGGGCGGATGGTCTCGGTACGCGGG
>CAZJDU010000116.1:6899-11282 GCA_964544855.1 uncultured Nocardioides sp.
TCGCGACCTCGTTCCTCGCTCGCGCCGCTACTCGACCTGCCCGCCTGGTCCGCGGGGCGGATGGTCTCGGTACGCGGGTCGCGACCTCGTTCCTCGCTCGCGCCGCTACTCGACCTGCCCGCCTGGTCCGCGGTGCTGCTCGTTCCTCGCAGCACCGCGGGGCGGTCAGATGAACTCGCCGATCTCGGTGAGCAGCGCCGCCTTCGGACGGGCGCCGACGATCGTGCGCACGACCTCGCCACCCTGGTAGACGTTGATCGTGGGGATGCCGGTGACCCGGTACGACGCCGGGGTGACGGGGTTCTCGTCGACGTTCATCTTCTTGAACTCGATCTTCTCCCCGTGCTCGCCAGCGAGCTCCTCCAGGATCGGCGCCACCTGCCGGCACGGTCCGCACCACTCGGCCCAGAAGTCGACGAGGACCGGCTTGTCGGACTTGAGCACCTCGGTCTCGAACTCGGCGTCGGTCACTGCTGCGATGTTGGCCACGATGGGTCGTCCTTTCGAGTGGGTCTGTCGTGGGTCGGAAGCCTGTGCTCGGTCAACACCGAGTCACGGGTCATTGTTCCTGGGGCGGAGGTCTCGCGCGAGGACGCTCAGGCGGTCGCCGGCTGACCGATGGTCTCCGACACCTCGGCCTCGGTCTCGGCCGCCGAGCCCGCCGAGGAGGCGGCGTGGTCCAGGGCGGCGAGGTAGCGCTCGGCGTCCAGAGCCGCGGAGCAGCCGGTGCCGGCCGCGGTGACCGCCTGGCGGTAGTGGTGGTCGACCAGGTCGCCACAGGCGAAGACGCCGTCGAGGTTGGTCGCCGTCGACGGGTGGTTGACGAGGACGTAGCCGTTCTCGTCGAGGTCGACCTGCCCGGTCAGGAGCTCGGAGCGCGGCTCGTGCCCGATCGCGATGAACAGGCCGGTGGCCGCCAGGTCGCGGGTCTCGCCGGTGACCGTGTCGCGCAGGGTCAGCGACTCCAGCGACTCCTCACCGTTGATCGAGGCGACCTCGGCGTTCCAGACGAGGTCGAGCTTGGGGTCGGCGAACGCGCGCTCCTGCATGATCTTCGACGCACGCAGCTCGTCTCGGCGGTGGATGAGGGAGACCTTCGAGCCGAACCGGGTCAGGAAGGTCGCCTCCTCCACGGCCGAGTCGCCGCCGCCGACCACCGCGATGTGCTGCTCGCGGAAGAAGAACCCGTCGCAGGTCGCGCAGTAGGAGACACCACGGCCCGACAGGGTCTCCTCGTTGGGGAGTCCGAGCTTGCGGTAGCTCGAGCCCGTCGCGAGGATCACCGACCGGGCGGTGTGGGTGTCCGTCGCGGTCTTGACGACCTTGACCTCACCGGACAGGTCGACCTCCACGACGTCGTCGGCCACCAGCTCGGCGCCGAACCGCTCCGCCTGGGCGCGCATCTCGTCCATCAGGTCCGGGCCCTGGATGCCGTTGCGGAAGCCGGGGAAGTTCTCCACCTCGGTCGTGTTCATCAGCGCACCGCCCGCGGTGACGGAGCCCTCGAAGACCAGCGGCTCCAGGCTGGCACGGGCGTTGTAGAGCGCGGCGGTGTAGCCGGCCGGGCCGGAACCGATGATGATGACGTTGCGCGGCTCGGTGTCGGACATGAAGTCAGCTCCTTGGAAATGCCCACGTGCGGGTGTCGACGGTTGAACCGCATCGTAGGCGCAGGCATTCCATCCCGGCCGCCACGGCCCCTCCCGGGGCCGCCGGCGCAGCCGAGGCTACGGGGCGGGGATGCTGGTCGACCGGAGCAGGTCACCGGTGCCGCACTGGAGCACCTCGGCGACCTGCTGCTCGCCGGTGGGCTCACGATAGGCGAGCATCGCGAGACGGCCGTCGTACTCGACCCCGACGAGGGTGCCGTCGCCCCAGACGGCGGACGCGCACTTGAATCCCACCGGGGAGATCACCAGCGTTCCGTCGTAGAGCGCGGCCCGGGCACCCCCGGCCGGGACGAGATCACGTCGGACCCGAAGTGCGTCACGGTGCAGGCGATCGGCGCCGACCACCGGGATCGGCTGGTCGACCTTGCGCACGTCGACGGCCCGCAGGGAGCCGGACGCGCGGTCGTCGGCACCGGACGGAACGGCCGCCTCCGGCTCCGCGGCGTCCTCGCGCTCCGCCGACAACGCCTCGTCCTCGGGTGCGGTGTCGCTGCGGTCGGCTCCTCCCGAGGTGGCTGCCTCCCGCGTCTCGTTGCTGCCGATGACCACCTGGCCGATGCCGATGCCGACCACCGCCACGACCGCGGCGGCGACGAGGCCGCCGACGACCCGGCGCCGTCGACTCGACAGCGCCGAGATCGGACCGGCAGGTCGCTCGGCGACGGGGACGCCGGCGTGGCGGGCCTCGCGCTCCCGGCCCAGGTCGGCGAGGGTCGCGTCCATCCGGTCGGCGACGTCCTGGGGGATCGGCTCATCGGCGCGCGCGTCGGCGAGGAGCCGGCGGACCTGCTCCTCCTCGGCGGAGGACAGCTGGTCGACGGGCTGGTCGTCGTGGGACGGAGAGTTCACTCGGTGTGGTCCTGGTGAGTCGGAGGGTCAGGGTCGGGTCTCGGACCTCGGGGGTCCGCGACGCGACAAGGATCCGACGTCCGGGATCTCGTCAGGGTTCCGCTCCGGCGGCCGCCCCGCAACGGGCTCGGCCTCCTCGGCGAGCAGCGGGCGGAGCAGCGTGGCGAGCCGGGCACGGCCGCGGGCGCAGCGCGACTTCACGGTGCCGACCGCGCAGTCGAGGATCTCGGCCACCTCGGCGACGGCGTAGCCCTCCATGTCCACCAGCACGAGCGCGGCACGCTGCTCCGGCGGCAGCGTGGCGAGCGCGGCGAGCACCTGCCGGCGGCGCTCGCTGCGGATGCCGTGCTCGGCCGGGTCGAGGGAATCGTCGGAGACCGGCGCGCGCGCCGGGCGGTCCCGGTCGGCGAGGTCGTCGGGCAGTGGGTCCGCGGCGCGCACCTGCTCGGACCGCAGCCGGTCCAGGCAGGCGTTGACGACCACCCGGTGCAGCCAGGTGGTCACCCGGGCGTCACCGCGGAAGGAGTCGGCCCGGCGGAACGCCGCCACGAGACCGTCCTGCAGCCCGTCGGCGGCGCGCTCGGGGTCGCCGGTCGTGCGCAGCGCGACGGCCCACAGCCGGTCGCGGTGGCGGGAGAAGAGCAGCCCGAAGGCGTCCGCGTCGCCCGCGACGTGCGCGGCGAGCAGGGCCTCGTCGGTCGGTTGGTCGGCAACCGGCAGCGCCTCACCGGCCACGGACCACCACCTCTGCGACTTCGGCCCGGAACCCACCGGGCACGGGCGGGAGCGAAGTCAACCACACTGTCAGGAATCGCCCCCGAGGGCTACCGTCCGGCGACAGCGTGAGATCCGGACCGGTCGCGGTGCCGGTGACGATCGGCTGGCCGCTCGGCTCCCCGGTCGGCAGGTCGTTGCCGAGGTAGAGCGAGACGGCGGTCGGAGACCCGACGAACGACAGGTCGACGTCGGTCACCTCGTAGGCCTCGCCGAGGTCGATGACCAGCCCCACACCGGGCTTGAGCGCGCGGGCGGAGTCGAAGTTGTCGTTGTAGCGCGAGGTGCTCCAGGTGGTCGACGGGTCGCCGTCGACCGCGAGCGGTGCGGACGCGGGGTTCTCCTCCGGCGGGTCGCCGAACGGGTCGAGGTCGGTCGCCACCAGCCGGTTGATCGGCTGCGCCGGCTGGGTCTGGCTCGGCGTCGGGGTCGGCTCCGGCTCACGCTCGGCCCCGAGCGGGGTGCGACCGCGCCCCAGGTTGAAGGCCACCACGACCGCGACCAGCAGCAGCACCGCCGTACCGACCACCATCGCGAGCCGGAGCCAGCTGCGTCCGGGGACGGCCGGCTGCTCGGTCGTGTCGGTGAGGTCGGAGTCCCACAGCCCCGAGGGCGGCGGTGGCGCCGGCGAGGCCGGGGAGGACGGGAACGCGGCGCGCGGCGGGTGGCGGACGTCGTCGCGCGGACGCCGCACCGGTTGACCGTCGGGCGGATCGGGGGCGAAGAGCGGACGTTCCGGCGGCTCCTCGAACGGGGGCGGCGGCGGTGGCTGGTTGCGGCTCGCCTGGAACCACTCGACGTCGTCGTCGCCGAAGATCGGCGCGCCGGCCTCCGTCGGCAGGTCCGTGCTGCTGACCGTCGGACCCGGCGAGGCGGCGCTGTCACCGTCGTCGGCCGCCACGGCCCGGGTGCGCTCGTCGGGATCCGTCGCCGGACTCTCGGCCTCGGTCGCGAGGGACTGGGTGGCCTGGTCGGCCTGCTCGGTGTCCGCGTCGACGACCTGCGTCGCCTCGTCGTCCGCGTCCGGCGCTGGGGCCGGCGCTGGGTCCGGCGCTGGGTCCGGCGTCGGGTCCGGCTCCGGGGCGGCCGC